>CAZOIA010000143.1:0-14967 GCA_964579675.1 uncultured Planctomycetales bacterium | reverse complement strand
CTGGGCGAACGACAGCCAGAAGTTCGGAAACAGGAACCCGGCCCCACCCGCGAAGATAACGATGCCGAACAACTGCTTGGCCGGCAGCGTGCTGCCCAGGCCGACGAGCAGCGCCGCCACGGCCAGGGAAATCCCCGCGATCGTCTTGCTGGCCAGGAAGTAGCGGGTGGCCGACTCACCCCGGAACCCCGCCTGGGCCAGCTTTTGCCGGAGCGTGGTCATCTCCTCCTCGTTTTGAGGCATGACCGGCTTCATCGCGTACGGGGCTACCTTCTCCAACATCTGCCGGGCGGCGGAGGTCCCGGATTTGGCCTTTGCCGCATCGTTCTGTTCAGCCCGCTTACCGGCCATCCGGCGCTTCAGATGTTCCTCTTCCTCCTTACTTGAAGGCATGAGGGAGTAGATGATCATACCGATGCTCACAACCGCCAATACCGCCAGTATTGAAAGCTCGCTCATCGTCTCACACCTTGATATTGACGATCTTCTTGATCATGGCCATACCCATCAGGTCCATCGCGATTGCGGACCCGAGCATCATTCGCCCGCTCTCGGTGTCGGTCAGTTCGCGGGCGTAAACCGGGTTGATGTAGCACATGGCCGCGAAACAGACCACGGGCAGAAGGAGCAAGACCCACCCCGAGAGGCGGCCCTCCGCGGTCAGCGCCTTCACCACATCGAACAGTTGGATTCGATCACGAATGACCTTTCCGATCTTGTCGAGGATCTCAGCCAGGTCGCCCCCCGTCTGCCGCTGGATCAGCACCGCGGTCACGAAGAACCGTATGTCCATCTGATCGAGCCGGTTCGCCATGTTGAGCAGGGCATCCTCGACCGTGATGCCGAGGTTCTGTTCGTGGAAAACCCGGGCAAACTCTCCGCCGATCGGCTGGGGCATCTGCTGGCTGATAAGCTGGATCGCGCTGGCCAGTCCGTGCCCCGCCCTCAGGGCCTGGCCCATCAGCTCGAAAACGTCCGGCAACTGCGACACCATGAGCCTGACCCGCTTCTTCCGTTTGCGGAGCAGCCAGAGAAAAGGCACCCCGAAGACCGCCACACCGGTCACCAGACAGACAACCGGGGCGACCTTGACGAACAGCAGAACCGCGCCGGCCAGAACCGACAATCCCGCCAAGTTCACGAGCAGCCGCGACGCCGACCAGTCAACGTCGGCCTGCTGCAGCAAGCGCTCCAGCTTGCTGACCACCTGCAGGTTCGCAACCACGGACTCCAGGAAGCCTTCCTGGCGGTCATCCGCCCGCTTGCGCAGCAACGACTCTTTGACGTCGATCTGGCTGCTCTTGCTCCGAAACTCATCCAGTCGATCGACAATCTTCTTTTGCTTGCTGGTGCGCAGGTCCATCACGACCTGGAAGATCCCCAGCGCCAGCAGCATGGCGCCGGCGACGGGCATGAGCAGAAGTAGAATCGATCCCATTGCCTGCCCCTTGAGTGCTTGAACGATGAATGACGAACGCTTAAGTGATGAATGAACTAGCGATCAGTCTTTGCCTTTCAGTTCCTGATTCTTCATTCGTCATTCATCATTCATCATTCATCGTTCATCGTTCATCGTTCATCATTCTGCCTTGTCGCTCATCAGCACCTGCCGCTCGAACAGGCTGGGGCTGATCTTGCATCCCGAGTGCGCCAGGCGGTCCAGGAACGTCGGGCGGAGCCCGGAGGCGACGATCTGCCCGTAGGCCTTGCCCGTGCTGTCGATTCCCTGCTGCTGGAACGCGAAGATGTCCTGCATGGTGACGACCTCACCTTCCAAGCCCGTCACCTCGGTCACACTGGTAATTTTCCTCGGCCCCCCGGTGAGCCGCTGGGCCTGGACAATCAGATGAATGGCGGAGGCGAACTGCTGACGGATCGCCCGGACGGGGAGATCGAACCCCGCCATCATCACCATCGTCTCGACCCGCTGAACCGTGTCGCGGGTGCTGTTCGCGTGCAGGGTCGTGAGCGACCCGTCGTGCCCCGTGTTCATTGCCTGGAGCATGTCGAGCGTCTCGGGACCTCGGCACTCGCCAACTACGATCCGATCCGGGCGCATCCGCAGGCTGTTGATCAGCAAGTCTCGAATCGTGATCTGGCCCCTGCCCTCGATGTTCGGAGGGCGGGTCTCCAGCCGGACGACGTGGGGCTGGCGGAGGCGCAGCTCGGCCGCGTCCTCGATCGTCACGACCCGATCCGACTCCGGGATGAACGATGACATGTTGTTGAGCAGCGTCGTTTTGCCGGACCCGGTTCCGCCGATGATCATGATGTTCAGGTGGGAGATTACGCACGCCTGCAGGAACTCCACCATCTCCGGGGTGCACGATTTGAACTGGATGTAATCATCCCAGGTGATGGGATCGTTACCGAACCGCCGGATCGACACGCTGGGGCCGTTCAGGGCCAGGGGCGGGATGACCGCGTTGACCCGCGAGCCGTCCTTGAGGCGGGCATCGACCATCGGACTCACCTCGTCACAGCGCCGCCCCACCGCACTGACGATCTTGTCGATCACGTGGATCAGATGCCGGTTGTCCCGGAACTGCACGTTCGTCAGCTCCATCCTCCCCTTGCGCTCGGCATAGACCTGTCGCGGACCGTTGATCAGAATGTCGCTGATCGACGGATCGTTCAACAGCATTTCGAGGGGGCCCAGCCCGAAGGTCTCGTCCAGGATCTCCTTGACCAGCTTCTGCCGCTCGTTGTAGTTGAGCAGGGTGTCCTCCTGCTCGCATAGACTGAGGATCACCTCGCCGACCTGATCCCGGATCGTCGGGTCGTCGTTGTTCATGGCGGCGAGATCGAGCTGCTCGACGAGCTTGCGGTGAATTCGCGTCTTGAGGGCGTAGTATTTCTCGAGTTTTTCGTCGTCCACGGGCCGGGGCTTGGCCTCGGGTTTCTCGGGCGGCGGGGCGGCAGGCTGAGATGCCGGCGATTCGGCCCGGTCATCGCCCGGCCGGGGTCCGAGAACGGATTTGCCCGTTTTTGCCTGGTTGGGATTCTTCGGTAAGACAGGCGTCCTGACCTTGCCAAACATAGACTCACCCCGTATCGGACGTATCAGCGGGTCAAGCCGGCCTCCACCGGTTTACGAGGTCCCGCTGAAGATCCTGCCAAAGAATCCACCCTTTCCTGCTGCCGCTTCCGACGTTGCCCCTTCCGGGTCGGCGATGTGTTCAGCCAGTTCGCGAATTGCCGCCCGAACCTTCGACTTCGGCGCGAACTCGGCCAGCGAGGCGCCCATGTTGATGGCTGAACTCACCGTCTTCCAGTCGTCGGGGATCTGGTGGTCGATCTTCCGCTTCAACGTCTCCTCCACGTGCCCGATCTCCAGGTGGGCGGACTCCCTCCCGATCCGGTTGCAGATTAACTTGAACCGGTCCAGGTTGTACCCGCCGTCGCGGAGTTCATCGAGCATCCGGTGAACGTTGCGAACGCTGGTGACCAGCAGTTGAATGACCAACAGGTTCACGTCCGCCAGGTCGAGGACGGACAGCCCGCCCGGATCGAACCGGATCGGACCGTCCACTACGACGAACTCGTACATCTGCTGGAGCGAACTGAGGACCGCGGCGCAATGGGCGGCGGTGATCTGGTCCGCCTGGGAGAACAGGTTCGGACGCGCCAGCAGATGCACCCCCGTGCTGTGCTTGACCATCGCCTTTTCGATGACGTCCGCATCCAACTGCTCGGGCGTATCGCACAGGTCGGCGATGGTGTAGTTGGCCTGGAGGTCAAGCATGGTCCCGAGCTGGCCGTACCGGAAATCCAGGTCCACCACTGCTGCCGGTCGCTTCTTCGCGGCTTCCTGCAGTTCCGTGGCCAGGTTCACCGCCAGCATCGACGCCCCCGCCCCCCCGATCGTTCCGAGGATCGACACCAGCCTGCCCCGCTCGACCGATGACTCCTGCTCGGCCATCAACTTCTCGATCGCCTCGGTCAGCAGGATCCGATCGAGCGGTTTGGTCAGGAACTCCCGCACCCCGGCCCGCATCGCGGTCAGAACGTGCTGACCCTCGGTGCTCTCGGAGATCACGAACACCGCCGGTTTCTCGTTTGCCCTGGCGATCGAGGCCGCCACCGGCAAGGCCATGTCCGGCAGGGGATCGAGGTGAACCAGGAGGATCTCAGCCGGGAACTGGGCAACCGCCTGCTCAACCAGCGTCAGTTCGTCCACCTCGGCCACGATCTGCAGGCCGGGTATGCTCAGCAGGTCGGCGCGGACCGCGGCGGCGTAGTCCTCGTCGCCGTTGAACACGATGACACGAACCGACTGCCTCATGGCTTCGCTGCTTCCCGTGCACCCGTCCCCACACTCCGCGCCGACGCCCGGCGCGCAAGACGAACCGGTCGTGCCGCCGGGCACGCCGGCTCAGGTGCCACATGCCTTGCTCTGAAACGCCTGCCTGTCCCCATTCCCGAACTTCTGTCAACAACAACGATCGCGTGTCGGACCCCGAACTGATCGGAGCCCGACACGCGCCGCAACGGACTCTATTCGATCAACATCACGGGCCTGGCCCCGCCCAACTTCTGGAAGATGTCCTGCAAGGTCGCCCGGTAACTCGCAACGCTCCCCTCGGCGTGGAAGTGATTGTCCACGTCATAGTGCACGTATGGCTCAGCGGTGGGGTAGTCGCCGTCGGCGATCTGCTTCATCAGCTCCTGATCGGCGTTGCCCCCGACGCTGATGGTGTAGATCCGGACCCCCTGGGCGCGGGCTTCAGCCGCGGCGGTCCGGGCGTCGGTCTTGGCCTGGTACGTGCTGTAATACGTCGGATTCGACCGGGTCTGGTTGGCGATGCCGTCCGTGAGCAGGACCAGAACCTTGGCCGCGTTGGACCTGGCATCCGGGCTGTTGAACAGCACATCGATGCCCTTGTCGATCCCCTGTGCAATGTTGGTGTTGGTGGTCCACATGCCCGGCTGCAACTGGTCAATCAGGTCTTCCATCGCCTGTTGCTCCTCCTCGGTGCTGACCGCCGTCAACCACGACATGTTGCTGGGTTTGTCCCCGGGGCCGTACCCACACGTCGCATAGCTCGCCAGCCCGACCAGGTCCCCCCCCTGCAGCCCCTGGATGATGTCAAAGCACTCCTTCACCGCGTCCGCGACCGCCCCCATCGGCTGCTGGGGCGAGCCGGCCAGTCCAGGAGAGAGGCTGTCGCCGTATTCTTTCTCCTGCAGGAAGTCGACGAAAGTCTTCAACCCATACCGCCACTGGAGACCGGAATCCCCGTAGAGCTGGCTGCTCGGGCTGTATCTGCACATACTGGAGCTGCTGCTCTTGACATAGTCCATGTAGTCGTCCCAACTGCCGCCCACCTGCTTGCACAACGTATCCGGGTTGCTGGACTTACCAGGGTAATTCACCATCGCCTCCACTTCGGTGCTGGCGATGTAGCCGTTCCCGTCCCCCCCCGGTTGGCCGCCGGACTTGCCGCTCTTCCACCGATAAATGCCCAGCCCCACCAGAACCCGGCGGCGGTAGTAGCTCGTGCTGCTGTCATAAGCACTGCTGTTGATGGCGTCCTTCTCCGCCGTGGTGTAAGTCCCGTAGCCTTTAGCCTCCAACGTCTGACTGAGCCAGGTGGTGGATAGACCCCAGTTGCTGCCCTTCCGCAGGCGGACCAGGCCGTCGTCGTTCGCGAAGTCCCAGCCCGGGCCGGTAACCTCGTCACCCCAGTCCGTTAGGTTCCCGAGCGTCACCTCCGGCACCAGCTTGTAGGATACGGAGGTATCGACACCTGGGCCGGCTTTGGTTGCGACGCCCATTTGCACCTGGGATAGGTCCTCGTTGTCAATGGCAAAAGAGAAGTGATGCGTCTCAACCACGCCGTCCTCGCCCAGCCCGTCGCCGATTGCGTCGAACTTCAGCCCGGTCACCCCGGTGGTGGGATCGAGGCCCCAACTCGGGCTGTCATAATCACCGTCAGTCCAGGCGGTTGCTTCCACGCTCGCCTGGGCAGCCGACGGCAGGCCGAACGTGACGTGGCTCAGCGCCTTCGGAGCACTCTCGCTCGTCAGAGCCACCGTCACGGTCGAGGTGCCATCGCCGTTGTCGAGAACCGAGATCTCTGAAAGGAAACCGAGCGAGTCGGTCTGCGGGTCGAGCGCCGCTTCAGTATCGGCCAGCGCCTCCCAGACGTCCTTGTTGGCGATCTCAGTGTTCTTATACGAGCGTAAGGAGCTGTCGTCGTTGTGTGACGTGGACAAATCGAGGGCAAACGCGATGTCCCGCGGCGTAAGGACCGCCGTGGCCTGGGCGGACACGTCGCTTGTCGACATCCCGAAGATCTGGGCGAAGAACATCGACACCGGCCCGCTCGGCGAACCCGCGGTCCGGCGGACGCGCACCCGGACCGCGTTGGGGTACAGCTCGTCCGGGTCAGGCGTGAAGACGTACTTGTTGGTGGCCGGGTCCACCGAGGCCCGGCCAAAGGTCACGTCCCGCGTGGTCTCACTGACGGTGTCCAGCCCGACCCCGCTGCCCAGTACGGAGTTGGCGTTCGCGAAGTACTGAGCGACGGTGTCGGCGTTCGTCTTGGGATTCCCGGTACTCCAGTCGCCGAGTTCGGCGGCCGCGGCGAGCGCGGCGGCATCCGCCGACCGCTGGAGCTCGCCCCTCACGTTGTACATGTGCCCCACGTCGATCGTAAGAGCGGTGAACCCCACCAACGCCGTCAGACAGATCGCCACCTGAGCCGCCACCGCCCCCCGGCGATCACCACGACCCTGACGCCGACCGTGTGTCCCTTTCCTGCATGGCTGAATGCTCTTCATCTCATGCCCTCCGCTTCTTTCCAAAGTCTTACCCCGTCGGCAAATGGCTTCCGAGAGCACCCAGCCGAAACTTGTCCCTTTCCCTGTGTCGCGGCGTGGGCCCAGTGCGGGCCGCCCGCGTGGGGCTCCCCTCTCATTCAACCGTTTCCGAAGGCTCTGCAACACCCCATGGTCCGTGCAGCGACATTTGCCCCGGGGGACCGGCGAACTTCCGATAGTGAGGCTTGATCTCCGTACGAAGGGCCGTCCGTCGAGACGGATCCTCCGGGATCGGCTTGCCTTCCAACATCCCGAGGCCGTAAAGCTCCCAGTCGTTGGGCACCGTTACATCTTGTTGACCGGGAACGGCAGGCACCTGGTCCGGGTACATGCAGGTGACCAGTTCCGGGGTCACCAGGATCACCAGCTCGGTCAGGTTTCTCCGGTAGTCCAAGGAACGAAACAGCGCCCCGAGGACCGGTATGTCACCCAACCCGGGAATCTTGCTGATTGATCCTCGCAGTTGCTCACTAAGCAGACCCGCGATGGCAATCGTGCTGCCGCCGGGCAGTTCGATGGTGGTCATCGCCTGGCGCTGCGTCACTCCGGGGACGACGTACCCTTCAAGTTGAACGGCGTTGGAGTAGTCAATCTCGCTGATCTCGGGAGCGACGCTTAGGCGGATCATCTGCTGGCCGATCACGGTCGGCACGAACTCGAGCCGGACCCCGTACCGCTTCCACTCGATGGTAATATTCCGCTCCTGCGGAACCGGGACCGGGAACTCGCCGCCAGCCAGGAACGACGCCTTTTGGCCGCTCATCGCAACCAGGTTCGGCTCAGCAAGTACTTTCAGCAGCCCGTTGTCCTGCATGGCACGCACAAAGAGCTGCATCTGCAGGCTTTGAGAACTCTGGGTGATCTGGAAACCGCCGGCGTCAGACCCGAAGAGGAAACGGTTGCCGAAGAATGCCGTCCCTCCCGCCCCGGGCATCCCTGCCGTGGGACCAATCAGGGAAGTGTCAACGCCTGCGAGCTGGTTTGCCGTGATTCTCGGGGCGTTCTCCTCGAACGACGCCCAGGCATCGACCCCCAGTTGGCGGACCGCTGACCTGCTGACCTCCGCCACCGTACATCGCAACAGCACCTGCTGTTGCCCGACCACGGTCAAGTGGTTCTGCAGCTTGGGGCAGATAATGCTGGCGATCTCGGTGATCCGTCGGGCGTCGTCGGTGTTGGATACCCGCCCCGACAGAATGAGCACGCCCCTGACGACCCGGAACTCGACCTCGGCGTCGGGGGCGGTTCTCCGGATGGCCTCCTTGAGCTGGGTCAGGTTCGGCTCCACCTGCACCGCAAACACGAGTCGCCTGTCGTTCTCATCCCACAGGATGACCTGGGTCGTACCCGCCTCCTGACCGGTCATCAGTATCTGCCGGGGGGACAAGACCTTCAGTTCAGCCACCTCCGGCGTCGCGACTTCCACCCGCCTGACGGGTGCATTCACGTCGAGCACGGTGCTGGTCCCGACGGGAATGACGACGGGCTCCCGCGCGACCTCACCCACCTGGATGGTGGCCCACAGGTTGCCATTCTCGCCCTTGAGCACGAGGGAGGCGCTCGACTTCTGCGTCGGCGAATCCCCCTGGTCAGTTGGTTGCGTCGCCGGCTGGGATTGCCCCACATCCGATGATGCCAGCAGAATTGCCGTTACGCACGCCAGCCACCGCCGATGTCCCCCGCCCGGCGGCGGCTTCGGTCCGTGGTTCGTCCTTGAACAAGTCATCGCAAGGCCGTCCGTGTGTCTCGTCATGCTCTAGGCTCCATCGCTTGGCACGCGATCACCCCGATTCTTCCAGATCCTCGCCCGCTTCATCGCGGTCATCAGACCTCATGTCATCCCGGTCCTCGGACGGGGCAGAAACGCCGCCGACCTCGCGGGCCGTGCCTCTGGAATCCGCCGCATTGCCTCCTAGGGCGGGAGCATCGACACGCGGTCCCGAATTACTTGACCTGGCAGCCGATCGATTGGACTGGCCGCCTATTTGCCGGGCATCGCTCCGGTCCGAGTCGAATCGCAACTGGTAGGACTTGGGGCCCGATAACACGTCAACCACCCACTCCCGATTGGGCGGTGCGGCCGCCAGTTGCACGGGAACCGGTATCGCAACTTTCGGGGTCTCGGGTTTAGCGTATTCATCGGTTTCTCCCGAGCCGATCTTGGGGAGTTTGGCCAACAACCGGCTCAGCAGCGAGGGGCCTTCCTCGTCGTCTTTCTTCGGAGCCCCGTCCTGGAGGAGATCCCTGATCGTCACGATCTTGGGCCGCGGTTCCTCGAAATCAGCCGAATTCCGCATCGCCAACCGCAATCTGCCTTTCGTCGAGGCCAGGTGAAGCTTGGTCGCGTCCTCTGGTGTCACCAGCACGGTCACGGACCGGGTTACCGATGCCTTTGCCCCGTCGGCCTTGACGGTCTGGCCCACGGCGAGGATTTCGACATTCTGCAGTATGACTTTACTGATGCTTGGATTCTTGCTGGAGCCCATGACGATCCCCACGTCCACCCGGCACCCGGGTTTGAGCCACCCCGCTACGCCGGCGATCTCATCGATCTGTACCGCCACCGCGCGGTAGCCCTCCGGAACGCGCGAGGACAGGCCCGGTAGCGTGCCTTCGGGTGCCAGCAAGGCCGGCACCACCGGGGCCCCGGCCGGCACCATCCCGCTGGTCACGCGACCGACAACCTTCTTCGGGTCGCTAAACGCGCCCTGAGGTACGAGCGTCTTGGGGACCTGGGCCGTCTCCACCATCCCTTCCTTGAGCTCCACCGTCGGGGCAATGTTGCTCTTGGCCCGCACCACCGCAACCGTCTCGGCCGAGCCCGATCCCCTGGCCTTCTTCAGGACGCCGAGGAAGCTCTTGACGGCAAACAGGCCGATTCCCAGCCCCACCAGAAGCGGGATTATCGCTCGACTTTTCATCTCTCATGCTCCTTCAGGCCTCAGCCCGGGCGCTTTCAGTTCACTCCTTCGATCCGCATCGAGCAGGTCGCATTGATGGTGGTTGTCTGGATGCCCAGAAACGAGCCGACGCCCGTAATCGAGACGTCCGAATAGGGCACGCTCACGCTGACAACCGCGATATCGTTGACTGCATCCGGTGGATCATCAGTGTCCACGTAAGTCACTTGAGCGGTGGTGGTGATCCCGGTCGGGGCAATGGCCTGGGCAAAGCGGGCCTGCGCCTCCGTGGCCGTGGCGCCCTGCAGCACGGCCACGCGACACGCTTCCCGCGTGGCGTGGGTAAGTGTTTCACGGACCATGAACGCCCACCCGAACTCCATCACCCCGAAAAGCATGGTTAACAGGATTGGCGTCACCACCGCCAGTTCGACCACCGCCGCCCCGCGGCGGAGCGCCCCTGGGCTCCGGCCCCGACGCGCCCTGCCTCTCATCCACGCCGTGATCATGTTTCGCCTCCTAGCTCAGCATTCTCTGGCCGGCAAAGAACACCATCAGTGTGCCGATCGTGAGCGGCACACCGTAAGGCAACAACTGCGACGTGTCCCCGAAGCTTCTGGCTGATCCGAACTCGCTGAAGATCGTGGACCGGCTGGAGATTTTGCAGGCGATCGTCGCCATGTTGGCATACGCCTTCCAGAACCGGCCGGTGGCAAGGATCATGACCACGGCAACGATCCCGCCGATCACCCCGCCGACACAGAACGAGAACAACGTCAGCCCGGGCCCCAGCCAGACGCCGATCGCCATCATCAGCTTGACATCGCCCGCCCCCATACCGTTCATCAACCAGGGGATGATCAGCACGGCAAACCCGACCAGCAGCCCGAACGCGCCCGTCGCCAGGCCCTCCCAGCCGAAGAACCAGCCCTGGGCCGTGAAACCCGCAGCGGCAATGGCCGCATTCAGCCAGTTCGGAACCCGATGCTCCTTGTAATCGGTCCACGACGCCCACAGGATGCCGGGAACCATGATCGCGCACGTCGTCACCCAATACTCGAACGGCATAGGTATAGGCATACTACTGTCGCTCCCTTTGTCGCTTCTCGTTGCGGAGTGCGGTAGAACAGTCAGCAACCACCCCCTCCGGGCACGGATCCTCTAACAGCAGGTGCGGGCGCCCGCCCCCCTGGACGGACGCCCCACACCAGTGATCCGCTTCATCCTCAGGTGATCCCCGGACCCGTCAGCGGGTCAGCAACGAGCCGTCACATCCGGGCCGGGCCTGAGAGACTCAGCCCATTAAGTGCCGGTGCCGGTGCCGGTGCCGGTCCCGGTGCCGGTGCCCGTCCCTGCCGGCGTGGCACTGAGGCCGTTGTCCACGTTGGTGAAGATCGTGCTGACCTTCGTCCCCAGCGAGGTGATGGCTGTCAGCGCTGCAATAATGATCAGCGCCAGCATGACCGCATACTCAGTCGCGGTGGGGCCATCTTCGCTTACCAGGAAGCTCTTCGTTCTCTCAATCACTGCCTTCATCGTTTACCTTTCCTTTCCTTGTTTGCTTACCCCAACGGAAAGCTTGCCCGCCAGCGTCTCTCCCTGTCCACTGGCCAAGCACGTTATGCCTTACGTGTCGGACCACGCGTCCGACGGAAACCCGCGGTGTTCCTCAGCCGGCGTCACGTCATCGTTGCTCGGGCCGGATGGGTCCGCCTGTGCCGACTTACCCCGGACGAACCTGTCTGCGGGTCGTGGCGGCTGGTTCATCTTTCGCTGCCACGGCGAGTTGGGAGCTTTTCCACTTTTCCTCAACCGGTGATCGTCGAAAGCTGCCTCGAACATAAAAAACAAAACGCGCAGAGGCAACCGATTCGCCAGAAAAAACTGCCAGATCAAGTCCCAGGTCCGGTATCCGAGGAAATCGGTCTGGCAAGGCGGCTTTTATCGGTGCGTTACCGCGGACCTTGCCCGGTTTCACAAGCCGGTGCGGGAGCGGGGCGCCGACACGGGCACCCGAGGTAGATATCAATACTGGGGACTGAGTCGTGCCGTGTCGTGCCTGACGCGGTCGGGCACCGGCCCGCCCCTAAAGTGCCGCCGGGCCGCGGACGATGACTGACCGGTGTCTACGGGTGTGTCTGTGACGTGGTCGAACGAGTGCATTGACGGTCTGCTTGCCGGCGCGAACCCTGACGGAGGGTGGGGCTATCGGCCTGGGACATCATCTTGCGCCGAGCCGACATCGATGGCTTGCATCGCCCTGGCGGCTCACGGTGTGGAACCGCAACGGTTCGAGAACGGGCTGGCGTGGCTGTCGAATGTTCGACGTCCGGACGGGAGTGTACCGGTGTCCTCGGCGGTCTCCTCCCCGGCCTGGCCGACCGGTCTGGCGGTGTTGGCGTGGGTCTGTGGCCGCGAGCGCGTCGGCCCTCGCCACGAGCCGGACATCGAGAAAGCAGCACACTGGTTGCTGGCCACCCGGGGGTGCCGCCTGCCCCCTACGGACGAAGTTGGACATGACACAACGCTTCAGGGATGGCCTTGGGTTGAAGGCACACATTCGTGGGCCGAGCCGACGGCCTACGCAATCCTCGCCCTGCGAGCGGTCGGCCAGGCCGCCCATCCGCGCGTACGCGAAGGGGTGAGGCTTCTACTGGACCGGACCCTCCCGAGCGGCGGCTGGAACTACGGCAATACGCGTGTGTTCGACAGCACGTTACGACCGTTCGTGGCCACCACCGGAATCGTTCTGAGCGCCTTGGCCGGCGAACGAAGCGCAGCCCCGATCGACGCGTCGATTGCCTATTTGACGCCCGCGCTGCGGGACGTCCGCTCGCCGTTGTCCGTCGGATGGGGATTTATCGGACTGACGGCCTGGAACTCACGCCCTAATGACGCTCGAAGTCGGCTAGCCCGGTGCGCCGTTCGCACGAGGAACGAACAACCGAACACACTGTACGACACGTTGCTGCTGCTGGCCGCCGTCGAAAGTTGCCCTCTGGTCCGAGTAACGACGGGTGACCCGCATGGATGAGGCGAACGATAAGCGAACAGGCCCCGCCCACGGTTGGAAGCCTTCCCGCCGGGAGGTATTCGGAGTTGGCGGCGCGCTGCTGCTGACCGGCGGAGTTCTGACCGGCCTTCGCCAGTGGAAGCGGCATGAGCGTGGGCTGCGGGCGGATGTCGTTATCGCCAAGGCTCCCGGGTACGACGCCGACCTGGTCAGCCTGGTTGGCGATGGAGTCAAGGAACTGGGCATCGATCGCCGGGAGGTCCGCGGCAAGCGCATTCTGCTCAAGCCCAACCTGGTCGAGGCGAGCACCGGCCGGACGCACGTCAACACGGACCCGGCCGTGATCCTCGCCGCGATCGAGGTGTTCCGCCGCCTCGATGCGCGGGAGGTGATCGTTGCTGAGGCCCAGGGCCATCGCCGCGACAGCTTGCTCGTTCTGGATGAGTCGGGGATGGGCCGGGCCCTGGAGGAGGCGGACGCCGCCTTCTTCGATTTGAATCACGACGAGTTCGTCGGGGTGAACAACGCCGGCCACTGGACGTCACTCGGGTCACTTTACCTGCCGAAAACGGCCCTCGACGTCGATTGGGTGGTTTCCGTGCCCAAGCTCAAGACCCATCATTGGGCCGGCGTGACGTGCGCGATGAAGAACCTGTTCGGCGTGATGCCGGGTATTGTGTACGGCTGGCCGAAGAACATCCTCCATCATCAGGGGATCGACAACTCGATCCTGGACATCAATGCAACGGTCAAGCCCGCGCTCACGATCGTCGATGGTATCGTAGGCATGGAAGGCGACGGGCCCATCATGGGCTCGGCGAAACGGGCGAAGTGCGTCATCATGGGACGGAACCTGACCGCGGTTGACGCCACCGCGGTCCGGGTCATGGGGCTGAATCCATACGGGGTGGGCTACCTCACGGGCGCCTCAGGAGAACTCGGGCCGATCCACGAGCGGAACATCACCCAGCGCGGCGAACCGATCGAGGCGGTCAGGACCCACTTCAACGTGCTGGATTTGCCCCACCTGCGTTCCATCGTGTCTGCTTGGTTGGCCCGGAAAGAGCCGTCCCGGCCCGTCAGTGAGAGGGCCCTGCGGCGGGGACGCCGCCACTAAGGGACGCAGGCACCATCATCTCGAAGAACTCTTCATATTCAGGTGCTTCTCGAAGCGTCCGTGCTGGGACGCCGACGACCGTGGCCATGGGCTCCACGTCGCGGATCACGACCGCGCCGCCGCCCACGACCGCCTCGCATCCGATCCGCAGCCCCTGCAGGACGGTGGCGCCGATCCCGACAAACGCACCCGATTGTACGGTGACTCGTCCTGCAAGCCGGGCCCCGGGGCAGATGTGGACTGCGGTGCCGATCATCGACTCGTGGTCCACGATGCAGCCCGTGTTGAGAATTGCCGAGTCCCCGATCTGGCAATGAGCGCAGGCCAACGCGCCGGCCGCCACCACCACGTTCCGGCCGAGGCTCACGTTGTGGGCCAGATTGGCCGAGGGGTGAATCGCATTGATCAGGTCGAGCCCGAGGTGCTCGACCTCTTCGGCGAAGGCCCGGCGGGTCCCGTTGTCCCCGATCGCCACCACCACCCCGGCGACGCCCTGGGATTGCAGGTCGGGCAGGGCATTCAGGTCGCCCAGAATCGGCACCCCGTCCATCCGGCGGCCATGCAAGGCGGGGTTCGAGTCCAGGAATCCGATTACCTTGTGCTGCCGGGTGCGCATGAGGATATCGAGCACAACCCGCCCGTGGCCGCCTGCGCCGACGATGACGCAAGGTGTCCGCTCATCGCGCAATAAGCTTGGCATGATCCAATCTCATTTATCGGACGGCCCGGCTCGGGGCTGAACTGTTTCCCCATGCTCCTCGTAGCATGAGCAAGGCATCGGCAGGAATACGGGTGGAGCTTGGGAAAAGACCCGACATTCGGCGACCGATGATAGCGGTAGCAGCGGGGTTCCAGCTCGAACGATTCCGCCGGGTCGGCCCGGCCCTCTCCCGCCGAAAGCGGCGGATCCGCCGCCGGGGCCGCCGGCGCGAAACCGTGTGGCCGGCAAGGGTACCCGCTCCGTGGCTAGGACCAGCGGTAAGTGCTTGTCCGGAAATGACGTAGCGCGGTGCCGGTTAGGCGACGGTCCCTTCCCGGGCGGTCAACGGGTGCCCCCCCGGGTGCGTGACAGTTCCGGCGGGGACCTTCGGGCGGAGAAGGGGACGGCACCT
>CAZOIA010000142.1:0-15105 GCA_964579675.1 uncultured Planctomycetales bacterium | reverse complement strand
GAGGTGCCGTCCCCTTCTCCGCCCGAAGGTTCCCGCCGGAACTGTCACGCACCCATCCACGCCGCCCTTGTGTTCGCGAACCTTCGTTTGACCCGCGCCAGGCACCTCGGTAGGATGCAGCCTCCGTGTCCACGGGAGATGAATTATGTCGCGGGCAGAGACCGGGCCTCTCTTCGGCAAACGCCAGCACGATGGCGTGCGGGCGGTGATGACCGGGCAAGTGGGCTGTGACAAGAAGCCCTTCATTGAACGGGTCGCCCGGATCGCCAGGGACCGCGGCAAGGAGATCGCCGTCTGTCACGTGGGCGACATGATGTACGCCGAAGCGCCCGACGTGGTTCCGGGCCGGATCCTCGATCTGCCCCGCAATCGGCTGGACGCCCTGCGGCGATCCGTGTTCAAAGACATCCTCCGCATTGCCGAGAACAGCCAGAACCTGCTGGTCAACACGCACGCGACGTTCCGGTGGAAGCACGGTCTGTTTCCCGCGTTCGACCACGACCAGATGGTGGACCTGGACGCCGACCTCTATTTCACGCTTGTGGACAACGTCGATGCGGTTCACGAGCGGCTCACCCGCGAACACGACCTGGACCATACGCTCAAGGACATCCTCGTCTGGCGTGAGGAGGAGGTGCTGGCAACTGAGGTGTTTGCCACGATCATCCGGGGGCACGGGTTCTTTTACATCATGGCCCGGGGCGTGGAACGTGATACGGCCGGGTCGGTGTATCGGCTCATGTTCGAGCCCCACCGCCGGAAGGTGTACCCTTCGTTCCCTATGACGCACGTGGTGGACATGCCGGCCGTGCTCGCCGAGATTGACGCCTTTCGGGACACGCTCGCCGAGCAGTTCATCACGTTCGACCCGGGCGACCTGGACGAGAAGCGCTTGCTGCTCGAAGCGGGGGCCGCCACCCAGCGCGGGGAAAAGAGCTTCACGCTCGAGGTGCACGGGCGAAAGATGGTGTTCCCCGTGCATGAGGTCACGTCGGTCGCGGGCGACATCGACGGGCAGATCTACGCCCGCGACTTCAAGCTGATCGACCAGTCCGACATGATCGTGAGTTACGTCCCCGAACTACCGGACGGCAAGCCCGGATTGTCGAGCGGCGTCGAGCGCGAGCTCCAGCACGCTTACGAAACAACAAAGGAAGTCTACGTGGTCTGGAAACCCAGGGTCGAGCCCTCGCCCTTCGTGACCAAGACCGCGACCGAGGTCTTCAGCTCGGTGACCGAGACGCTGCAGTTCTTCCAGAAAAAGGGTTACGTTCAGGACTACCAGCTCCGGTTCGACGCCGCCGCCCGGCGCAAGCGCGGCCACCATGGATAGTCGCCGGCCCGGCTCGCCACCGGCGGACAGAAGCCATCAAACGCGTAAGCGCTTGCGGCAATGAGTTGCCGCAGTCCTCGAGGTAAGCCGCCCTCCAAGGTAAGTAGCAATGTATACACCGGGCAGCACGCGAACCATGGATGCACGCCAACTGGCCGCCACGATCGATCATACCAATCTGAAACCACAGGCGACGGCGGCCCAGATCGACAGGCTTTGCGACGAGGCGATGCGGTACGAGTTCGTGGCGGTGTGCGTCAATCCGATCTTTGTCGCCCGGTGTCGGGGGCGCCTGGCCAACTCGTCGGTTCGTATTGCCAGCGTGATCGGCTTCCCCCTCGGCGCGAGCCGGACCGATACGAAGGTGGACGAAACCCGGCGGGCGATCAACGACGGGGCAATCGAGATCGACATGGTTCTCCGGCTGGGCGATCTGGTCGCCGGCGAGACATCGGCCGTTTGCGACGACATTGCCGCGGTGGCCGACGCGACGCACGCCGCTTCGCCCGACCACCTGCTGAAGGTCATCCTGGAGACCGCCGCCCTGACGACCGATCAGATCATTGCCGGCTGCCGCTGTGCGGTTCAAGCCCGGGCCGACTTCGTGAAGACCTCCACCGGGTTCCATCCGGCCGGCGGGGCCACCGTCGAGGCGGTCCGGCTGCTGCACCGGCACGGCTCGCCGCTCAAGGTCAAAGCCGCCGGCGGCATCCGCAACCTGGCCACCCTCAAAGTGATGGTCGAAGCCGGCGCCGCCCGGATCGGCTGCTCCGCCGGACCCAAGATCATCAACCTGGTCCGCCGATTGACTCTGTAGCCGCACCGCTGCCGAAAACGGCACCGGACAGCGAGTGCCGAAGCGGTGTCAACCCGACAGCAACGGACAGCGGAGCCGCGAGGCAATCGCCGCAGATGGGATTATCCGCAAGGGAGATCAAGTCGATGAAGGCCGGAAGGATAAGGATATTGATCGTTTCGGTATCGGCAGCGTTGGCCGCCCAGCCCGGCTGCGCCCGGCACCGGTGGATCTTCAAGCATAACGAGCCCCGCGCCCGGCTGGTGGCGCCGCGTCTCGGCGGGGTCATGGACGATATCGTCCAGACGACGCTCAACGGCCATCTGGCCGACGCCTACGGTTGGACCCTTCCCGGCACCGCCGGCGCGGAGGGGCCCGGCCTCTACATCGTCGTCGGGGACGAGGCCAACAACCCGGTGATCGCGCGCCTGGCCGAGCAGGGTGTGAAACTCGACTGTGCGGGCCTCGGGGACGAGGGGTTCCGCATCGTGACCCACGAGGCGGGAGATCAGCAGTTCGTCGTCGTCACCGCCAACTCGGCCATAGGTCTCAAGCACGGCTGCCAGGAGCTGGCCTACTTCCGAATGCCCGCCACCGCCGACGGAGCCGCCGTCGATTGGCCCCTGGACGTCAGAATGAAACCCGCCTTCGCCTACCGCGGCGTCTATATCCTGCCTTGCTGGGCCGCTCACGACTCCCTCCATTCGTGGAAACGGGTCCTCAAGTTTCATTCCGAGCTGACGCTCAATCGCAACTGGTTCTGGCTGGCGGGGTTCCCGCTGCTGGAGCAATACGGCGGCGAGTACGAGGGCACCGACCTGGCCGACGCCTGGAACGTCGGCGGCCTGGTCAACCTTTGCCGCGGCGAGGGCATGAAGTTCTACATCGGTGGGGGATGGTTCACCTGGCATCACGAGAAGCACGCCGCCGGCTCGATCGAACGCGGCATCCAGTACTATCGCGACATGTTGGCCCTGCTCCCCGAGGCGGAGGGGATCTACCTCGAGCCGGCCGGCGAAGGTCGAGATGCCGACGAGAAGACCTGGCGGGAGCGAACCGAAGCCCTCAAGACCCTGACCGACCTCATCTGGCGGGACCGCCCGAACTTCGAGTTCGCCATCGCCATCGGTGAGTTCAATGCCGAGGCCTATCGGCAGGCGGTCCACCAGATCGACGACAAGCGCATCTACTGGTGGTGGTGCTGGGGTGATCCGATCCGCGACAACGCCCTTTCCGAGCATCCGCTGGTGCTTCGCTGGCACACGATCGTGCGGATGAGCGAGTTCCACGGCTCCAACGACCCGCCCGGACCGGGCGAACTGGCCCTGACCGGCTTTGCCACCAGCTACGACCCGGGGCAGGGTTTCGGCAACCCGTGGAACGGATGGGGCAAGCTCGGCATCGACCACCCCCGCGAGTTCCATCCCCATACGATGCCCTTCTTTTCCCACCAGTACCTGTTCCGCGAGCGTTGCTGGAACGTCAACCTGACCGATGAGCAGTTCGCCGCCCGCCTGTCCCGGCGGCTGTTCGACGCGGACATGCCCCCGGAGTCCATCGAGCTTTATCTCAGACTCGCCGACCTCTGCCCCAAACCCGCCGACGCCGACGACCGGAGCCTCGAAACCCTTGACGCCTTCATCGAAGCCCACGCCGACTACGGCACCCGCCGAAACCGCGACACGCTCCAGCGCATGCGCGAAGCTATCGACGGCGTCCGTCGCGAACGGGCCAAGAACCACGGGAAGAAGCAGACCAGCTTGCGATCACCACGCCGCCCGGGTACAACCTGATCTTGGATTCTTCGCCACGGAGAGACCGAGCCACGGAGAATTGAGAATTGAGGATTGAGAGTTGAGAGTTGAGAGTTCAGAATCGAGAGCGGAGGAAATCATGCCAGACGCGCTCCCCTTCGGGTCGCGGCTAAACATCGCTTGGCTCTCCTTCGGGTTGCGGCTGAACGTGAGGCCGCGACGCAGCACCGCTTCTCCCGCTCTCCCTGTCGCCCGCTGTTCCACTCTTGCCCTCTTCTCCGTGTCTCCGTGGTGAACAACCGGACGATGCCGTCATGTTGCGGCTGATTGCGGTTTCGCTGGAGGGTCCCTTGCGATGACCACAAAGTCCCCTACGTTTTGGACGCGTCTGGCCGGTGCGCTCAGGATCCGACGGCGCCGAGACGACCAACTGCACGACTTGCCGGAAGTGGGTGACGACGGCCTGCTGGCTGAGCCGGCTGAACCGCCCGGCGATGCCGAACCGCCGACCGGCAAGCCAACGGGCCCGCTGGCCCGCTGGACCAAACGCGACCAGACCCTCGCCAGGTTGCAGGAGGGTTACGAGCAGGTGACGGAGGTGATCGAGCAGATTCGCAACCATCTCGTCACCCACGCCGAGAGGAGTGAGCGAATCTGCACCTCCCTCGAGCAGTTGGCCCGCTCGATGAGCGACGTCCCCGGGATCTCCCGCCAGCAGGCACAGACGCTTGAAGCCATCGTAAGTCAACTGGAGGCCACAAGCACCCGCACCCAGCAACTGACCGAGGTGATGAGCGAGGTTCCCAAAGTCGCTCGGGCCCAGGCTGAAACCCTCACCGGCATGAACCGCCAGCTCGAAATGGCCGGTGAGCAAAGCGTCCTCGCTTCCCAGACGATGGGCAAGGTCGGCACCGCGATCAACATGCTCGGTGAATCCCACCAGGCCCAGAGCCAGGCCCTCAAGCAGATGGACGACAAGGCCAGCCGGCAAAACGAGCTGCTCGGTCAACTGATCGCTCGCCAGAGCCGGCGATTCATGATGCTGTTCATCGTGACCATGATCCTGGCCGCGGCGGCAATCACGTTGGGCATCTTCGGCCTCGCCTTTCGCGCCGGATAGCACCGCCCGAATACGCACGAGTCGCTGCTTGAGCCCGGACCGGCACATCGTCTTCAGGAACAGCCAAGACCGCATGGGAGGTGATCTGACAATGATCTCATTGAAAGCGTTGGGTATCCTGGCCACGGCCTGCCTGGGCACCGTGGACGTCCGGTGGGACACAGCTCTGCTGCGCCTCGACGATACCGGGCGCGTGGTCGCGCTCCAGGATAACGCGACTGGACGCAACTACGCGGTGGGCGGACATCCTTTCTGCCGCATAGAAACCGACGACGCCGTACTCGTGCCCTCGGGCGTGGACAAGTCGGACGATCGGGTCTCATTTACCTTCGCCGATGGCGTGAGTCTCACTTATCGCGTCAGCACCGGCCCCGGATTCTCGCTGTGGCAACTGCTGAGTCTCGACGGGATGGAGCCCGCCAAGGTCCGGACCCTTCACGTCTGCAGGCTGAACCTTGACGATTTGCCGACCGTTGGCTCCAAGATCAACGCCTGCTACGACGAAGAATTCGCCGCGGCGGTGATGGCGACCCACATTAATGTCCGGGGCCATGCCACGGCCGGCCAGGCACGGGGCAGCAACCACACGGGCGTTACCCACACGTTCGGCCCGGAGACGGAGCTCATCCGGGAGGGACGTCAGGCCGCTTCTTTCGCTGCCACCTCTTCGCGGGATAAGAACGACGGCTGGTCCGTTCGGGGGCGCACCTTCGGCCCGCCGCAGAACCTCACCGGCCTGCAAGCCGTCAAGGCGTGGGTACACGGCGACGGCAAGGGAGAGCTGCTCAAGATCCAGCTCCACGACGGCAAGGAGGGCTACCGGGATGACTACATCCGCATCGACTTCAGCGGCTGGCGCGAGGTCACCTGTGACCAGCCGGCTCAAGACAAGGCCGACCATACGCATGTCAGTCACCTGAACTTCTACTACAACGGATTGCCGGCCAGTACTTCCGTCCAATGCACGGTCGATGCCGTGCGGGCCGTGGTCGAGACACCCCAAGGCCGGCGGGAAGTGATGCTGGAGGACTTCGAGGATCCGGCCAGCGAGTTATGGGATGGCCGGGGTGTATTCCTCAACGCGGAGAGCTACAAGCGGTACGGGATCACGCCGGCGGGTTTCGGCATCATCGCCGGCCCGCGAGAAGGCTTCGAGGACGCGATCGACGCATTCGAGAAGGCGGCCGGGCTGCCAAACCCGCATCCCGGTGGGACATGGAGCAAGCAGTCGCCCTGGACGAAGCAGAGCTACCTGTTCATCACCAGGTTCGGTGAGCAGGACGTGGACGAGGTGATCAAGTGGGCGAAGCGGGGCGGGTTCTCCACCATCCTCATCCTGGGCGGGAGCTGGAGCCGCAGCCACGGCCACCATGAGATCAACCGCGATATGTTCCCCGACGGCTTGCCTTCGTTGCAGCGAACGGTCGCAAAGCTGCGGCAGGCGGGCTTTCGCGTCGGCCTGCATTCTCTCGCGGCGGCGGTTTACCTGAATGACCCGTACGTCTGGCCCAGGCCCGATCCGCGGCTCTTCAAGGATGCCCAGGCTGAGCTTGCCGCGGACGTGGACGAGAAGGCCGACTTCATTCCAACGACCCGGCCCCCCGAAAGCTTTCCCGCCGAGGACGGCGGCTATCTGGGAAAGGGCACGTTCATCCAGATCGGCGATGAGCTGATCCATTACGGCCAGTTGCGCAGGGAGCCTCCCTGCGGCTTCGGGGATTGCGAGCGGCGGGCGTGTCGCACCGGGGCCGGCTCACATCGCAAAGGGGCCAAGATCGGCCACTTGTTGCGCTCGTACGGCTACTTTCTTTACGACCTGGACAGCACGCTTGCCGACGAGGTCATCAGCAATGTGTGCAAAGTCGCCAACGCGATCAACGCTGACATGCTGTACTTCGACGGCTCGGAGCGGCTGCAAGGCGAGCACTGGTATTACAACGCCAAGCTGCAGAGCATGTACTACGAGCGGCTGCGTAACAAGGACACGTTCCTGCAAGGCTCCAGCTACAGCCATTACTCGTGGCATCTCATCTCGCGCATGGCCTCTGCGGACGGGCACGGGGATGTCAAGGGCTATCTGGACAAGCGCATGTCCTGGCTTGCCGGTTACACAGGGAACCTGATGCCGCTGGACGTCGGCTGGTACTACGTGTACGACCCCGAGGTTACCGCCGACCAGTTCGACTACATCCTGCAGAAGTGTTTGGGATTCGGGGCCTCCGTGTCCGTGCAGACAAACCCCCAGCGCCTGCGAGATCACCCCGAAATGGGCCCCATCTTCGACCTCGTCAGCACGTACGAAGGGCTCCGTCGGTCGGGCAAGGTGCCGGCGGCCATCCGCAAGCTTCTGCGAGAGCCCGGGCGTGAGTATCGGTTGCTGCGCAACCCGCTGCGCCTGAGACGGGTCGTCTACGGCCCCTGGCAGGAGGTCCGCGACCTCGACGGCAAACAGAACGTCTGGACGGTCGAGCCGGCGATGGAAGGCTCGCGACTCGGGGTCCAGATTCGTTGCGGGCCCATGCTCGACGATGTCAAGGCACCGGCCGCGCCGGATGAGCCACTGCTCGTGGAGCCGGAGCTGATGATGGGTCAGCGACGCGTCGTATTCCCCGTGACCTTGCGCCAGGGCGAGCGGCTGGTCTGGTTCCCCGGCGAGCCGCCCGAAATCATCCCCGCCCGGCAAGGGGAGCGGCGAAAGCTGGCGAACGTGCAGCCCGTTGAGTTGATAGCCCGACAGAAAGTGACATTCGCGACCACCGGGCCGCTAGCCGTTTTGACGAAGGTGCGCCTGGTGCAGGATTGCCCGGAGGAGCAGCTCGTTACCGCGGTTGTTGCACCGTGAGCAACCGGCGATGGACGTTGAACGCGCCCGAGAGAGTGGATACTATGAGTTCGTGTGCTGGGCCCGTAGCTCAGCGGTTAGAGCAGGCGACTCATAATCGCTTGGTCGGGGGTTCGAATCCCTCCGGGCCCATCTTCGTTTTTGGCCCCAGAACCCGCACAAACGGCGTTCTGAGGTCGTTTCCGTTCACCGGGCTTTAATGCGTGTTCGTCGCCATTCAACTCAGTGCGCGGGCCTGCTGCTGCGCTTTCTGCAGCGCTTTCCGCGCTGCTGGTCAGGCCGGCCGCCAGGTCATAAACGTGATCGGGCACCATGAGGTAGTGCTTGCGGGACACTTCAGCGCTGTGCCCCAACCACTGATCGACCGCGTGTGCCGGGAAAGTGAGCTTCCATTCGCTGTCACAGCTCTGGCGTAGAGTCTGAAACGGTCTTGGCCAGGGGGCCATGCCCGCCCGCTTCACGATCGCTTCCAGGGTGCGGTGGAGGTTGTTCCGCGAGAGGGCGATAATCTGTTCCTGGCCTTCTGTTGCGGCGTCGAACGTGTTTTGCAGGATCGTCATGAGCGCCGGCACGATCGGAACGATCCGACTTTCATGCCCGCTGTAGCGTTCTGTTTTCGGCGAATGAACTGACAGCCGGCCCCGGCTCCAATCCAGGTCAGCCCACGTCAGCCGGTGGGTTTCACTCGGCACCCGCAGACCCGCCAGTCGTGCAAGGCCGACCAGGGCTCGCCACTGGACGCTCGGACAGGCGTTCAGAACAGCAGCGGTATCCCCAGGCGTGACGTATCGCTCCCGACTTGCAGCCACCGCGGCGCTGGTCAACTTGCGGAACGGGTTTGCCTTAATCAGCTCCCGTTCGCACGCCTCATTGAACATGCACTTCGCATTCCGGCAATGCAGCCGCACGGTCGCTTCAGCAAGCCCCTGCCCCCCCAGCCACACCCGCCAATCCGCCGCGCTGTCGGCTGTGATTCCGTCGATGGGCAGATCGGTATCGTAGAACCTTCTGAGGAAATACCCTGTCCGCTCCAGCTTTTGCCGACTCGATGGCTTCAAATCGGGCCGCTGTTTGAGGTGCTTGCCAAGCCAGTTTCCCAGGCCCGGCGCCGCGGGCTCGGGTGTCCGTGGTTCAACAAGGCCGACGCGGGCCAGTCTCGCGTGTATCCGAGCCGGCAGGCCCGCCAGCCAAGTTGCCGTCTGTGCGTCGGGTGCTTCGTTCGTGATCGACCAGGCAAGCAGCTTTTCGACTTTGCGTTTGAAGTCAAGGGCTGTCTCATACCCGACCGGGCCTACCCGGATCGTCTTGCGAACGCCATCCGGGGCCACGAATTGGACGGCTCGCGGCGGACGTTTGCTTCTGCCGATTCGGGTTACAGACGCCATACCTCATCCACCTTTCCGCCGCAGCTCCAGGCCCAGGTACGCACACAGCCGATTGAGAACGTCGAGGCCCAGCCCGCTCTGGCCGGCCACAAATCGGCAGAGATGTCCTTGGTCGATGTCCAGGGCCTTGCAGATCGCATATCGCGACTCACCGCTGTCGTCAATCGCCTGACGGAGTTGTTCGGTCACGGTTTTTGCCCTCTTGCTCTTGCGTGTCGCCATCGTCCGCCGCCTCCAGATGTGCAGCCAAGCGCTCGCGGTCCGCGTTCGTGGCCTCTTGCATCCGGTCCACGATCCGCTCGATTGCCGGATGATCGCTCTTGTCGCCCGTCGCCTTCACGTTCACGCCGCTTGCCGCTTCAGTATGCTCGCCACCGTTTGATGAGTCCATACCTTGTTGCCCTTTTTCGTCAGGACGCCGCGGCGGGTCAACTCCGCTGCAATCGCGCGGTATGCCCAGCCGGCCGTCCGTAGCTCTCGAATATCGGCCAAAGTGGCTTGCTCGCCCGGATGCTCTATCAGCGTGACACCATCCGCCGCCAGCGTCCAGCCGTAGGGCAGCTCGCCGACGCGCTCGCCCTTGCGGGCCTTGTGGAGCAAGGCCGCCACCGTTCGCTCGGACACGAGGTCCCGCTCAAACTCTGCCAGCACAGCCAGCATTCGGAAGATCATCTTGCCCGCCGCGGTGGTGGTGTCAATCCGCTCGCACAGGCTCACGAGGTCAGCGCCGGCTTTATCCAGCCGCTCGGCAATCGCGATCGCGTCTTTTGTGGATCGGGCGAGCCGAGACAAGCTGTAGACGACAAGGGCCGCCCCACGGGTCCCGCAGACAGCTTGTAAAGCATCCTGGAGCCCGGCCCGATTGTCCGCCCGCTTGCCCGAAATGCCCGCATCGACGTAGACGCCGATCAGCTCGTAACCGTTGGCCTCGCACCACGCCCGGATGCGGGCTTGCTGAGCTTCCAGGCTCACGCCATCGTCCACCTGTCCCACCGTGCTCACTCGAATGTATCCAATCGCGTTGTCCATTGTCCTGCCCTTTCGCTTGTCGTCCGCACAAGTATACACCATAATTGCCGGACGGTCAAGCAGAATCGGGCCTCGATTTCAGTTTTTGTCTATCACCGTCCGGTGATGGCCGGCTCAGTGGCCATCCGGCCGCCGTCCGCCGCCGAAACGGCGTCACCCGCTGGCCTTGCGGGCCGATGCGCGGGGAGCCGCCGGTCTGGCCCCCGCATTTCGAGGATGGTCCCCGCCGCCAGTCGGCTGATAATTCTTTCGTCGTAGATCGCTCCGAGCTGGACAAGCGACAGATTCGCCAGCACTACCATCGGCCGCCCCTGGCGAGCGTCGAGAGTCCGCTTGACGGCATCATACTCACTCTCAGGGGGTGTAGTCCGCAGCCCCAATTCATCGACGATCACCAACCCGTAGTGCTCCAGGTCATCGAATAGCGAGCGTTCGCTCCGCAGTGCTCCCCGGGGGTAGCACAATCGCCCACATCGGGCATCGGCCAGCATTGCCCCCAGCTCCGATGTCGTGAAGTAGAACGCATCGGGAGCCCGGCGAGCCTGCCAGTAGTCGGCGACACACAGGGCCAGGCACGTTTTCCCGCATCCGACGGGCCCCAGCACCGTCAGGGGCCAGGGGCCGCCTTGCTCGATGATCCTGCGCACCCGCTCCCTGACAGCCGGGTCCACCATCGCCCGGTCCCGGTGGATGCCGGGGCAGCAGCGGCAGGCCCTAGATTCGCTCAACGCACTTCTCATACTCCGCACTCCCCGTTCGTATCCGGGCCGGGCTGCTCTGGTCCGGCCTGTTTTGTGCAAAGTGGTCCCAATGCTTGGTCAAGCTCTCCGGAGTAGCGGCTACCCGCGGCCACGCCTGGCAGTAACGGGCAAGACGCTGGCGGATGTCATCCGGCGTCGCCCCTTTGGCTTTCAGGTCTGAGACGATCCGGCCGATCCGGGTCCGGTCCCTCTTGGTCACGGGCTTCAGGTTGAACAGCTCGCAAACGGCGTCCCAGATCGCATCGGACTTGCGCTCGCGCCTAGATGGGTCTGGTTCATTGGTCTTATCTGGTTGTGTCGTCATTTTGGGGACGTTAACGTCGTCATTTTGGGGACGTCGCCGTCCCACCTTTGGTACGTCGTCATTTTGGGTACGTCGCCACAGTGACGACGTTCCCGCCGGCCGGTACGTATTGGTCCGGCCCCCGGGATTGCCGTCAACGTGGTCCACAAGGAGAAGCCCAGCCGATTCGAGCTGCCGAACCGTTCGCACGACGGTGTTACGTGTTACCCCGCAATCCTTAGCCAACCGCCGGACGCCGGGCCATGCCGTCCGATTCGCACCAATCCGATCGCACAGCACCCCAAACACCAACTTTGCTGTCGATGTCAAGTCAGATCGCTGGAGTACCTCATACGGCAGCTTCACAAAACGGCCCGCCGTCGTTTCGACCGCCCCCTGAGTAGGCCCAGACGCGCCGCGTGCCGTCACGGGGCTGCAATCGCGTCCTGTGGCGTCTGTCGGTTTACTTGGCATTGCCCCCCCTTATCTCTTGCCACCGCTCGCGAGCTGGGCATCCGGCCGCGATCCACTGGTGCAGGTCGCCCAACCGCCAGCGGACCGCGCGGCCAAGCCTGATCGGCGCGGGCATCCGGCCTGCAGCGGTCAATTTCCATATCGAGCGCTCGCTGAGGGCCAGCAAAGCGGCCACGCCTTTCACCGTCAGCAATTGCTCCGCAGGCGGCGCGTCGGGGTTAGAGGTCATCGTGGTGCCCCCTGGTGCGGCGGGCGTCAATTGAGTTCAGTTCGTGCCGAATCAGGGCCACCGCTTCCCGATCGTACAGTCGCAGCCGACCAGCCCGGGCCGCTGGTCGAATGTGGCGTCTGGTCCGCAAGACGTAGATGACGCGGTGTAATGGCTCGCCCAAATCGGCCGCGAGCACACCTGGTGTTCGCAGACTCGGGATCGTGTGAATCGCCATCATGGCCACCTCGTTTCCAAGGGGGGATCGCGCCCCCCGTAGGAACGCGCGCCGCACTGCGAATGGCATGAAATCGGGGCTTTCGGGGTCGTAAGGCGGGTTTTTGTGGCCGCGAACGTTCGCGAATGGAAGCTAGAGCCGCTTGTTTTCCTTCACGATTTGGGGTCGGCGGCCGGGTGGATCGTCGTCCAGTGGGGAAGGCTCGGCATCGCGCTGCTGTTGGTAGTATGCCTTGGCCAGGGCGCGACAGCGTGCGGCGTCCGATGCGTTCAGCTCTGCCCGTTCCTCGGGCTCGGCTTGTTCGATCAGCTTGGCCATCGCGACATCGACATCATCATCGCTCAGCACGTCGGCCGGGTCGGCTTCGGTCGCTTGCCGGGTATGGTCGGCCACCACGTCGGTCAGGCCGGTCGCGCGGGGTGTCATCTTGTCCTGGCGAGCCTCAGTCATCCAGCCGGTCAGCTGCTCCGACTTGTCGATGGCTTTATTGACCGTCGCTGGCGAGCATCCCAAGCGCGCCGCCAAGTCATCTTGGGTTGTGTATTTGCTGCCCTGTTCGCAGAGCTTCAGCAATTCGTCTTGAACGGCTTGCCACGATTTCCCCGTATCGCCAGTCATGGCCAGCTCCGCAAGGCGGGCCTTGCCTTCAGGTGATACGCGAAGATCGAACGACAGAGGCCCGCGCGCGAGTTGCCCGTCAGCGCCCGGCCGGGCTCGCACTCTCGGGTCTTGCATGTCAAGGATGGCCGCCCACTCACTCTCAAAACCTCCGAGCTGCCGACGGTTCGGCGAATACCACCGGGCACCCGGGGCGCGAGCTTGAAGATAGCCGCGCGCATCCAGAACCCCCGCAACCCCCGCCGTTAGCTGGGGTGGCAAGGGGTCGATGCCGACGCGCCATATCGCTTTTGCGTCCAGTGCTTTCAGGACACGCCGGGCCTGGCTTGGCAACTCGTGTGTTCGTGCTTCCGACATGGGCTCCACCCTTTCTGCCGGGTCGGCCCGATGACCAGCTCCGGGAAGGGTGGAAAACTTGGAGCTGGCCACCGGGGCCGCTTGACCCGCCGTCGCGAGTCGTCCCGGTCACTCTATGATTTTACGCCGGTCGCTTCAAGCCTACCGGCGGGAACAGCCATCGCCCGTGCCGCGCCAAGCCGGGGAAAAAGAGCCCAAGCGATCGGCCGCGGCGTGCGCGGTCTGACATGGCCTGCACGCTTATTCCCGTCTGCCTAGCGTGTTCGCTCACGCCAACACCATGTTCGTACAGGGCGACCAGCGCGGGCGCATCAATCTTCACATCGCTCTGCGTCAATCGAACGCGCACGCTATCGACCAGCACCCGCGCGCCAGGTGGCGGAACCGGCGCATCCAGCGGGCCCGGAGCATCGTCATCGGCATCGGGCAGGAGAAGGTCCGCCTCGCGAAGTGGAAAGCGCCGCTGGGACCGGGCTCGCTTCTCGAAAGCGTAATTGGCCGCAAGGCGACACTGAATCTTGAAGCCGCCGCGTTCGGGGTCAACGGCCCGCAGGCACGACTGCCATAAATGCTCGCCGGCATCTTGTTGGAGGTCCCCCCTATCGTCCCTGCGGATGCCTCTGTGGTGTGCCCTGAAATCGACGATCTTCCTAACGGTTTGCCACTTCGAGTTGAAGAGGGCGAGCGCTTCGACTCGTTGGTCACTTGTTGGTTTTGGCTTTGCCATCGTTGTTCCGCGGACTCTCGACAACCACCAAATCAATTCCGATCGGCCCAGCGTCCGGCTCCCTTTGTTCCGCAGCGCCTGCCAACTTCAACAGGGAATCAAGCAGGCGCGCTTCAGTGCGTCCGTCGTCACAGTCGCGCGCGCGTTCGAGCGCGATGGCAAACTTGGCGGGCAAGCTCGATGCCAAGTCGCGCAGTGCCGCGTTGTGCCCTTCTGCCAGTTTCGCGCGCGCGCGACTCACGTAACGCCGTGCCGTTGCCCGCGAACATCGGAAGCGCTCAATGAACAGCGTTTCGAGCTGGTATAAACGGCGGCCAGCATGGTTCACCAGAAGATCGGCTGCGTGTTGGACACGCTCATCACATTCACAGTGTGTCGATCGCTTCGACGTGCCCACACCTTTCACCCCGACTCCCCAAGTTCCGCCAATTGTCGGCGCACTGAGGCCAGTGTTTCTTGGACCTGGCGTTTGGTTTGTGCAAGATGTCGAACCCGTTTGGTTTTGCCAGCCTCCTCGGCAACTTTGGCGCATTCGTCGCACGCGACGATCAGCTCCTCGCATCGGGCAATAAGATCTGCCAGCCACTCCCTCATTTCTTTGCCTATCGCCATGTCAACTCCTTGATACACCCACCTCAGGAAGACCCGATCATGCCCAATAGCCCACCTGCCTTCGCGTTGAACTCCGCGTCATCGCCGCCGCCTTGTCGCGTGGTGCCCCCGCCGCCGAATAAGGTGAGCTTGGCCATTTGCTTGAGGACGCCCGTACTTTGCTTGACCGCGCGCCCGAACTCGGTGACGGTCCCGCCAGCCACTTTCGCCGCATCGCCAAGCGGCTTGAACTTCTCAGCCATTATCTGCTTATTGAGTTCTGCCCCGGCGGCAAACTTCGCGCGCTGCGCTGCGCCCAACTCGCCGCGCGCGACCTCGACATTTTGCTGGGCGAACCTCTGGCGTATTTTGTCTAGCCGGGCCTGCTGCTCATCCACAAATGCGCGCGACTTGCGGTCCCTGATTCCGGGATCGGTACGGAGCCGCATAATGAGTTGCTGCGCTTCGTCGATCATACCCTTGCGCACTTCAACGTCAGTTTCTTTACCTGCCCCACCGATCAGCGTTTCGGCTCGCCGATAGGTCAGGCCCCGCCGCTCCATTGCGCTCCTGGCCCGGGCAATTAGTA
>CAZOIA010000141.1:0-15108 GCA_964579675.1 uncultured Planctomycetales bacterium | reverse complement strand
TGTGGGTGACTTCGTGATCGGCGTCGGTGATGTTCACGTCGAACTCGGTGACCGGCCCGTGGTCGGTGAACTGGGTGCCGATCATCTCCATGTAGCGATCGTTCTCGACCCACGAGTCACACGCGCAGTGGATGCCGACAAACGCCCCGCCCGCCTTGACCCAGTCGCACAGGCCCTTCTCCTGGGACCCGGTGAGCGTGCCGCCCTGCGTGTAGACGATCACGACGTCATAGCCGTCGAGCCTGGCAAAGGCGTCGCGATCGGTGGTCACGGTGGTCTCGGCGGTGCCGTGATTCTCGAGGAACTCAGCCAGAATCCTGCCACACGATTCAAACGGGTGATAGTCACCCCCGATCATCAGTAACGCTTTCTTCATCCGGGCATACTCCTTGGAAGCGCCGATTGCCGTTTTGCGTGATTCCGGATATCCGGGTGTCCAGGGGTGCGCCGCCCGTGCACCGTCGCAGCCGGCCCCAGGCTCGCCCCCGGTCTGACATGGTGCGGAATATCGCTTCCGGCGTCAATGAGCCCGCCCCCGTTCAGGGTCCGCCGGTATTATGAGCGGGCGGGATCGGGATGGCGGAAGCGGCAGGTTTTTCGCTTGCCCGCCGGTCATGTTCCAGGCGGCGCATCAGAAGCGCCCCGGTGGCAAAGAGAAATGCCGCCAGCACCAGCGGGAGCCTGATCTCGCCCGTTAGCCTGTACAGTGCCACCGCCGGGAATTGACCGAGGATCGCCCGGACCCCGACCAGGGTAGCATGAATCGCCAGGTAATGCGGGGCCTGAGACGAGTCGCGAGCGAGGGTGACCGGCCCAATCGTCCAGGTCAGATGCTCACCGCTCATGCCAATCCCAAAGCAGACGGTCGCGCCCGTCAGGCTGTGGACGTCCCCGGCCGCCATTAAACCGATCGGGTAGAAGATCAGCACGCTGAAGGCCCAACAGGAGGTCCGGATCGGCCCGAGGCGATCCATCAGGTACCCCGTTGGCATCATCATCAACAGCAGCGTGAGCTGCAAGGCGGTTTGCGTTGACCGGGCCACCTGTTCGTAGTCCAATCTGAGGTGATCGACGACCAGGAACGGCAACAGGGCAGCACAGATCATCCACCCGAGACCGTAGGTGAAGAACCCGATTTCGTACCGGCGGAAGCTCCGATCCCGGGCCAGGACCGCCGCCATGTTGTGCCAGGCCTTCCCCAGACTCGCCCGAAGCGGCTCCGTCGGGTGGAACTTGTGCCGTTCCCTGAACAGTTGCTGGTGGGTGATCCGACTCAGCAGTGACATCCCGATCCCGATAATCACGACGCCAGCCGGCAGATACAGGCGAAACGCCTCGTGATCGATATTGAGCCAGAGGCCGATGCAGTAGGTCCCAACCATGACAGTGGATTGTGCGAGCACCTGCAGAACGCTGAAGATCTTGCCGCGGGCCGCCGGAGGGTAGCAATTGCGCAGGATATCGGCGGTGAGCGGGGTCATGGCCCCGAAGCCGACCGCGGAGATGACCACGAAGATCAGGACCGTCTCGGGATGATGGCACCGCGCGACGCCGGCCAACGGGGCGATCGCCACCACCCACAACATCAACAGGTACCGATGGGGTTGCATCCGGCGATACAGCTCGTTCCAGAAGATCGACAGCAGTGACATGACCGGGATCGCAGACGTCGAGATCGTCGTTTGCCACTCGCTGGCCCGGAAGTAGTCGCGCAACAGCACCGGCACCATCGCGGTAATGGACCACTGCGTGGCCAGGAACGGCGTCGCCAGCAGGTGGATCGTCAGGATGCGCCTGCTCTCGGGGAATGCGATCAGTCGCTTGAGAATCAATCCTGCACCTTGCCGGTGAACTCCCTGTCCGGGTGAAAGCACTGGCCGGCGAGCGTGCCGCTCTCGCGGCCGCCGGTCAGCAGCAAGTCCGATTTCACGAAGCGCTGGATGACGTTCATGACTGCGAAGTAATAGTCGCGCTGGCGCAGCGTCCCGGCGTGAGCCTGCTGCCAGCGTCGGGTTTCGCGGTTCAACGCCGGTGCATCGACGCGGTGCCACCATTTCTCGACACGGGCCAGCGCGGAGGGCCGGTACAGATCGGCCTGAATCGAACTTGCCGTCTGGACGGCAACCGGCCGGGCGAGCCGGACGATCTCCATCCGGGCCGGTATGCACGTCAGCAGATCGTCCGACCTGGCCCGGGCAAACAGACCCGCATCCGCGTTCTCATCGGGTGCGGTGAGGTCAAACCGCAGGCGATATGCCGGCCGCTCCGGTGACGAAACATAGAAGTAGTACCTTGGGTGATCCAACCGCTCGTGAAACGTGAACTTGAGCTTGCGCACGCCGGCGTTGTCGGCCTCGAGGACGGTGGTGTCGAACAAATCGCCCTTGACCACGGTGCCGGGCAGGAGGGGCGAGCCGGGACGGGTGCCGTCCAGGAGCATTCGGCCACTCAGGCCGGAGAAGTACCCCGGAGCCGGCGCCGAGACCAGAAGCTCGTGGTTGTTCAGTTGCTCGACCACGCTCGGTGAGTCCATGACCAGCGGGTGGGGGGCGAAGGTGAGCACGTAGCCGTCGAGATCGTCGACGCCCCACGCTTCCCGCAGGGCATCGGGCGCGTAGATGGCGGCGATCGGGTGGTTGATGAACAGCAGTTTGCTCCCGGGCCTGGGAGGCGGCGTCGTGGACAGTATGTCGGCATAAACGACCTGCTCGGCGCGGATGATGCCCCACCATGCACAACGGTACACGCCGAGCGACCACACCGTGGCGGCGATTACGAGCGTGGTTACGGCCGCTCGACAGCGGACCGGCACGCCTGACAACATGAAGGCCACCATGATGGCGTAGGCGATGGAAGGCAGGTAGCCGAAGTGCGGCATTGCGAAGATCGGCACGACCGGCAGGAACGCGGCGAGGACCCAGATCGGCCAGACCCACCGGCCCCGCCATCCCCGCGAAGCAAGCAGGTACCAGACTGCCGCCAGCGCCAGGAGCACGGCCATTACCGCGTGGACCGCCAGGTCTTCCCCCGGCAGCCCCCGGTAGGTTGCCAGTCCCATCAGCATGGGCGTGTAAAACACGAGGGCAAAGAGCAGTTGCAGCAGCTTGCTGGCCGCCCACGGCACGTAGGCAAGGCTGGTGGGCCTGGTGAAGTAGATGGGCGGGGCAGCCTCAACCGAGAAAAACCGCAAACGCCAGCAGACAAAGCCCAACGCCAGCAGCCAGAGGACCGCGTGGAAAGGGAGGCGGCGCCGGAGATGTGCCCACCCTCCAAAGCTCGCATCGAGCACGAGGGCGACGAGCGGGAAGATGACGGCCGTCTCGCGACTCATGAGCGACAGCCCCCACAGCAACAGGCACGCCGCGAGCCGCAGTCCCCGGGCCGCGGCTGTTCGGGACCTGCTGTTCCGTATCGTGCACGCGTAAGCCAGCACCGCCGCGACGAAGAGGAACCCGCCGAGAAGCGCATTGCGGGCGGCGAGCCAGCCTACCGTGAAGACCGAATGGGGCATGATCAGAAAGACTGCACCGGCTGCAAATGCCCACTTGCGGTGCAGGCCCGCCCAGACCGCCAGGCCATACACGAGCAACGCCGTCAGCCAGTGCCATCCCAGTGAGCAGGCATGGACGCCCATCGGGCTGCCGCCGGTGAGGTGGTATTCGAGTTTCGTGACCAGCATGGAAACCGGCCGGGCATAGCGCCAAACCATGGACTGCTCTTGCCACCACAGGTGGTTCAGCCGGCCGGAGAGGTCCACCGTGGCCGAGGCGACCAGCTCGGAGAAGCTCCAGCCGCGGTTGCGGGAAACCGCCCGATGCCAGTGGTCGTCGAAGAAAAGCCCGTCCCACAGTGACACACCGTGGGCGGCGAGCAATACCGCCAGCAACCCCAGTGCGGGCAGCCAGTGGCCTGATCGCCGCGGTTGCGGCGGCGTAACATGTGCCGCTCGTTGTGGACCATTCATGGCGGCGGCTCACTCGAGGTAGCCCAACTCCTGCAGGTGTTTCTCAACCCGCTGCTGCTGGTCCGCGCTGATGGCCATGAGCTCGATGGGCGACTCATCCGCGGGCGGGAGCAGGCTGGTTGCCAGTTGTCGAAGTTCCGCGCAGCGCCGGGGCTGGCTTGCGGCCAGGTTGCGGGTCTCGCCCGGATCGCACCGCAGGTCGTACAGTTCCTCGGGCAGTTCGGGGTTCGCCGGGCCGTAAGTGTACTTGTAGTCCTCGGTCCGGACACCGCGAAGTTCGAGGTCCGCCGGCAGCCCGGAAACGGACAGGTACGCGGGCAACGGTTCCCAGGGCTCCCGGTCGATCAACGGCCTGAATGATCGCCCGTCGATCTCGCCGAACCTGCTCCTGTCGAGGCCGATCAGATCGAGAACGGTGATCAGGATATCCGGCTGGCGGATCATGCGGCTGTGGACCTCGCCCGCGGGCAGCTTGCCCCGCCAACGGATGACCAGCGGCACCCGCACCAGGAAGTCGTACACGTGGATGATGTGCCCTTCGCGCATGTTGTTCTTGTAGGAGTTGATCCACATGCGCATGTGCATGTCGAACAACCTGTCCCTGCCGATCGACCGCGCGAGCCGATCGACCTTGGCCCGCGCCCGCGTCTCGTCGAGAAGACCGCGCCGCTTGAGCAGGTCCGTCAACTGGAGCGGTGCCGCGAGCTTGACCAGGTCCTGCACGTAGAGCATGGGCGTGAGCCGGAGCAGGCGCAGCCGGTCGCGCAGACGGGCCCACCGGCCGAACAAAGGCCTTCGCCGGGCGTCGCGCAGGCTGACGTCCTTCATCAGGGGCGCGCATTGGCTGTAGAGCTGCTGCAGAACACTGGGGCCGGCCCATCCAGCAACGTTAAACGGCACCATACCCGCCCCATCGTCAACCCCCAGGAGCCGGCGGGCATAGTCCACGGCGGTTCCCTCGCGGTAGGTTTCGGCTTCGGTTTTCTCGCCGTGATCGCCGGTGAAGAGGATCATGGCGTCGTCGCCGGCAGCTTCGAAGACGCGGCCAAGTTGCGCGTCCAGGCTGGACGCTGCCCGTTCATATCCATCCCGCCCGAACTGGGGCCGGTCGTGCTCGGGCGAGACCTGGCGCCCCGGATGCAACTCCCACAGGTGCAGCATCAGGAACCACGGCTCACGGTAATACCCGCCTCGCAGCCGGTCGACGAACCGGCGCCCCCACGCGGTGTGCAGGTAGTCGCAGGGGGCCCGGTACTCGTAATGCTCAAACCCGCGGGCGAGGCCCATCTCCGGCACCAGAGGCCCGCTGACCTCGGCGTAATTATGGTAGCCGAGTTCAGCCAGGACGTCCGTGAGCATCGAAACCTGGTCAGGCAGGCGGTAGCCCCAGATCAGGTGCACGCCGTGACGGGGACTGTAGAGGCCGGTCAGCAGCGTGGCAAAACTCGGCGTCGTGCAGCTTTTTTCCGTGATGGCAGTCGGGAAGGTGATGCCTTGGCGGGACAGACGGTCAACGTTGGGCGTGATTGTGGTGCGTCCCGGCCCCACCCATTTGTCGGAGCGGGCACAGTCGGCCACGACAAGCAGGATATTGGGGCGATTTGCGGTCGTGACCGCGTTCATGGGGTGTTCCTCACCGGACGCCGCGGAATCCACCGCGGGACTTGCGCGAGGTAGTCCGTGTAGCTCTGGCCAAACCGTTTGCGCAGCAGCGGCTCCTCCAGCAGGATGACCTGCAGGTGGGCCAGCGGCAATGAGACCAGAAAGAGCAGAAAGATCCCGGTTGAGGAAAAGGAGATCGCCTCGCCCAGCAGCGTGAGGACGGCACAGCCGGCGATGGGATTGCGAACCCAGAGGTAGGGGCCCTCGGCCACGAACGCCCGGGGCGGATCGAACTCGACGTAACCGCCTCGCCCCCGACTGCTCAACAGGTGAGCCGATCGGGCGTAGGTGATCAAAGCCGCCGCGAACAGGACGACGCCGATCACGCGGAACCATCCGATCTCGGCGTGCCAGGCCGGCAGGAGGACATCAAGGCGATAGGCCAGCCAGGGCAGCCCGATCAGCAGAACTGAAAGAAAAGAGGCCCCGTAGATCAGCATCCGCAGCCTCAGCGGGATGCGGCGCAGGAGGTTGGACACAAAGCCATCCGATGTCGAATCCGGTCGGGCTGCCTGGCGGTCGGCGCTGGGCATCGTTACCACCGCACGGCAAAGCCGGCCGTCATCCACTTGCTCGATTCGACGGAGTGGACAATGACGGTCTGGCCCGGCTGAATCTCGCCCGAACGGACCATTTCGTCGAAGTGCAGCAGGAGTGACGCGCCGCCGCAGTAACCCGTGTGGGAGGCGCGGAACTTCGCCTGGTCCCTGCGGATCCCGAAGTGCTGCATGAATCGTTCGATGTTGTTGTCGTAAAGCTGCTTGGTGGGGATCGAGGCGATGATGCAGTCGATCTTGGCGGAGTCGAGCTGGAGCGTCTCGACCATTCGGACGACCCCCTCGAAGAGCAGGCGGCCGGCGTCCCGGTTGACGGCAAAGAAGTCCTGGTCCAGATGATGCGAGCCTCGCTCGAACACCGCGGGGATCTGATTCTCCACGTCGATCAGGTCGGTGACACCCCCCCCTGTGGTCATACCGGGCGGGCTCTTTCCCCCAACCGACTCGACGTAGGTGCCGAGCAGTTCATGGGGGACCGGACCGTCGTCGGCCGAACCGGTCGCTTCGAGAAGCACCGCCCCGCTCCCGTCGGCGAGAATGTAACGCAGGGCGGCCTGGTTCTTGTTCATGAGCGCCTGATTGAAGTAGCAACTCCGGAGGTACACGCTCGACAGGTTCGCGTAGGCGACTAGGGCGGTCTTGTACCGGCCCGTTCGCAGCGCGTCGAACGCGATCTGCATGCACTTGCCCACCCCCGAGCAGTTCGCGTGGATATCCATCTCGGCACAGCACTCGATGCCCAACCGCTCCTGCAGGATGGCCGAGGTTGGCGGCGTCGTCTGATCGTAGTTCGGGGCGGAAAGCAGCAGAAGCTCGACATCCTCCGGCTTCCGGCCGGCGTGTTCGAGCGCGGCACGGGCCGGCTCCTCGGCGAGCGAGGCTATCGTGTGCGTGAGCCGGTGGGTCTCCGGGTCGATGGCGAAATGGCGTCGCTCCACCCCGCTGTTTTCAAGCATCCTGCTGGCGATGTTCTTCACGAACGCCTGTATCCGCGGGGGCGCATCGTTCAACGGCCCCAGGATCTCATCGATGCGGTTATTGGGGATCGGGTCGTTGGGCAGGAACGACCCGGTTCCCACGATGGACACACGGCGGAACTGCTGATTCACGTGTTTCTTCTTTCGCTAACGGTCTTGCTATGCTGCGCCACGCGTGCAGGAATCAGCGATGGTACAAAGCACAGCATGATCGCCCAAGGAGAATGGGCTGTCAACCAGCGTGGCGCCCGCGTCGCGCGTCCCCGGGCCGTCGAAGGGGCCGAGTCCCGGGGTACTGAAAGACATTTCCGCCCCCGGCAGCACCCACACGCGGGGTGATTCAAAGGTAAATGGCTGGCTCCGCTCATCTTGGTTTTGGTGACGGCAACCGCCGTCCGGGGTGGCTGGCGGCCCCTCAACGGGCAGGAGGTGTTGGAGATCCGCACGGTCTTGTTGCGGGACACAACGGACCGGGCCTGCCGGCGATGACGAGTACGGAAGGATGACGGTGGGCCCATCGAGCGGCTGAGGCGAATACCGAGGCCGGCCGAGCCGCGGTTCAAGGTGCCGTGAGCCATGCCGACCTGACGGAATACCGTCTCAGATGCACGATTGTCACATCACTTCTCTCGACGGGATGGCACCGGACTGCCCGGTCAATGTCGGCCGGAAGGTGACGGCCTATGTGCCCGTGTGCCACTGCTCTATGAGCAGTGTATTTCCTCGATTAGCCTGACCAGCCGGCGGGCAATCGCCGCCTTCGAGCCGCGGATCGGGCCGGACCACCCCCGCGACGGGTGGTACAGCTCGACGACCGCCTGATCACCGCCCAAGTTCTGTGGGCCGTTGAGCACGATCAGGTCGCAGTTCTTCCTCTCGAGCTTGCGCTCGGCACGGCGGCGGGGATCGCGATCCTCCATGGCGAAGCCGACCAGCAGCCTGTCTCCCTTGTGCCGACCGAGTGCGGTAGCGATGTCCTCGGTCGGCTCGAGCACGACCCGCCGGGCCCGGGCCCCCTTGGCGAGCTTGTGATCCAGGCGATCCCGGGGGCGATAGTCGCAGACGGCCGCGGTCATGACCGCCACGTCCGCGTCGCGAAAGGCCCGTTTGCAGGCCCGAGCCATCTCCGCCGCCGATACCACCGGCACCACCGTCATGTCCCGGGGCGGCTTCAGGGCCACCGGGCCGGTGACCAGCGTGACACGGTGGCCCCGCCGGGCCGCCTCACGCGCAATCGCATAGCCCATCTTCCCTGACGACGGGTTGGAAATGTACCGGACGCTGTCAAAGAACTCGCGGGTGGGACCGGCCGAAATGAGGAAATTCACCGGAGATGATCCTGTTTCCTTGCCCCCGCCGGGCACGGGCAGGTAGTCCGAGGGCTCACGCCCCTGGCTGACGACTGTCGCCCCCGCGGAGGCGATCCGAACGTCGCTTCGCGGCATTCCTGGGTGGCCGCTGCCTCAACGTGCATTCGACCGCCTCGATGATCGTTTCGGGTTCCGCCATTCGCCCCCGGCCGATCGTACCGCAGGCCAACCGCCCCTCCTCCGGCCCAATGAATGCATAGCCCAATTCGCGGAGAATGGCGACGTTCCGCTGAACGATGGGGTTCTCCCACATCCGCGCGTTCATCGCCGGGGCCAGCAGGGCGGGGCAATCGCGGCCAATCATCAACGTGCTGACCAGGTCGTCGCCGATGCCCGAGGCGAACTTACCGATCAGATTGGCCGTTACCGGTGCGCCAAGGTACAGATCCGCGATCTCGGTCAGGCTGAGATGTTGCGGCTCGTAGTATCCTTGGGTTTCCCACAGGGTGGTGAAGACTTGCCGGTGCGTCAGGGCCTGGAACGTCAGCGGGGTCACGAATCGCGTGGCAGCTTGCGTCATGGCGACCGTCACGCCGCACTTGCGCTGAACGAGCCCGGACACGACGAGGCAGACCTTGTAGGCGGCAATACCTCCTCCGACACCGGCCACCACTTCGTAGCCGGTCAGATCGGCACCCTCGTGCTGATCACTCTTACTCGGCACCGTCCTCATCCTCCACGGAGGATGGCCCACCGGTGTCCACGGCGATTTTGCCTTCGAGGATCTCTTGAACAACGATTTCGAGTTCGGTCTTGCCCGTCGGGTCCACCGTCGGTCGGGCCCCCTGCATGAGCTCCAGCCAGCGCTTCTGCATCAGGGCGGTAAGCCTGAACCGCCCGCCCACCATGTTGATGATCGTGTCGTCTTTGAGTATGTCAATCATGCGGATTGTTTCTCCCGGACTATACGAGCAATCTTATCCACCGTTTCCTCGACGGTGTCGTTGACGAGAAAATGACGATACGCGCCGCTGTCATAGGCGTAGCGTATTTCGCCGTCGGCTTTGCTCAGTCGCTCCTGAATCGCATCGGCGGAGTCCTTCTCCCGGCCCACGAGGCGGCCCTCCTGGTCGGCCGGGCTCGGCGCGAGAATATAAATGCTGACCGCATCGGGGAAGCGACGCATCACCTGGATAGTCCCGTCGATTTCGATCTCAAGGATAACCACCCGCCCCGCGGCAAGCGCGTCGAGGACCGGCTGAGCCGGTGTGCCGTAATACTGCCCACCGTACACCCGAGCGTATTCCAGGATCTCCCCGGCTTCAAGTTGCCGCTCGAAGGCCTCGGTGCTGATGAAGTAGTAGTCCTCGCCGTCCACCTCGTCGTCGCGTCGCCGCCGGGTCGTGCGTGAAACACTCAAGAACGCATCCAGCCGCTTGACCAGCCGCTTGCAGATGGTCGTCTTCCCGACGCCGCTCGGTCCACTGACGATCAGCAGGATACCGGACATTCCCGTTGCCCTCACTCGACGTTCTGCACCTGCTCCTTCAGCCGGTCGATCGCGCCTTTGATCTCCACCACGTGGTGGGCGATGGTCGCGTCGTTCGCCTTGCTGCCGATCGTGTTGGCCTCACGCAGCATCTCCTGGGCCAGGAAGTCGAGCTTCCTCCCAGCTTGCTCGGTGCGATCGCACATTCGCTCGAACTGATCCAGATGCGAGCCTAATCGGGAGATCTCCTCGTTGATGTCGCATCGTTCCGCGTACAGGGCGACCTCACGCCTGACGTCGTCCAGTTCGAGGGGCAGCTTCGAGTTGCCGAGCAGCTCGTTGGTCCGCTGGAGCAGCTTCTGGTGGTAATCGTTGAGCACCTGGGGGGCCTGGCGGGCCACCGTGGCCACGTGCTCCCGGATCCGCTGGCAGTGGACCCGCACATCATCGCGGAGGGCTCTGCCCTCTGCCCGTCGCATTTCGATCAGCCGGTCCAGCGCCTCCCGGGTCAGCCTGGCGATGATCTGCAACTGATGTTCCCGCCGGCCCTCGTCCAGTTCAGGCGGCTGGCAAACTCCCGGCAAGGCGAGGACCGCGGCCAGATCGATCTGCACGGGCCCCGTCATCGGGACCCGGCTCAACTGCTCGAGGTAGTGCTCCAGGGCGGCGGTATTGATCTCCTGGGCGGCCTCGGCGCTGGAGTTGCGGACCCGCACGGTGTACGTCACGCTGCCCCGGGCCAGGCGGGCGCGAAGCATCCGCTCCACCTCCGACTCGAAGATCGTCAGGAAGTCCGGCAGTTTGATGCTGGCCTTGAAGTAGCGGTTGTTCAGACTCCGGACTTCCAGCACGTAGGATACCTCGCCATCGTGGTACTGAGCCTCACCGTAGCCGGTCATCGACAGAAGCATAACGTCGACGGTCTCCGTTCACGTGGCAGGTTGCCGAGGATAACCATTCATCACTCGGGATGGGGACCGACGGGGTCAGCCGCCGGGCGGGCTCGAGGGGGCATCTTCCGTCGCCCCGCCCTCGCCGGACGGGCCGGTATCGTCGGTCGGCGCGCCCGTTGGTGCCTTGACGCCCGGGGCGGCCGGTATGCCCGGAGTCTCGGGAATGTACTTCCAATTGCCGATCATGGCGATCAGGATGAACATGAACGTCAAAGCCACCGTCACCCAGGTGAACACGTCACCCGTCTTGGCACCGAATGCACTGTATCCACCCCCGCCCCCCCCGAAGGCACCGGACAATCCCCCGCCCCGGCCCTTCTGCAGCAGGATCACCAGGATCAACAAGATGCAGACCAGCACGAACACAGTGGAAATGGTCGCGTGGATCCAGCTTGCCAGCATGTCCATTAGCATCGTTCCTTTCCGCGGCAACGAGCCGCGGGCTTAACGCGGCCTTAAAGCCCGCGCGGAGTATCGCGCCCGCTAGGGCGGATTATTCACCACGAAGACACGGAGAAATGGAAAAGGCAATGAGATCAGTGGAAATCGACGCCTCGGGTTCCGACATGGCCATCAGCGTCATCAACATACCGTCGAACCTCGACCCGGGAGGATTCCACCTAACTTCTTTTCTCCGTGGCCTTTGTGTCTCCGTGGTGAATCCATTCATGAGTAATCCGGACTGGGGCGCCCATTCGCGCACGGTCATTCAGGTATCCCGGGCCGCTATCGCCCCCTCGATAATGCCGACGAACTCATCGGCCTTCAGGCTCGCGCCGCCCACCAGCGCGCCGTCCACATCCGGCCGGGACATCAGCTCCCGGGCATTGGCGGCCTTGACGCTCCCGCCGTACTGGATCCGCACCCGATCGCCGACCTCGCTATTATACAGCTTCTTGATCTCCTGACGAACGAAGGCCTGGGCCGACTGGGCCTGCTCGGGCGTGGCCGTCCTGCCCGTCCCGATCGCCCAGACCGGCTCGTAGGCGATCGTGACCCGATCCAGGCTCACCTCCGCACCCAGGACCTCGTGAACCTGGCGGGTCAGCACCGGCTCCGTCTGGCCGGCCTCCCGCTCGGTGAGGGTTTCGCCCACGCAGTAGATGACCTTCAGGCCCGCGCCGAGGGCGGCCTCGACCTTCTTCTTCAACAGGTCCCCCGGCTCGCCGAAAACGTGCCGGCGTTCGCTATGCCCGATAATCACCGAGTCGCAGCCGGCATCCTTCAGCATCAGGGGCGAAATCTCGCCGGTGAACGCCCCCTTGGGCTCGAAGTGGCAGTTCTGGGCCCCCAGTCCAATCGGCAGTCTCTTCAGCATGTGGGCCAGCGGCTGCAGCAGCACGAACGGCGGGAACACCGCCAGGTCAACCGGTGGATCCTCAGGCAGCCTGGCCTGGATGTCCTCGAGCAATGCCCGCGCCTGCGCCAGGTTCAGATTCATCTTCCAATTGCCAGCCACATAAAGTCGTCGCATCATTTTGCTTCCTCGCTGCCAGAACACCTACGACGCCCGCGGATAAGAACCGAGTACGTTGAGCCGCAAGCAATGGGCCCGCCCCGCCTCGATCGCATCCCGCAAAGGCGCATCGCTGCAGTGCCCCTTCAGGTCCCCGAAGAAGTAATACTCCCAATTGCGCTTCTTGCTCGGGCGAGACTGGATGAAAGACATGTTCACCCCCGACTCACGGAACGCGGCCAGCACGTTGACCAGGGCCCCCGGCTCATCCTTGGTGGTGAACACGACGGAGGTTTTGTCATCGCCCGTGGGTTGGGCCGTCTCCTGCCCGATCACAAAGAAGCGGGTCACGTTGTGCGTGGCGTCCTCGATGTTCTCGCAAACGACCTTGAGCCCATAGAGTTCCGCCGCCAACGTGCTCCCGATTGCCGCCGCCCCCTCCTCCTCGCGGGCCAGCTCCGCCGCCTTGCTCGTGCTCGCCACCGGGATGGTCATGCCGGCCAGGTTCGTTCCGCTCAGCCACCGCTGACACTGGGCGAACACCTCGGGCTTCGAGTAAACGCGCTCAACCTTTTTCAGGGAGCAGTTGGCCAGCAGGTTGTGATGGATCGGGCGATTGATCTCTGCACAGACCTGCACATCCGTCTCGACCAGGGCATCAAGCGTGTCGATGACCCCGCCGCCCACCGAGTTCTCGATCGGGACGATCCCGAAGTCCGCCCGCTCGCGGGAGACTTCTTCAAACACGCCGCGGATGTCCGTTACCGGCTCGTACTCGACCGAGGCCCCGAACTTGCCCACCGCCGCCAGGTGCGAGTAGCTGCCCTGGGGGCCGAGGTACGCGATCCGCAACGGCTTCTCCAGGGCAAACGACCCGCTCATCAGCTCCCGGTAGATCGCCACCAGCGTATTGTCCGGCAACGGGCCCTTGTTGGCCTGGCAGATCTTGTCCAGCACCATCTTCTCGCGGTCCGGAGCGTAGACGGGGGTCCCCCCGGCGCTCTTGAGCTTCCCGATCTGCACCACGATCGCCGCCCGCTGATTCAGTATCGCAACGAGTTCCTCGTCGATGGCGTCGATCTGTCTGCGAAGTTCCTCGATGTCCATTCGCACCACCGTGCAATCGGCCCCACGCCCACCGAACCCGAAAGCCAGACCCGGGATGTTAGCCGGAACACCCCCGCGATGCAAAAACCGGCCAGCCAGGGTCCAGCAACGGTAGTGTAACCCTTAATTGGGGTATCTGAACTGAGGCTCACGCTTTCCTGCTGGCACCTGCACTCCGTACTCGATCACATATTCCCATTCCCTTGGGGCTCCAGGCTACGGCAGAGCCCGGAACCCGTCCAGGACTCCGACCCTCCATGGCCTCCGGACAGCCGGCCCATCCATGGGCCGGACTCCTCCTGGACGGAACCCGGACTCCGCCGTCCGGTGGCTCCGCTACCAAGGGAATGGAGAACGCTGGACTGCTCACTCTATGGCGTCGATCGCTGGCGACGCCCGGCTTATCCTCCAAACTGCTGCGACCAGAACGCCTCCCAACGCCGCGGATCCAGCGACAACACCCGCAACTTGCTCAACCGCTGCGCACCGGCCAGCGACCAACTCATACCTTGCTTTTTCATCCGACGATTGATCTGCGTCTCGATCGTCTTCTCGATCACCCCACTGCCCATCTTGTTCACCGTCGTTCGAGCTTGCCACTGATGATGCGCGTACAACCACGCCTCGTGCCGATCCAGGTAGCCGCGGACCTCCCGACATACCGACTCACGTCCGCCCGCCCCACGCAACGCCAGCAACGACCGCACCGCAGGCAGGTTCCCTTCGCATAACGACGACAACGCACGCTGATAACCCGGCGTCTGTAACCCGAACGCACGTCCCAACTGCTGATGAACGTGGAACCGGTCCAACTGTATCAACGCCGACCGGAAGTGCCGCCCGGGCAGCCGTAACAGCCCGTCTTCCCCGTCGCACAGGAACAGCACGTTCGGCGTACGTGCCAGGTCGAACCGACGCGAGACCTGCCAACCCCATTGCCGGCCAAACGCCCGTAAATCCTGCAATTCCACGCTCACCTGCTTGTCGATCGCGTTGAATCGCCGACGCCCCGTACGATGCAACTGACTGTAGCTCGCACCCACATACAGCAACATGCCACGCGGAGCCGTCGATACCATCGCGCGACGCGAATCCTCCCCGCGACGTCGATGCCCACGCTGGCGACGCAACCAGGCCCCGTCCGCCTCCAGATACAACCGACGCACCGCCCGCGGCGGCGGAGCCCCAGGCTCAATCTCACCGACCGACGATCGCTCACGCCACGCCAGCTTCGCCCCCGCCTTCTGAACCATCCGCCAGAAGTTCATCACACTGGTCCGCAGCCCCGTCAGACGCTCCCACCAGTACCGAGCCCGGCGATACGACAGTTCCGCCGCCAGCTCACACGCCGTCCGAACCTCCGAAACCCCACGCCGAACCCGCGGCACCAACCCCAGCAGCCTGTCCGCCAGGTTGTAAGTCTTCCTCGTCTTCCGATCCCGAACCCGGGTCCGCCAAATCCGCGTCTGGCCCCAAGGCAACCGCAGCGTCCGTTCCTGCTGACCCCGATTTTCCCACCGCCGAGGGGCACGGGCTATTGCCGCTCGCTCCACCGCCCGACACGCCTTGCCCAACAACTCCCCACACGCCCGGGCCGACGCCTCCGAAATCGCCCGCACCAGACCATTGAAAT
>CAZOIA010000140.1:0-15137 GCA_964579675.1 uncultured Planctomycetales bacterium | reverse complement strand
GGTGCCGTCCCCTTCTCCGCCCGAAGGTCCCCGCCGGAACTGTCACGCACCCGTCATTGAAAGCCGGGAGAACCGAGGACGTGACGCGCCCCCGGCGGGTGGCGGCCAAACGAGGAGCCGGGGACTGGGTTCTCGCTTTCGGTCGCGCCCTCTCGCGCTCTGGGACCCTGTGGCCCTCTCCATGTTCGCTCCGGCCTACTCCCAGTAATGCCGCTCACCGGGGGTCACGGGGGGCGGGTGCAGCATCCGTTCGCGAAGGTGGGCGGCATCCAGGGCCAGCAGTGGACTGATCTCGAACACGCCGTCGGGTTCGCCGTCGTCGCGCCTGGGCACGTGGAAACCCGCCGCCTCGAGCCAGGCGGCGGCCCGACGGTTCAGATCCCGCCGGGCGGTCTCGGTACTGTCCACGCCGGTCTCGTTCTTGACCGGGCTGAACTCCTCGGCCCGAACGGTTTGGAGAATCAGGGGACGGGCGGCCATCGGCACCGCGTCGAAAATGAAGCTCTCGAGTTTGACCGCGTTGGGCTTCTCCGGCTCCACCGGCCTGCCCGCCTCGTCCAAGCACCGTACCTTCTTGGCGGCACGATGCCAGGGCAGGGCGAATTGCTCCGCGTCGGCGGTGAGTCGTTCAACAAACGACCGGCTCAGGACGTGAATGGCGATGCTGCCGGCGTCGAACCGGCGTCTTCCCTGCTCGTCTCGGGCATGGGCCAGCTCCCGGGGCAGGTCGGAGTACTCGATCACCTGCATTGTGCCGTCGCCCGCCACGAAGTTCCCCACCCGTTCGAGGTCGTCGATCTTGGGGATGGTCTTGCTGGACATCTCCGAGCCGGTGAGTTCGTGCAGGCCGATGAACAGCGGATCGATGAGCTTGACCAGTGGGTTGTCCACCTGCCAGTAGCTGAGGTATTCGACGCCGGCGTCGGCCATCTCGCTCAGGGCACCGGATCGCCGCAGCGCCAGCAGGCTGCCTCCGTGGCCGTCCGGCCCAAACGCCACCCGATGCTTCTCGGCGAGCAGGATCCTGCCGTCGGGAGAAAAGGCCGGCATCACGCCCTGCTGGAAGAAACGCACCCGATCCGGCCTGAGGCCGAAGAAGTCGTTGTCGGCGAAGAACGCCCGCGTATCAGCGTCGTTCTGCGGGCTGGTCATGATATACCACCGCAGGTCCGAGCCGTAGCGCCGGTTGGCCCCGCGGAGGAACTCCGCGAAGAGCTGGAACAGCGGCTTGCTGCGGACCGGGGAAATGGGAAACGCGCCCTTGGGCCCGTCGAACCCGAGCCGGGTACCCTGACCGCCGGCCACGGTGAAAGCGGCGACCTTGTTCCTGCGGATGAGCGAAATCCCGCGCTTGACGGCGTCGGCGTACTTGCCGACGAGGTCGATTCCCGGACGGGCGGGATAGAACGGGGCGGGCTGAATGTCCTCCGGCAGCACAAACGGCCGATCCGATCGGACGTGCCGGTCAATCAGCTCCTCCAGGCCGGCGAAGTTGACCTGTTCGATGTCGTCCAGAAGGGCGCGGCGCTCATCGTCGCCGAGCGCGGGCCAGTGGGCCAGCAGATGGCTCTGACCATGGCATTCGAGCATCGACCTCGTCCGGGCCAGTCGGTCGTTGTCGGAGTCAGACATCGGAGAGAACGGCACGCCGAGTAAAGCCTAAGCGGATCGTCGAAAACGCCGACAGATATAGGAGCATACCTCGCCGGTGTCAACGTCTGGCCAGATGTTCGCACCAGCCCGACGGTCGAGATCGAGAGAACTGTCGTGCGTGGCGAGCTCGCGATATTATGGGCTGCGATGAACGGTGGCTGCGATTGCCTCTGGAGCATGCGTCATGAATGAGGCTGACCAGGAGATCCTCGATCATTTTACCCGCACGCGTGACAAGACGATCGAGCTCCTCGGGACCCTTCCCGATGATTGGCTTGCCCGAACGCCCGACGGCGAGGACCGGGACCTTGCCGCGATCTTCGAGCACATCGCGTTGGGTGTCGATCACTGGATGGAGAACTGCATGGGCGACCGCGGACAGGCGGACCGCACGCCGCGGAAGACGAAAGCCGCGCTGGTCGCCGCACTGGAGAACTCACGCGACAGGCTGGTGCGGTTCTTTCAACGGGACGGCGGCCAACCCATGCACCGGCAGTACGCCCACCAGCGCGACAAAAGCGTCCCCTACATTGGCCGAAACCGCGTGCTCTACCTGACCCAGCACGAAGCCCACCATCGCGGCAAGGTGGTGTTGGCCGTCCGGCAATGGGGTTTCACCGACGTGCCGTTCCTGCCGTATTGAGGAGAACGCCGCGGTGTCTGCTGCACAGGGACAAGAGTTACCGGATGATAGACGGTTCCTCATAGTCGTCTGTAGCCTTGGTGGCGCAGCGGTCGTGATTCTGCTTGCATTCCTTGTTTACATCTACTATCGCCAAAAGGCCGAACGAGAGGAGGCAATCGCCAAGGCAAGAGAGACCGCGCAAGTAGTCATTGTAGAAGTCGGGCGACACCTTGAACAATATGAGTTTGACAAGGCATTCTGTTGCATAGAGCGCGCACAGACCACCATGCGGAGTAACGCCCACTCAGGGCACCTGTCTGAAGTCGAAGCGCAACTCGAAGAGATACTCGAGACTGTCCAGTCGGCCAAGGATGATTACGAAAGAAAGACTGCTGAGGGCTATGTCCATTTTGAAGGCCGTTTCCTACCGAGAACCCAAAGGGAGCTTATCCTCGCCGAGCGAAAAGAAGCCCAGGAGGCCCGGAGGCTAGAAGAGGAAAGAGAAGCGGAGGAAGCCCGCAAGATTGAGTTTCATCTAGTAGGGTATTTCAAGAACGATGCAATGCGAGGCTTTACCTACTATGTGAAGAACCCCACAAGGAAAGATATCGAGAAGTTCTGCGCAGAAGAGAAGAAAACCTATATCGACCGCATGTCCCGCAAAAGGCTGTTGCTAATCGCCTTCTTCGACAACAGGTCGGCCACGCCTGATGTCACTGGGAAGTGGTACCTTCCTGACCGATGCCACAAGTACATGGTTGCCTTCTACAGCTACAACCCCTTCAACTATTCGGAGTCGTTGGATTTCTATCGGCAGCTAGGCAAAGCCGGGGGAAGGTGAGCCGGACAGCTATGGGCCGGCGCCTTGGGGATCCAAACGCGGATGCAAACGGGGACGCAGCTAGTTTGAACGACCCGGCTAATTTGCGGATCGAATGAGAAAACTAGCTGCGTCCCCGTTTCTGTTCGTTTCTGTTCCTGTTTCTCCGCGGTCGTGTGTCCGAACGTTTCGCAAGCTCTCACGGGAACAGTTCCTCTTGCAGCGTACCGACAGCAACAGGTCACGGACAATCGGTCGGGCTTCCTGGTCCAGCGGGAGTAGGATCTCCAACTGGTTCGCCCCCTTTTTCACGAACGACGGATCCACTCTGTACGACACCCAGGAATCGGACATCGTACCTCCCGTTAACGCGTGGTCGTTCAACTTTACGCTGACGTCAGCCGCGGCGGGCAAGCCCCGGAACTGCAGCCGGAGGGTCACCTCAGGTGCCTGTGCCTGACGGAAGTCTTCCCCGACCCGGAGTTGAACGGTGACCGGTTTGCCGGGCTGCAATTCTCTCGGGCGCTCGGGCGAGATCGGCGAGCGATTGAGGAAACGGCTTGCCCCAACCATCCAGCGCTCAATGACGTTGGCACTTCGTGCCCCGGTGGTGTACATCCGGTCCAGCGTTTGAAGCGTCCTGGGATCGCCGATCTCACGCCAGAGGGGGCTCTTCGGATCGAAGAAGTTGAACGTGTATATGCCGTCGGCGTCGGCGGCCCACGCGTTGAGGGCCCGGGCTCGATAGGCGGGGAGTGATTGCCGGAGCCGGCCGGCCTCACCTTTCATACGCGACTCGCTCAAACAGGCCAGCACCGGCACGCCGTACTTGTGCCCCAGGGCCACGCTGGCTCCCCACTGGTTCAAGCGGAAGTAGCCGCTCACAGCCAGCAGGTCGATCAGGTCTTCTTTCATCCAACGGACAATGTCCAATCCGATCGCCTTGCAGTATTCGACCGAGTCAGGAACGCGTACGGCAATGAGAATCGGGCGTCCTCGCTTGACGCCCTCTTCGTCCGCCATCGCGCGAACACGCCGCATCATATCGGTCATCATGTCGCATTCCCGCTGGCCGACCCTTCCACCCATGGCATGGGCCTTGAAGAACACCGGGTGGCGAAAGTAGTCCAGCATCACGCCGTCAATGTCGTAATTCCGGCAGACTTCCTCGACGTACCGGAACGCAAGGTCGCGAATCTCCGGGTGGGCGTAGTCAACCGCCGTCCAACCGCCAACCTTGGATCGCTGCTCCCGGCTGGCGACCAGCCATTCCGGATGATCCTTTTTCAACTGGGGAAACATGTAGGGCGAGTACCAGCCGCCCCAGGCATCGTGCGTATCATTCATACGCATGGACCAGAACACCTCGATGCCAATTCTGCGGCAAAAGGTGGTCACGATTTCGAGCGGGTCCGTTCCTTGAGCGATGAAATCGGCCGTCTTGTTGGTGGAGAACTTCTCTTCCGTGCACGTAAAGATCTCGCCAACCTTTGTGTTATGGGTAAAAAGACCGAAGCCGGAACTCCAGGTACAGTACACAATCGTGTTCACCTGGGTACCCAGAAGATCGGTGGTCCGACAGGCCAGCAGCGCCTCCGCCGTTGCCTGTTTGACATAATAGACCGGTTCGTTGCCGTCGTTGTCCATGACGATACGGCGCTTGCGGTGGGCCGCGGCTTTCCTGCTTTCCTTCATGCTGTCCCGCCTCAGCAGCCCGGGATCGACTTCAACGCCGGCGACATGATCCGCCGGGCCGCCGACGACAAACAGGGCCGCCATCAGAGCAACCCCGGCACGGATAAACGCTTGACCCGCGACTCTCATCAATTACATCCTCCGATCGGCGGACGAGGAACGGCTCCCGGCCAATGAAGACATGGCCTCGGTCGGGCATCCCACCACGCCAATAGACATTGCCGCTACGGTCGTCTTCTCACGGCACTTCCCCACATGGGGCGAAGGGGGAACCTGGCGATTCAGTCGCTGGGAACGGCGCTCTTATTCTATACCTCTACCGGGGGAATGCGGATCTTCAGATGGTTCTGCAATCTGGCTCTCAAGTCCTTTGCCACCTGCGGGAGTTTCTTAATGACGTTCTTGGTCTGCTGGCGGTCGCTCCTCAAGTCGTAGAGGCAAGGCCCCTTACCCGGATCCTTGCCCCTGATGTTCTGGAAGTAATGCCAATCGAGATTGTGGATTGCCCCATAGTGGCCAAACACCGTGTAAACGGCATCATGTATTGACTCAGCCTGGCCCGTCACTAACTTCCACATGTTGTCCCCATCCACATTCTCATAATCGTCAACCCCGAGCAGCGCCAGGAACGTGGGCATGAAATCAACGGCACTGACGAGCCCGGGAATGCGCCGCCCGGCATACTCCTTGGCGGGATGCTTTATGATTAGCGGTATGCTCGTGACACACCCGTTAAGGAGAGCGGGGGTCTTCTGTACGCATCCTTCCTCACCGAGATGGGTGCCGTGATCCGTAGAGAACACGATGATTGTATCGTCCATCAATCCCATGTCCTCGATCGACTTGAGAAGGCGCCCGATACAGTAGTCACTGAAGGTTACGTCCGCCGCATAAAGGTCTCTGATGACCGGCAGATCATCGGGACGTATATCCGCGTTTCTCACCCCGTATCCGAACAGGTACCTTTCATAGGGATACTCATCCCGATACATCTTCTGAAATCGCGCAGGCGCATCCCACGGCTCATGAGGATCAAACATGTCGATCCAGAGCATGAAGGGCCTATTGCCAGCGTTCTGCTCCAGCCAGTTCGTGGCCGCCCGGCAGGATCTCGCACAGAAGTAGTCATCCTCGCTCTGTCTGTCCTGCGTATTCATCAGGTATTGACGCATATTCCTGTCGTAGCGAGCGTTCCACAGATGCCCGGGCATGTGCTTCTTGGGATCGACCTGGTCCCTGGGGCCGCTTCTCCATCTGTCAGTCTCCTGGCCTCGAATCCATTCCCAGGAATCAAACCCTCGATGGAAGTTGTAACCGGGCTTGAAATGGTGATAGGTATCAACGACGAAACTGGTCGTGAAACCATGCTTCTTGAGAACTTCCGCAAAGGTAACATCGTCCCCGCTGAGTGGCCGCCACTTCGATTCGGGAAGAACACTCTTGCCGGTGTGATAGACTCTGCGAGAGGGAATCGTGGGCAGGCCCTCCGTGTTGGCATTCGTGAACAAAACGCTCTTGCGTGCAAACGCATCGAGATAAGGTGTCTTGACGCGGTCGGCGCCGTAGCAGCCGAGATGGTCAGCCCGCCAGGTATCCGCGATTATGACAATCAGGTTGAGCCCGTTAGGCCTGGCGGTCTTGCGAATGCGTTGTTGTGGCTTTGTGGTGGCCGTCAGATCGCCCGACCAGATGGGCATCTGTGGTTGTGCCTTTTTTTGGTCCTCCGCACGGGCTCCCGCCAATCCCATCGTCCCCAATCCCCCTATGGCTCCGCCAATGAAGCTCCTCCTGCTGAAGAGAGCGTCGTCTGTCTCCAGCGTGCGCGAACGCTTTTCTTTTCCCGGATCGTCGTGACTGTTTGACATGCTTACTCTCCATCTGAAGGCTGACGGTTGTTCAGGCTTTGTCCTACCGGAAGTTACGACAACGTTTACAGACCCAAACCGCGCATGTCAAGTCACGGCGGCTAAGGGTCTTGACCTGGCGTGGTCTGCGAATTGGCCGCCGGGCCTGATGGAGGTGTAGAACGCACAGCCTTGGCGCAACGGGTCTTGAGGTAATCACGTGATCGGGCAAGGGCAGCCGCCCCGGAGCAAGGGCTCGTTGGCGGGTGGACCGGTACTACTTCCCTGAATCGATCGGGCCGTGGTTCTTGAACAGGTAGAGACCTTCCTTGCCGGGGGCGACGATGTCCTTCCAGCCGTTGCCGGTGATGTCGGCCACCCACAGGTAGATCCCTGCTGCGCTGGCCTTCGACGGCGGGCCATAGTCGAGGGTCACGCGTTTGAACCGCCCGCCTTCTATTTCAAAGTAGTACAAGCCGATCGGATCACTCGCGCCCGGATCGTGGCCGCAATGTGCTCGATAACGTTTCCCGGTGACGAGTTCGACCTTGCCGTCGTTGTCGATATCGGCCAGCAGCATGTCGTGGTACTGTGAGCGATCGGGATCGATCTGGTGTTTGACCCAGGTGCGTTTGCCGGTGGGGTCGGTCTTCTGCTCCCACCAGTTAAGCCCGTAGCCGTGGCCCTGCCCCTCGATAATGTCCGCCCGCCCGTCCCCGCTGACGTCATGAACGAGGACCGGAACGCTCGTGGTGCCGAGCTTGAACTCCGGATGCCAGGCCCACTTGTCCTTCAGGGGGCTCTCGGGCGCTTCAATCCATCCGTCCGGGACGATGAAGTCGCCCCGGCCATCACCGTTGACGTCACCGAACCCCAGTCCGTGGCCGCAGCCGCTTTCCTTGACCACGTGCTTGGTGAACTTGCCCGTACCTTTGCCGGCCTCGTCGCGGACAAGCTTGTAAACGGTAACGTGCCCGCCCGCGTTGGGAACGACTTCCACCTGCCCATCCTTGTCTACGTCCCAGAACCTGACCGTCTCGATGTTGCCGCACTTGTCGATGTCGTGGACCTTCCAGGTGACGGGGCCGCCCTTGGGATTCTCCCGCCAACGGAGCGTCTTGCCCCACCAGCCGCCGGTGATGATGTCCAGGTAGCCGTCGCCATTGACGTCCATCGGGTAATCGGAGAAGTCGTCGTAGTAATCACCTTCCCGGCGGACGTCGCAGATCTTATGCTGTCTGACGAAGTCCGGTCCGGCAAACCAGTACTCTCCCGAAACGATATCTGCCGCCCCGTCCTTGTTGACGTCAAACGCCGACGCCGCCTCGTAGGTGACGTTGCCGATCTTGATCCGCTCGAACTTGAGCGGGTCGGCTGCGCTGGCGGTGGCCGCCAGGATAAGGCCAATCGCGAGAGTCCGGACTATTGGAATCATCTCACTACCTCGACATGGTTGAACATCCGCTGTTCCTGTTAATCACGAAAAACACGAAAGCTCGAAGACACGGAATCCTGAAGACATATCACTTCGTCTTCTGAGCAAACGCGATCGGGAAGCCGTCGGGCGCGGTGACCCGCACGCAGAACTCCCAGGCCAGGTTGTTCTGCCAGATCTTGAGCAGGACGGCGTTCGTGCCCGCCTTGAGGCGGACCGGGACCCGGTCCTGGTCGACCTTGAGCGGGCGGGCCACGAAAAGGTCAAGGACCTGCTTGCCGTTGACCCAGATCTTCTCGCTGTCGTCGGCGCCGACCAGCAGGACGGCCTGGGTCTCGGCGTCAACCGTGATCTCGGTGTATGCGTATGCGATGCACTGATCGCGGTCGGCTACGTCCGCCCGGAGATCGACCTTGCCGTCGTCTTGTCTGCTCGCAACGTGTTTCCAGACGACCTTGCGGTTGCCGGAGGTGTAGGATGCGTCCAGCTTGACGTTCGGCTCGCCGATGTAATCCGTGTTCCAGCCTTTGTTGTCGTCTCCGAGCTCAAACGGTCCGACAACCCACCAGTGGGTGACGACGCCCAGCATGGCGGTCACGTCCACGTCGGCGCCCAGTTCCCGCATCTGTTTGGCCACCAACCGGGTCGTCTCGGCGGACCCGCCCATTTGGCGAACCTTCTCGTACGCCTGGAGGGCCTTGTTTCGCTCGCCGGCGGTGGTGAGCCTGGCGGCCACCGCGATCAGTGCCCTGGTGGCCGGCTCTTTCAGGTCTTTGTCATCGGCCGCCGCCATTACCGCGTCGTAAGCCCGCGGGTCCGGACAGGCGGTTATCCCCTCCAGGGCCCGCGTGCGAAGGTCCCCGGCGGTAGCGGCTTCAAGTGCGGCCAGGTAAGCCCGGCCCGCCTGGCCCTTCTTGCCGCCTGCTCGCAGGGCGTCGGCAACATCAAGGATACCTCTGCGGGCGATCGTTTTCTCTTCGTCACTGCCTTGGTGGGCGGCGGCGATCAGGTTTTCCAAGCCCTCGGCCATTCCGCTGGTGCCAAAGGCCTCCAGCGCCGCCCGGCGGAACGCCGGATCGCTCGATCGAGCCGCCTGCTGGAGAACGGACAGCGCGTGAGGGGTCTTTTTCTCTCCCAGCACGCCGAGCAGAGCCAGCCGGGTCCGCTCCGGCAGGGTTGGATACACTTCCACGATCCGGCGGGTCACGTCCACGCCCTGCATCTTCCTGAGTGCATCAACGCCGCTGAGCCAGGTCCGGACGTCCGCGTTCTCGAGGGCATCCAGGATGGGCTGTACACAAGTGCCGTCACCGATACGCCCCAGCCCCGCCAGGGCGGCGTCTTTGAGAACCCCTTCGCCGGTCTTGAGGATGTCGAGGTAGGTCTTCACCGCAATCTGCCAGTTGCCGCCCTTCTCGGCGATCGCATCGGTCAACTGGAGCAGAGCGTCCAGGGCATCGAAGCCGGTGTCTTCATCAGCGGCGTTCAGGACGGCCGTGCACCACTTGAGGTTCGAAGGATCACCGGTCCAGGCGAGTGCACGGGCGGCGGCGACCCGGACTGCGGCGTCTTCGCTCCTGGTTAAGCTCTTGATGGCCTCGAGACTCGCCTCGTCTTGGAGCTGTCGCAGAGAATTCACGAGGGCACACTGGAACTCGGCATCCGCGCCGTCGAGGGCGGCTCGCAATGCGGCCCGTGCCTCCTGCGTACCGATCCGCTGGAGTGCGGCCCTGGCCTTGTCGCGGAGCATCGGCTTGTCTTTGAGCATGGCGGCCATCGGAGCGACGTCATATCGCGGCGGCACGAGCCGCTCCAGGAGACGCAGGCCGATGATGCGCTCTTTCTCCGGACGATCAGGCTCCACCAGCACCATGAACTGGTCGGTCACCTCTTTGCGGTCGGCCTCCCGACCGGGCGTGGCCGCCTCGTTCCCGATGTCCATCAGAATATCGAACGACGCCTTGGCAATGGCCGGATCCTCGCTCGTCAGCAGCGGGATCATGGCGGCAACCGCCTCGACACCCTTCCGGGGCAGAAGCTGGCGTGCCACCGCCCGCGCCCGCTGGTCGGGGCCAGTGAGAGCCTGCACGAGTTCTCCCAACGGCGGTTCGGCGGCCCGGGCTCCGGATGACGCGAGCAGAAAGAACACGACCAGATATCGACCCGGAGTGCACCAGGAAACCCATCGCCGGACCGCCATTCTGCCGGTCCACCGACGGGCAGGAAGCCCATCCCACCCCGGAGAAACCGACCGGCCGAAACCGGCACCAGCGCGTATTCTCAGAGATACTCCGCTTCTCACGATGGTCTCTCCTCAGAGGGTATACTCTTCGTGCTCCTCGACGACGCGGATCATCACCGGGGCTCCGCGGACGACGTCAAGGGCAGCGATCTCGGCCAAGGCGGCTCGCATCTGGCCCTCGCGGCCCTCGTGAGTCAGGACGACGACGGGAACAACGGCGTCGGCGGTGCCGGTCGCGGGCTCGTGCTGGGTGACAGCACTGAGGCTGACCTGGTGATTGCCGAAGACCCTGGCGATCTGGGCCATCACACCCGGGCGATCCAGAACCATGAGGCGAACATAGAACCGGGTCTGAAGCTCATCTATCGGGGTGTAGACCGGCGGAGAGGTCGCGTCGTTGAGCGTGCGGAACCGGTGGAAGGTTCGGCGGGCGTTGCCGACGGCGATGTCCACCAGGTCCGCGACGACCGCACTGGCGGTCGGCTTGCTGCCGGCGCCGCGGCCGTAGAAGAGCGTGTGGCCGACCCAGTTGCCGTACACGCTGATGGCGTTGAACGAGCCGGGCGTCGTGGCCAGTGGATGCTGGGCGTTCACGAACGACGGATGGACCCGCAGGCTCAGCCCGGCGTCGGTGCGGTGGGCGATGCCCAGCAGCTTGCAGACGTAGCCGAGCTCCCGGCCCGCGGCAAGGTCCTGGGTATCGAGTTGCTCGATGCCCTCGACGTGCAGCCGGTCGAAATCCACGTCGCAGCAGAACGCGATCGAAGCGAGGATCGCGAGTTTGTGGGCGGTGTCGCAGCCGCTCACGTCGAGGGTGGGATCGGGTTCCGCGTAGCCGGCCTGCTGGGCCTCGGTAAGGGCGTCGGCGTACGACTTACCCCTGAGGCTCATCTCGCCCAGGATGTAGTTGCAGGTGCCGTTGAGAATCCCGTAGATCGCGGAGATCCGGTTGGCGATCAGGCCGGTGCGAAGGGGCAGGATGAGCGGGATTCCGCCGCCGCAGCTTGCCTCGAACGCGATGCAGCAGCCGTTGTCCCGGGCCGTCTTGTAAATCTCCTTGCCGTGCTTGGCCAACAAGGCCTTGTTGGCGGTGACGACGTCCTTGCCCGACCGCAGTGCCCGCAGGACGAAGTCCCGGGCCACCGTGGTACCGCCCACCAGCTCGATCACCGCGGACAGGCTTTCGTCGTTGAGCACGTCGGCCGCGTCGCGGGTGACGAGGGTTTTCGGGACATCGACCTTCCCGGGCTGCGAGAGGTCCTTGTCGGCGACGCGGGCCAGTTCCAGGCGGACGCCGGTTTTGCTCTCGATCGCGTCGGCCTCGACCCGGATGATGCGGACCACACCCTGGCCCACCGTCCCGCACCCGATCAGACCGACCTTGAACACCTCACCCATCGGAGGAATCCTCCACCAAACCGCCGTGGTGCCTGTCGCCGAGACGGTGAATGTAGACCGCTGATGCAGGAGATGCAAGACGGGAACGGAAGAGCTTGCCCCTTCGCCTATTGACAAGAAGGAAATGCTCGCATAGTCTGACTGCGGCCCGCTCGGAAAGAAGATGACATGCTGGTCGTAACCTTGAGAATTGATGACACCCTTCTTATCGGGGATGATGTCGTAGTCAAACTGGTCGGTATGCGTCCGGATCGGGTACGTCTGGGGTTCACCACCCGGCCGGGACTCCCGGTCCATCGGAAAGAAGTGTACGAAGCCATTCACCGTAAAGACCGCGAGGCGGCAACCGCAGGTCCGGAATCAGTAGACGACAAATCCGCTTGACTCACCGCCGCTGAGTTTCCTCAACTGGGTCAACGTTGCCCGAAAATCCTTCGGCAACGGCGCTTCAACGCGCACGCACCGGCCGATCGAGGGGTGTGTGAAGCTGATGGCTTCGGCGTGGAGTGTCAATCGATCGATCAGGGGGCGTTCCCGGTGGCGGGAGCTGGGCCGATAGCCCGGCTTGAGGCTGGAAAGATAAAACGCTGACGAATCCCCGTAGAGGGCATCCACGAGCAGGGGCAGGCCGATGAACTGCAGGTGGACCCGGATCTGATGCTGCCGACCGGTCAACGGGCGACAGCGCACGAGCGTCATCCCGCCCAGTCGCTCCACAACCCGCCACTTCGTCTGGGAGGGTCTCCCCTTCTTCTGGTTGACCACCATCTTCCCGGTCACACGAGGGTGCGGGGCCAGCGGCGCGTGGATCAGACCGCTGTCGTCCTCCGGGCGGCCGCGGACAATAGCCAGGTATTCCTTGGCCACCTGGCGATTCTGGAACTGACGGGCAAGGAAGCGCTGAGCCCCAGGGGTCTTGGCCAGCAGGAGCACGCCGCTGGTCTCACGGTCGAGACGATGGACCAGCAGCAGCGACTGCTCGACGCTGGTGAGCCGGGCGATGGCCTCGCGGAGAGATACGCCGCCCCGGCGGCCTGGTACGGTCAACTGCCCGGCGGGTTTGTTGACGACGAGCAGGTCGTCGTCCTCCAGCAATACGTCAATGCGCCTGGCCACAGGAACACCCCGTCGCACCGTCAAACGCGGCGTCGCCGTCACCCCCTATGTTTGCCTGAAACGCGCTCCCCTTCGGGTCGCGGCTAAACGGGGCGCTGGACCCTCCTTCGGGTCGCGGCTAAACGGGGCGCTGGAACTCCTTCGGGTCGCGGCTAAACGGGGCGCGGGAACTCCTTCGGGTCGCGGCTAAACGGGGCGCGGGAGGCGGACCTTCTTTTTCCCACTCGCCCCCTCTCACACTGTCCCACTTGCCCCCTCCAGCACCATGCCGCTTGCCTGCCTACTCCAGGTCCCGGGCCGTTACGAGGTCGGTCGGCACGGGCACCTCGGTTGGGGCCTTTTTGCCCTTGATGACCTTGAGGGCATACTCGACGCCCAACGCCCCCATCCGGTCGGGGTGCTGCTCGATCGTGGCGTGCAGTTTCCCTGCCTTGATCGCCTCGTGCACTTCCTCCAGGTTGTCGTAGGCCGCCACCACGATCTGGCCGCTCTTGCCGGCTGATCCAATCGCCGCGATCGCCCCCAGGGCCATCATGTCGTTGGCGCAGAAGATTCCCCTCAGGTTCGGATGGTTGGTGAGAAAGCCCTCCATCTTTCCCTGGGCCGGCCCCATCGCCCACTCGGCGGTGTCCATCGCCACCACTTTGACCTTGCCGCCGGCAGCCTCAACCGCTTTGAGGAAACCCCGCTTGCGGGCCTCGGCGTTGTCCACCCCCCGGATCCCCTCGAGCATCGCCACCGGGCCCTCGCCCCCCATGGCCTCGATCATGGCCGCGGTGCTCTTGCGGGCCCCTTCCTCGTTGTCGGGCCCGATGAATGTTTCGATCTTCAGGCCCGCCCTGTTTGCCTCCTGGGGATCGATCCGGTTGTCGAGATTGATGATCTTGATGCCTTGGGCCTGGGCTTGAAGCAGCGGGGCGATGATGGCCTTGGAATCGGCCGGCGCGATCAGGATGGCCTGCACGCCCTGGCCGATGACGGTTTCGACATGGGCGGCCTGCTTCTCGGTCTCGGTCTCCTTGTCGATGGCCAGCACCCGGAGATCGGCGCCGAGCTTGTCCGCCGCCCGAGTTGCCCCTTCCTCCATCCGGGCAAAGAAGGGATTGGTGCGGGCTTTCATCAGCAGGGCGATCCGCGGCCTGGCCATGCCCCCGCCGCTGGGTTCACCTCGCTCGCAACCGCTCCATAACGATAGCCCTGCCATCGCGGCAAAGACCAGGGCCAGCTTTCGCACTGTCATGCTGAACCTCACCAAAGGACGCACCGGCAGCCACTCACACCGCGAGGCCGGCCCCTCGCCGGCCCCGGCGACTGTCAATGTACGCCGCCCCGATCAGAACGCAACCGACGACGATCTTCTGGGTCGTCTCATCGACGGAGGCGGCGTTGAGGCCGTTGGCCAACACCGCCATGATCATCGCGCCGATCATGGTCCCCACGATCGATCCTTCGCCGCCCGCCAGCCGCGTGCCCCCCAGGACCACCGCCGCTATGGCGTACAGCTCCGCCGTCTCGCCGGCCAGGTAGCTGCCCGCTGAGACCCGCGACCAGTAGATCATCCCCGCCAGGCCGGCACACAGACCGCTGAAGGCGAAACACATGATCCGCACCCGGGCGGTCCGCACGCCGGAGTACCGGCAGGCAAGCAGATTGCCCCCCACCGCATACACCCGTCGGCCCGCGACGGTGGTTGCCAGAAACGCCCCTGCCGCCACCACCGCCAGGATCGACACGCCGATCGGGATGCCGATAGCCAGCGGCCCGGGACACGGCATGTAGTGCGTTTTTCCGCCGCTGGCCCAGAACGCCAGCCCTCGCCCGACGAACATGGTCCCTAGCGTAACGATGAACGAGGGGATCCCCAGCGACACCGACAGCCAGCCGTTGGCGATCCCGCAGGCCACGCCCGCGGCCACGCAAGCGGCCACGCCGATCAGCACCAGCCCCGCCCCCGCAGACCCGTCAGGACTGCAGGCCAGGATCGTCCGCACGAAAACGACGTTGCTCAGGGCCAACAGCGACCCGACCGACAGATCAATGCCGCCGGTCAGAATCACGAACGTCATGCCCACCCCCAGCGTGAGGTTGATGGCCGCCTGTTCGAGAATCTTGCGCTGATTGAAGCCGTTGAACCGGAACGTCCGGTCACCGATCCTCAGCCACCCCTCGGAGTGCTCCTGAAGGATGAACCGCGGGGGATCGAGCCGCCACTGCCGGGGGTTGAGCGGCTCACCCTGCATGTCCAACGCGGACAGCAGCGACATGGCAACGTAGACCCCCAGCAGGGTCAACAGCAAAGGCCTGTATCG
>CAZOIA010000139.1:0-15169 GCA_964579675.1 uncultured Planctomycetales bacterium | reverse complement strand
CGACAGCGAGCTGGTGATCTCGGGAATCCCGCGGCTCTGGCCCGGGCGCTCGGCCCGGAACAGATGAACCACTGCATCGGCTGGCAGGAGGTCGTAGTCCAGACCGAGGCGGAACGCCGAGCTGTCGCCGGGATGCCGCTTCAGGACGTAATACGCGACCGGGTTGCCGAACTCGTCGAGGACGATGCCGTCGGAGGTGTTGGCCTCCCTGCGCAGCGCTGGCCACGGGGTGGCGACCTGGTCGGCCTCGATCGGGCGCAGGTCGAGCTGGACCGGGGCATCGATGCGCGGGTTCGTCGCCAGCAGACCGAACACCTCGCCGCTCTCGCATTGGGCGATCCGCATCGTGCGCAGCTTATGAGGCAGGCCCACCGCCTTGGCCCACCGGGCGAACTCCTTCTCGATGAGGCGGTTGGCGTCGGGGTCGTCCGTGAGCATCTGCAACCGCGGCCCGGTGCCGACGACATAGTTCGCCAACGTCAGCACAATCCCCTTGGCGTAGCTGTTGTTAGCGACCTCGTACCGCGCCCGGCTTCGCAGGATCCGCCGCACTTCGGCGCTGGCGGCCGAGTTCGCCGACAGGTGATCGGCGTTCGCCCAGTGCCGCCGGTTCTCATAGGTGGTCTGGGCGGCATCGTATTTGGCCTGGAGTCTGGAGGCCGGAGTCTGTAGGCGCAGAAATCGGACCCCGCGCTGCGAGCCGCCGGTCGCCCGACGACCGAGCATCCATTCTCGAAGGCGCCTCAGCATCCTTGCTCCAGACTTTGGACTACCGTCTCTAGATTACACCGCCCCAGGTGGTGCAACCCGCGTCCTCCGCACGCCCAGGCCCTTCTTGGCCGCCTCTTTCGACGACAGGTACCGATCCGCCTCGATCTGGTCCTTCAGATCGTGCTGCTCCATCTCCCCGCTGTCGCCCTTGGCCCGCTTGGGGCCCTGGGCGTTCTCGCGGATCGTCTCTTTGAGGTCCTCGGCCATGGTCGAACTGCTCCCTTCACCCCTCTACATCTGCAGCTGAGGGGAAAGTGTCCCGGTGCTATTTGCCCTCTACATCCGCGGGAGGACCGATTTTGCCGCGCACTTTTTCCGAGATTCTCAGCAGCGGCGTTAGACGTGCTGGCGACGAGACTTCCGCGGCATGGAGGTTCTGACGCGCGTAGAGTTATTGGGCTGGACCGAGGCGATACTTCCCAAGCTCGCGCCTTGCGTGCTGGCGGCCACGGCCACGCCGACCAGGCAGTCGAACCAGTGGTTGTCCAGGCGGTTGGCACGCAGGCCCCACTCGTCCACTGCGTGCCGGCGGCCGGTCCGGCCGTTCCGCGAGGCGCTTCCCAGCAAAACGCCGTACGAGGGTCCAGCCCTGCACGGCGTGTCACTTGCTGGCTCGACGGCCCGGCGATGATCAGCCGCTGACCGCTCACCTCCGGGGGGACTCTCGGTCTGGCTGTCTATGCTCGTTGTACCCCCTGCTGGACGTGCTTCAAGGGTCCTTCGCCGCTTCGGCGGAGATCATTACGCATGTGGAGGCGTCGCTGATCATCCTTGGCTTTGCGGTTCCGAAACCCACCGAGCTGCCCACTGGCCGACCATACCAAGGCTTCGCGCTCCGCGGTAGTTCAGTTACAATGTCTCTTGTCGTTGGCCGGCGCCGTGCCGTGTGAGCGTGGAGGCGCATCGAAACCTAGCGGTAAGTCGATATGAGGAGAGACACATGCCTGACCCCAATTCGGAGGACCTACGCAAACTCCATAGAGAGGTGAATCAGATCGTCAACCAGCGTTTCGTACTCATGACGGCAGCCGTTACGCTTTTCGGCGTGATAATCGGTTGGCAAATTCCAAGGGACACGAGTTCCATCCGGGAGATCGGAAGTTTCACGTTCGCGGTCTCCTGCTTCCTGATGTTGATGCTGTTCGGGCTGTTTATGCTGACACTCCAGCTCTCGCGCATGCTCCGCATTTTCACCACTTACTTGCGCATGAAGGGCTCCCAGTGGGAGGAAGATTGGGCCAATTACAGGAAGAGTTTCTCTTACTTCGGCTACACAAGGGCGCTGACGCTGTTGTTCTTGATGCTTGGTGCTTTCACGGCGGCTTTTCCATTTGGGCTCAAGCTCGTGTTCGGTGTTTCCATTACCTCGAACAGAGGCGCCTGGATCTGCGGCTTACTCGGTGTGGCCTACTGCCTCCTGGTGGGTCTGAGTGGCTTCTTGCGCTGGGGCCAGGGTGAAGAAAAACTTCAGGAGAAGTGGAGGCAGGTGTGCCAGCCGCAGTCGAAGGAGTAGCGTTCGACCTGGAAGGGACTATCGTAGATGTTGAGGCGCTTCATCACGCCGCGCATCTACGTGCCGCGGCAGACGTCGGAGTCGTTCTTACGCGGGGTGAGGCGATGCTGCAACTGCCCCACTTCATTGGGGGGCCCGACGAAGAGGTAGCAGCAGAGATAGTGTGTCTGGCAAGTAGGAACATATCGATGGAAGGAGTGCTATCGACAAAGCGCTCGTACTTCGCTGAGTTATTGCGGAAACGGAGAAGGATCACGGCAAGACGGGGGTTCCGCGACTTCGCAAGATGGCTCAAGACCCGGGGATTGGCGATTGCAGTCGGAACCGTGACTGATCGAACCGCCGCGTTCAACTTTCTCGAACGCTCAGGCCTGCTCGCGGAGTTCGGCGACGAAATGGTTGTAGCCAGAGAGGACGTTTCGTCTCCAAAGCCCGCCCCTGACGTGTACCGGGAGACGGCGCGCAGGCTCGGGATCGGACCAGATAGGCAACTGGTCTTCGAGGACTCGGCCATCGGACTCAAGGCGGGTCGCTCAGCCGGATGTCGTGTGGCTGCGGTTCCAACCGTGCGCTCGGCTCCCTTTATGCGATCCCTGTATTCTGCGGGTGCGGAGGTCGTTTTCACATCGTGGCGCGATCGCGGCATTCGGTCCTTCGTCAACACACTCATCCGTTGTTGATTGGTCGGTTGTGGAGGCGCCCTCTGAATCACCTCTTGAGGTTGTGAGTCCGACGGTAAGGCGTATGCTGCTGTAGAAACTTCCCTCATCTCACTGTGTGAGCCGCGCGCTGGTCGTGATACGCTTCCCGCAATACCTGCATTCGCGCCTTCTGATGATTCTTCCGTCCGCCTTCGCCCGCGCATAGATCACCCGGAAGTGCCCGCACCCGCACTTTGGGCAGCGAAGGCCGCGCTGGTTGGTCGGATTCTGGGTGGCTTCCGTGCCTTGCGTCATCGCTTCGCCCCCTGCAACTCCGATAGCCGGAGCCGCCGTTTCGGCGCCGGCTGGAGATCCGTGCCGAACAGCGCCGCCCCCTGAAGCGACGCCGCCACCGCGCAGCCGACCAGGCAGTCGAGCCAGTGGTTGTCCAGGCCGTCGGCGCGGAGTTTCCACTCGTCCACGGTTCGGCCACGGCCCTCGGTCTTCACGCGGTATTCTGAGGTCAGGTGCTCGGCCAGCAGGCGATGCTGCTCCGCCTTGCTGCCGAAGAGCGCCAGGCACCCGGGATCACCCATCGCCACCGCAAACCGCGCGTGGACGAACGACTTCCAGTAGTTCGTGTCGAACACCACGTGCCGGACAGCCCGTCTGCCCTTCACAACCGGGATGCGCCAGTTCAGGCCCACACGGTCGCCGCGCTTCCGCTTGTAGTCGCTGAAGGGAATGCTTGAAGCGCCGACGTACCGCCCGTGGCTGGGCATGACGACGCCGGCGTACTTGCTCTGCCGGCAGAACTGGTAGACCACGTCCGACGACTGGCCCCAGTTCGCGTCGATCAGGCAGCGGTCGATGCGGACCGCGGCTCCGTCATCGCGACGCCATTCCTTCCCAATCATCCGATCCGTGAGCCGTTCCAGCCCGGCGTAGATCGCGCCCTCCAGGCCCGCCCGCGGCGCTGTCATCGCCAGCGTCCGGCGCACGTCCCGCAGCGTGAAGTACGCGGCCTTCTGATCCGGCTCGGTGCCGTAGTCGATCACGCAGCCGGCGAAGTCGTCCTCCCACGCAGCTACCAGCCAGAACAGCGCCTTGGCCTGCACGTCGATGAACATGGTCAGGTGCGTACATCCGATCGGTATCTCGCCGCGCTTGTGGCCGTTCGCCTTCCCGGCGATCTGATCAGCGGTGAGCAGGTCGTCGTCGGGCACGTCCTCGGGTAATGGCTCGTTCTGGTACTCGGCCCAGAACGCCGCCTCGCCACGGTCAAGCTTCAGATCGATGGCGTGCTGAATGGCCGACAGTTCATCCGGGTGATGCCGCTCCGGCCAAGCGATGACCGCCCCCTCGTCCATCTCTTCCCTGTGGGCACGGTAAAACGCGGTTGCCTCCGCGATCCCACGATCCGCCCGCATGCCCTCGCGCCACAGCTCAGTGTACCGAGCCCACATCGCTTCGTTCGCCGGCCAGGCGTAGACCATCTTCGTGCGCTCACCCTGCCATTGCGGGTGCTTGTCGCGATCGAGAATGCGGTCGGCCATGTCGTCGGGGCGCACGACGGTCAGCGTCATGAGACCGGCGATCTTCTTGCCCGGGCCGGCGAGGCCGAGGATTGCGCCGGCCAAGATGCGCTCGCGGGTCGCACACTGCGATGGCGAGCGGGCCGACTCGTCTGTCTGCGGATCGTCGATGAGCACAAGCGACGGCCTGATGCTCGTGCCGTCGGCCCGCTTGTGCTTCATCCCGCGAATGCGCCCGGTGATCCCGGCGACGCGAATGATCCCGCCCGAGGCCTTACTGCCCGGAATCGTTGGCAACACGAGTTCCCTGGCCGTCCAGCCGATGTGCGTCTGCTTCCCCTGGTAGAGCTGCCCGGCGGCACGCTGATGGATACCCGCCAGCGCGTGGATCGGAAACACGACCTCGGGGAAGTCCTCGAGCAGCCGCTCGCTGTTCTCCAGCTCGGCCTTGATGCTTTCGAGCATGTTGGCGGCGTGCTCCTCGTCACTGCCGATGAGCGCGACGAACTCGCGGTGCCCGTACACCAAGGCCCACAGGCAAGCGGTCTCACACAGGCTCGTCTTCCCGCTCGCCCGGGGCATCGCCATCGCGAAGAGCCCGCCCTCCAACACGGCGAGCTCGATCTTGGCAACGACCTTGAGATGATCCGGCGACCAGGGTAAATGGAACGTCTGGGGGAAGTACTGCTCGCAGAAGAACCGGAAGTCCCGCTCGGCCTTGGCCTTCCGCTCGGCGTTCACGACCTCGGGCAGCTCGCCGATGTCCCGCCCCGATAGTGACAGCTCAATGTTCCGTTGCCTCGCTCGCTCCTTGAGCGCCTCATAGCCGGTGAGCCCCTCGGGCTCAGGCTTCGGCTTGTGCCGCTCGTGGACCAGCCAGCCGACGTACCGCAGCAGATCGATCGTCCGACCGTCGCCGATCCGCAGCCCGGCTCTGGCACGATGGCGGTAGAGTTGCCGCTCGCTGATCACTTCGCCCAGCGGCGTCGAGTTCAGCAACTGCACGAGCTGCGTCGGCCGAAGCTTTCGCGGATCAATCGCCACGAGCGGACATCTCCTTCACGAGCCAGCCGGCGTAGCGCACCAGGTTGATCGTCCCGTCGAGGTTGGTCGGCGCTCCCGCATCGATGTCGGCCTGAATCTGTTCAGGTGTCACCGAATACCCACTCGCTGCCGACAATAGGCGCGCCGCATCGGCCACGGCGATTGCCGTCGGGCTCATCGCCCCTGGGGCGTGCGCGCTGGACGCATGATCGCTCATCTATGCCGCCTCCCGCCGCCGTGCCGTTCGGCGACACTGCATGTCGGTACACATGTGTACGGTGTTGCCGAAACTACTAAAAACCCGAGATTCCGGGCAGAATCGCCTTCCCTTCCGGCCAAAAGCAGCGTAAGGACATGAGTGAAAGGAGGCCCAGAAATGGCCACGACAACGAGAACGAAACGAGACCTGGCCCGATTCGACGCCAGCATTGCCCATTGGCAGCGGGCCGGCAGACGCCGAACCGACGACGACATCGCTCACCTTTATGAGGAAGATGTCCGGGACCTGCGGGCGATTCGCCGAGCCATTGCCGGGGGTCGGTTTGCCCGGGCCGCGGACATGATCTGGCACCTGGATACGGTGGTTGCCGAACGAGTCCCCGCTCGCCTGTGCAACCATGTGTTCGATAAGGCGGGCTGGTAACAGGCCAGCCGCGGAGGCAAGACCATGAAGACCATGCGGATCGACATCGAGGGGCCGATGGGAACGGCGACCATCCGCCGCGAGAATCGCCGGATCATCATCACCGGCACTCGCGTGACGCGGGTCGTCGAGCGCCGCGACGGTGAGGGCGTCCCGATCGGCGAGGCGTTCGAGCTGGAGGCCGACGCGAGAGAGACCGCCTTGAATAGGCAGGTCGCCCGGACGCTTCAGTGCTATCTGGACGGCTGCCGCGGTACCAACGGCGACGTGGCCGAGTACCGGCGGGTCATCAGTACGTTCGAGGACTGAGAAATCGACTTTGGGACCCGTACAAACGGAGACGAAACCATGACCATCGAACTGAAAGCCATCGAGTTCGACAACGCCCACGAGGCGATCCAGTGGACCGACGCCAGCGGACGCGGGCAGGCCATCACCGTCGGCGGCCGCCACCTGGTCGTCGAGCCGAGCGAGGCCGACCGCTTGGCCAGGGCCGGCGTCGAGTTCGCGTACCTGCATGACCATGAGCTGCCCGACGGCAGCCATCGGATTGTGACCGTTCCGGTCAACGGTTGACCGGAGTGTTTTCAGAGACCGCGTCGCGTGGACGCGGTAGGACCTTTTCGTAGGAGACGTGCGATGAAGAAGAACGAAGTGAAGATCGGAGGGCTGTACCGTGCGAAGGTCAGCGACAAGCTTGTGACCGTTCGCATCGACAGCACCAACAGCCACGGAGGTTGGAATGCGACGAACACCGCCACGGGCAAGCGCATCCGCATCAAGAGCGCCCAGCGGTTGCGAGGTCCAGCCGCCAGCAAGGGCGACCAGAAGAAGGCCCCCGCGGCGAAGGAAGGCAAGGCTGCTCGCAAGCCGGCGGAGAACGAACAGCAGACTGGCGAGGCGCCCCGCAGCAAGTCGACGCATGATGAGGCCGCCAAGCTCGAGACGGCCCGACCCAAGAAGCGGGCCCGCAAGGAGAAGGATGCCAAGCCCAAGCGCGTCAGCGCCCTGGACGCGGCGGCGGAGGTCCTGAAGGCCGAGGGCAAGCCCATGACCTGCAAGGCCATGATCGCCGCGATGGCCGAGCGAGGCCTGTGGACCAGCCCCAACGGCAAGACACCGCAGGCGACGTTGTACTCGGCCATCTTGCGTGAAATCCGCAAGGCCGTCGACACGGGCACCATCTCCCGGTTCCGCAAGGTCGAGCGCGGACAATTCGAGTTCAACGTGGTGGCCGCCAAGGGGAAGTGAATCATGGACACCACGACGAACGATAGACCACCGCTGGCCAACGGGACCCCCGTCCATGTCCGGAGCGATCACTTCACCGGGCAGTGCAATGGCCTCATCACCGCGAGCCACTATGACGACGGCTGGCTGTACCAGGTTGACGTGACCAGCGGCGACCACCTCGACGAGCACCGCAACGAGCACGGCGAGTTGTGGGTATGCGAGTTCGAGGTCCAGCCGAGGAGGGCCGATCCATGAGCCAACGAAGCTCTGAATCCGACCGCCGCGACCTCGTCGGCAAGGGCGAATGGACACACCTGGCCGTCCCGCCCGGCTGCGAGTGCCCTGAATGCCGCGAGTGGTGCCCAGACCTTCTGCCGTGGGTCGATGACAACCACGTCGAGTGCGAGACCTGCGGCACGAAGTATGAGCCCGCCACGGGCAGGGTCCAAGGCCGCGGGCAGGAAGGAGGTTGCGATGACGGCGACGCATGAACGCATCGAGACCTTCGAGATTATCGACGGGCACCTCGTCCGTAAGGTCGTCCCGGTACGCAGCGAGCCGTACGAGCATCGCTGCCCGCGGGCATCGTTTGAGCAGATCGCCCACGCCGTCGACGAAATCGGCCACGGCCCATCGCACGCGCCAATGGCGACGGACGGCTTCACGCTTGAGACGCTGGCCGAGCGCGAGGGCCTGCCGTCCACGCAGGTGGCCGTTGCCCTCGCGTTCCTCAAGGAACGCGGCATCGTCGCGACGCGCTACCGGCGCAACTACGCCGCCACGAGCAGCGCCCATCTGGACGCGATGACGGAGTACTTCGCCTTGGCCGAGAATGGCTGACCGCATCACTTCCCTTCCATCAACGCCTCGGCTTCGACCGGGGCGTTTCCACTGGTCTGCATCCACAATGTCGGTATACTGATTGAAAGGAAACACGGAGCGGTCATGTGCTCTTGACCTGGGAAGCGCTCGCGACGGTCTTCGCGCTGCTACCTGCGATCGCAGCGCTGGCCTACCTGTATGAATGTGGGAAGACACGGGCTTTCCCATCCCTCGTAGCATATGTCCGCCTCGTACTAATGCTGCAAAAGGCCAAGAGCGAGGCGTATAAGAGAACTGCAGAATCGTTCGTACCCAGTTCATCTTCCGGAGCAACGCGTGCTCTCGCTTCGCTTCTTGCCTTGGCGGTCTTCTTCATAGGCTCCGACCTCCGGTTTGTTGCAGCCGGCTACATTCTGTCAATCATCCTGCTGCCTTTCGCATACTTGTCCGGCCGACGGAACACACATCGGATTTGAGTCATCCTTGACAACCGTGGCAGTTTTTCCTGTGAAGCTTTGCCATCGGCTGACGATCACATCGCAGTACAACGGATCGAGCTCCATCAGGAATGCTCTGCGTCCCGTTTGCTCGGCCGCGATCATCGTCGAGCCTGAGCCACCGAACAGATCCAGCACGTTCTCGCCCGGGCGCGACGAGTACTGGATCGCCCGTACCGCCAGCTCCACAGGCTTCTCCGTCAAATGAATCATGCTCTGCGGGTTGACCTTCTTGATCGGCCAGACGTCCACCGCGTTGTTCGGCCCCAGGAAGAGGTGTGCCGCCCCCTCCCGCCAGCCGTAGAAGCACCACTCGTGGTTGCCCATGTAGTCCTTGCGGGTCAGGACGGGATGCTCTTTGACCCAGATGATCGCCTGCGAAAAGTACAGCCCGCAGGCCTTCAGCACCGGCGGGTAGTTGCCGCAGTTCGCGTAGCCGCCCCAGATGTAGAACCCCCGGCCCGGTTCTAGTATCCGGGCAATCTGTCCGAACCAAGCGTGGAGCAGTCGATCGAACTCCTCGTCGCTGACGAAGTCATTCTCGAGCGGCCGGTCCTTGGCTCGCATCTTGCGGTGCGTGGCCTGGGCCTTCTCAGGATGGCGATTCACGTCGAAGTTCTGGTGGTGGGTGTTCGAGAACGAGGATAGTCCGGCTGCGATGGCGTTGTTCGATCGCGGTTCGACCTTCACATTATAGGGCGGATCGGTATTGACCAGATGAACCGGCAACAACCGTGGCTTGATGTCGGAACCGGCCGGCAGGTCCAACATCTTCACGGGGTTGACGGCGATCAGAAGATCAAGGTCGTCTGAGTTGCCCGCATCGCCGCACAGCAGCCGGTGCTCGCCGAGGATCCAGAGGTCGCCGGGCTGTGTGATCGCCTCGTCCGGTGGCTCGGGCACTTCATCGGGATCGGTCAGGCCGGCCTTCACGCCCGGATCGAGCAGCTTGGCCAGCTCGTCCTGGTCGAAACCGAGTAGCGACCAGTCGATGCCGGCGCCCTGGAGCTCAGCCAGCTCGATGGGCAGCAGCTCCAGGTTCCACTCAGCCAGCTCGGCGCTCTTGTTATCAGCGATCCTGTACGCCCGAATCTGCTCGGGCGTCAGATCCTTCGCAACGTGGACGGGCACGTCGGTCAGCCCGAGCTTCTGGGCCGCTTTCCACCGCGTGTGGCCACAGACGATGACGCCCTCGGGATCCACCACAATCGGCTGGCGGAATCCGAACCGACGAATCGACTCGGCCACGGCATCTACCGCCGCATCGTTGATCCGGGGGTTCTTCTCGTAGGGTTTGATGTCAGCCAGCGGCCGCAGTTCAATGTGCATGGGTTTCCTCCTTGAAGACATGACCTGCCGGCACCGCCATGTGCCGACCGTCATCCAAGCGAATCAGATGATTCCGTGGCCCCGGGCCACGGCCGACAATCAGCACGACGCCGCGGACGCCATGCGGCATCCCAGCATCACGAAGGGGCCGACGGTATCGCAGCATCACCCGTTGTCCTGGCCGTGGGCAATTGAGCATGGCGTCTTTCACCTGCGTGTGCCGTATTGCACTTCTTGCCGTTATTGGGCTCAGTTGCGCCCGCTCGCATTCTCGCCCAGGACGCGCCCCCGCGGCCCCCGTGGCGTTCCGGGGCGAGGGGGCGACGACCAGCCCAGCCGGCGCGAAACGTCGCCACGTGGGCCACATGTTCGCGTTCCCGGGCGGTTCCTGGCGGCATCGTGGTCCGCCCGGCGACCAGCCCAAAACAACCAGCGACGTCACCCGCGGCGAAACCGTGGCCCGGGTGGTACCGACCCTACGCTCCGGCCACCCTGGGTCGCCCAGGGTTGCCCGCAACGCGCCCCGTGGCCGCCCTGGCGGGCCGTCGGCGAAAAACCGGACAGGACCGGACAGCCCAAACAAACTCTGTCTATTCCCGCGCCCGTTCCCGCGGCCCCTCGGCTGCCATCTTGGCAGGGAGGACCCGTGGCTTGCTTCGCTTCCTTCTCCTTCACCCCCACCCCTCATACACGCGCACACGCGTAATACAGGCGCGAGGGGGAGTAGGGGTGAAAGAGAGAAGGAAGTATGTAAGTTGTTGTTGTTCCTATACATCTTTCTTCACCCTTCCTTCGCCTTCCTTCACCATGCTTCACCTCCCGAGAGGTCGTCCCGAGGGCTTCCTTCACTTCCTTCACCTTTCTTCACCACCGGCGATCAGCCGATAGATCACGCCTGTCCGCCCGCTGGTCGGGACTTGCGTGGCTGCCACGTCGCCGCGCTGTACCAACGTCTCGATCAGATCCCTGAAATCCTTCGCGTTGATCTTCATCCGCTTGAGCAGCACCTGGTGTGACAGCTCCTGGCCCGGCGCGTCCCGCAGCTTCTGCATGAGCTTGAGGCACTCGGCGTGGAACGGGTTATCCGCGACGTGGCTGGAAGCCATGTAGAGCATGCGCCGGGTCTGGTGCAGCACGAATCGCGACGCCCACTGCACGGCAGCCAGACCGATGCGCGGCTTCGTGTGGTTCTCACTGACCGCGTGGAGCAGCGCCAGCTTGCGGGCCTGCTCGCTGACGCGTCCCCAGACCGTCGTGCCCACCGGATCGCCGTTGGCCTCCGCGCGGTCGTACTCGGTCTCGGCTTCCACGCGGGTCTCGACGAGCACATCCAGGGCCTGCTTCGTCTGCTCGACGACGGCCGGGACCGGATGCCACTGCTCCAGGTTGCCGTTGCCAGGCCGGAAGTCCGCCCACCAGTGTGCCGTCTCGAGAATGCGCGGCGGTAGATCGCGAATGCTTGGCTCTTGGCCTGTGCCGCGTTTGCCCGCCTCCAGGATGATCATGCGGGCGAAGAAGCCGTTGGTGAGCATCCGCTCGGAGAGCGCCTGGTAGTAGTGGTTCGGAATCGCCGTGCCGAGTATGACCAGGTTGGGCTGATCAATGACCCCGGGCGATTCCTTGCCGGCCTTGCGCCGCATCGGGAACACGCTGTTCGACGCGGAGTAGAGCGTCAGGAGCGTGCTCATGATGCTCTCGTGTCGGGCGTCCTTGGCCTTGTTGATCGACTGAAGGATGCCGTCGATCTCGTCGGTCTGGAACAACATGCACGGGCTGGCGAACAGCGCATCCTGCACGCCCTCCCCCGAGGCGAACCGTTCTCCGAGCCAGCCAGCCATGCCGATCTCGTGGACGATCCGCGTGTTGACCTTGCGGGGCCAGTCCTTGCCCGCGGCCGAATGAGCCAGGCCCAGCAGGTAGACGTTGGTGCGGTTGTCGGCCGGGTCGCGCACGCGCCGACCGGCGAGGAACGCCTGCAGGGCAAGGGCTCCACAGAACGCCATAACCGGGCTCGGGTAGGGCGCGGTCTCCAGGCAATGGTCCATAAGTTCGCCGACGAAGCCGGGCATGCGGAGCAGTTCGTCCGGCAGCGGGCCGGGATCGGCGAGGGCGGGCATGTCGCCCTCGCGTTTCTCATCGCGTCGCGCTCCGAAGATCTGCTCGTAGTGATCCTCCGCGAGCGCAACGGAGACTGCGTCGGGCGCGTACCGCGCCACGCTGGCGGCGATCCGTTCCACCTCGGCGTCGGGCAGGGGCGGCCGGCATCGGCTCTGGTTGGTCACTTGCAGAGCGGCGAGGATCTCGGCGCGGCTCATGCCGTGACGGCGCATGCCGCCGGCCAGCCGCGCCAGCGTGCTGTTGCGCTGGCCATCGGGAATCGGGTTGGCGTCGTCTGCATCCCCCGAGGTCGGCGACTGCGGCGCCGCAGTCGCGTCCTTGCAGACGAGCTCCACCAGCCATGACGGGCACGCCGCGGGCGGGACATCCGGGATCGCGAGCGGTTCCGCCCAGGTATACTCGTTCCCGTTGGGATGAATGCTGGGCGGCAGCACGACATAGCCGCCGTCGCCCTTCACATCCACACCGGGAGTCAGCTCGCCCTGACTGCATGGCACGCAGCCGCCGGGATGGCGTATGAAGATGTGCCGCCCACCATCGCCAGTGATGCTCTCGGCGGTGTCGGGCAACTTCTCGTGTCGGCTCTGGAGAGCATCGAGGCCCGTGTCACCGCCGTGGCGGGGATCGATGTCCAGCACGATCAGGCCGCTGGCGGTGCCCGTCGGCATGCCGATGTTGGCCCGCGGGTTATCGCGCCACCATTTGCGGACCGTCGCCTCGTCGGTCGTGGCGTCACGGAACCCGTTGTCGGTCAGCGGCGCCTTGCGGCCCGGCGCGCAGGGGAACACTGGCAGCCCCATGCGAGCGTAGGCGAGCGCAGCTTCGAGCAGCGGGTTCGGGGACTCACTCATGCGACGCCCTCAACGGTTGCACTTCCTCCTCAAAACGGCACGTCCTCGTCGCCGATGCCGCAGGCCAGCGGCTCGCTGTCGTCGAACTGGTCCGGATCCTCCGGCCGCGGCGGGACCGGGCCGAGCGTGTGGCGGATGACGCGGTCGTACTTCTCGCCCGTTACGCGCCGGACGGTGATCGCCAGCGTCTTGGCCAGCGCGCCCATCTCGGCCAGTTCGACCGCCTCTTCCGCCGTGGCCGGCACCGGCTCGTGGCTGCGCTGGCGCCACCAGGACTCGGCTTTGGCACGGGCGTAGCCCGAGTGCTCGAAGCAGACCCACTCGGAGACGTACTGGTTGAAGCCGATGCGATATTCGACGCGCATGTTGCGCGGATGATCCTCTGGCGCGTCGCGCTTGGCGTGGACGCTGTAGTAGACGTCGGTGACCTCGTACTCAGTGTCCGTCGCCTCGCCGGAAAGGACGCCAGCCGTGGACGCTTCCTGGTCATGGCGTTGCCGCTCGGGTGGCGGGAATTCGTGGCCACACTCCGGGCAGGTGGCGTAGGCGGCGTGGATTACCGCCTGGCACTCCGGGCACTCCTTGGCCGGGGCTTCGCCATTGCCGTGGCCCGGGTCTTTGATCCGCAGGTTGTCTACCGGCCCGTGGCGTAGAATGTTGCCACCGAAGTCGAGCACCAGACAGTCGGTCTTGCCCAGATGCAGGCGAAAGCCCCTCCCGACCATTTGGTAGTAAAGCCCAGGCGAATTCGTTGGGCGCAGCAGGGCGACGCAGTCCATGTTCGGGGCGTCGAAGCCGGTGGTCAGCACGTTCACGTTGACCAGGTACTTCAAATCGCCGTTGCGGAATCGCTTCAGCGTGTCGGTGCGGTCGAAGGGCAGCGTCTCGGCGTGGACGAACCCGCACTCGTGGCCCATTCCGCCGAGCACGCGCTGGACGTGCTCCGCATGTTTCACCCCACTGGCGAAGATCAGCACCGAGTGGCGATCTCGCGTGTGCTCGACGATCTCGCGACAGGCCGAGCGGACGAGCGCGTCATCGTCCATGAGCTGCTCGACCTCGCCGGCGATGAACTCGCCACCGCGCAGGTGCAGTCCCGACGTGTCCACCTTCCACTTGCCCGCTTTGCTCCTCAGGGGGCAGAGGTAACCATGAACGATCAGCTCCCGAACGCCTATCTCGTAACAGACGTGGTTGAGGAGGTTGTCCGGCCCGCAGATCGTGCCGGTCGTCATGCGGTACGGCGTGGCGGTCAAGCCAATCAGTCGCACGTCCGGATTGACCACTTGCGCCTCGGCCAGGAACGTGCGGTACATCCCCTCACCGTCAGGCGGGATGAGGTGGCACTCATCTACGATCACCAGGTCGAACCGATCCAGCTCCACCGCACGGCGGTAGACGCTCTGGATGCCCGCCACGATGATCGGATGCTCAGTGTCCCGGCTCTTCAGGCCGGCCGAGTAGACCCCGATCCGGTTCCACAAGTCCGGGGCCATCGCGTGCAGCTTGTCGACGGCCTGCTCGAGCAGCTCCTTGACGTGGGCGAGGATGAGCACGCGGCCATCCCACTGCTCAACGGCGTCGCGGCAAGTGGTCGCCATCACGGGCGTCTTGCCGCCAGCTGTCGGGATGACCACGCAGGGGTTGTCGTCCCGCGTTCGCAGGTGGTCGTAGACGGCACTGACCGCTTCAATCTGGTACGGCCGCAATGTGATCGTGGACGACGGTGGAGGTGACAGCAGCCCTTGCGTCATGCCACCACCTCCGTGCCATCGGGCAGGATGCAGCGGCTGTCCATGATCGGGATGGTGTAGAGCGTATCGCTGCGACGTCCGAGGTAGCCGAGGATGAACGCGTTGACCCACTCTACGGGCCGGCCCGTGCCATAAAGCGGGATCGGCTTGCACAGGCAGCCGGCGCTTCTGGCCTGGACGATCTTCCCCGGCGACCAGATGTTCTGGATGATGCACGCGTCGGCCCGGTGCGTATGACCGTGGATGACGCTTTTGCCCTGGCTGATCTGCAGGTGGTTCTTCGTTGCGTGGCGAGCGTATGACCATCCGTGCACAGCGATGATGCGCGAATTGATCGCGTAGTGCGGATACGTCCCGTCGGCTGATCCGTAGGGCACATACGAGAACTTCGTTCGCCCCTTGGTCAGTCGAATGCGCG
>CAZOIA010000138.1:0-15179 GCA_964579675.1 uncultured Planctomycetales bacterium | reverse complement strand
CGCCCAGGCCTCCCAACCCGCCCGCAACCACCGTGGGCTTGGTCGCGCGCTTACCTAAAGCTGCCGGTCTCGAAGCCCGGATTTGAGAGCAGGTTCTGTCCCCAAGCCCGCCCTGCCAGAAGCAACACCATCACCGCAGACGCCACCGGCTGGAGTACCCGCCCCCGGCGAAGAAAAACAACGTCACCACTGCTACTGCTTCGCATCATTTCATCCTCCAGGACGCAGGACAGCCGAGGGAGTGAACCAGAACTGCACTTCTGTTCAATATGACATGATAACCGAGCAGGGTGCCGCGAACAAGGCGAATCGCTGGATTCTGGAATCCGTTACCGAGTTTGTGGCAACGTTGCGGGGTGATATGCGGCGTCGGCCGGAACCGGTCCAGGAGTGCTCCGCTCAACTAAGGAAACGAGACGAGCCGAACTGAGGGCACCGTATCGCCCGTGGAGGTCGCGACATGGCTCGACACAGCAAAGATCCCGCGGGACCGGCGGGTGGAGCACGCCCATGATCCCACCGGTGACATCTCTGCCCCAGCAGGCGCGTTTGCGAGCCTCGTCGAGGGGGGGCAGTACTCGCCGTTGGATCCGTTCTGGAACAGGCCGTGAACCTCTTGACTGCCGCTCTTAGCTCGGCGATATTGACCGGCAGCGAATTGTACGATCGGGACACATGTATGAGAGGCCCTGTCCTGGCTATCGGCCCTCGACTTCTGCCCTCTCGTCGGTGCCGATACAGGCTACTGCAGGCGGGGAGCCTGGGCAATAGTTCCCGGGAGAGGTGACCGAGTGGCTGATGGTGCTGGTTTCGAAAACCAGTGTGCGGGTAACCGTACCGCGGGTTCGAATCCCGCCCTCTCCGTTCTTTCCATCGTCTTGCCGCGGGTTAGAACCTTACGGCGGAAGAGGCGCGCGATTTGCGCGCATGATCTTCCCGAGGGTTCTGTGTTCAAATTGCGGACCAGAAAAAGGCGGTCCGCCTCAGGATGCTCAACAAGGCGCCGGTTGCGGGAGCTTTCGGCTGTCGCTAGCGGGCGTAGAACGACCAGCCGCATTTCGGGCAGCGACCGGGCCTCCCGTCCTCCAACCGGCGGGGGAACATGGTCTGGTCATTGGGGCAGGGGTAAGCCCGCACGCCGGCGAGTTGCCCACACTTCGGGCAACGCAACGTGATGACACCGGCTCCCTCAGGATCGCTGGGGGCGTGGATACCGCCGTTGCTGGCGAGTCTCTCGAACTCCGCGGGCGTGACCTTGAACACCTGCCCGCAATTGAGGCAGATATAGGGATCGGCGGATTCCGGGGTGTCGAGCTGGGCCTGGTCCGGATTGCCGCGAAGTGCGAGATACAGCGCTCCGGCCAGGGCGAGCGCGATCACCGCGATCTTGACGATCAGAGCGCCTTTGGTCTGCTCTTCGCGCCGGTACTGAACTGCCATCAGTTACTCCGATCCGGGTAACCAGGACAGAGATCCGATCCCTTGAGCCGGTCACTTCCGGGGGCAACAGACGTCTGGTGGATCAAAAAGGACAAGCCTACTGGTCCCCGTAGTCGACATGAGAAACCCAGTCGCTGGTCCCATGGGTGCAGTCAGCGTTCGGGAGCGAACCCGTCGGGCACTCCTGGAACAAGGTGCTGTCCCTTCGATGATCGACATTCAATCGATGGTCAACGAGGAGATTCTTCGCGTGACCATCGAGAAACAGAATGCTGTGGCGATTGGCTTTGCCGTGCCAGCCGATCATCTTCAGTTGCCACGGCCACTCGTAGAAGACACCACCCGTGGCGACGTCGCAGGGGTCTTCCTGCAGGATGATGGCTCTGGTCGGTCCCTTCTTGCGGAAGAGGCGGAGAATGCTGTCCTTCAATGCATCAGTGCGGGCGGTCAATGCGGTGCCCGTGAGGCCCTCCTGCTTGATGAGATAGCTCCGCCAGATCGTGTTCATCTGGTAACTGGTGCCGGTGACTTCGTACGCCGATTTGTCAGACGGTGATCCCACCGGCCTGGTTCGGTTTCGCACCCCGTAGTCCGAGGGGCACTCATAAACTCTGAGCTCCGAATCGTCGCCGAATTTCGTCGTCGGCACGACGTATCGGTTGAGCGGCCGCATCCGTGCCGGGAAGTTGTACGCGCCGCCGGGTCGCGCGTAGACATCCAGGTACAGGTCGGGATCTTCTCCCCCCCCATCGCCCCGTTTTCCGCCATAGCCATTCGAGGCGATGTAGGTCTGCCCGCCCGGACTCCGAGAGGTGGCCCAGCAAAACCTGTCCTTCTCGTTCTGGACGTAGCCGACGACGGCGATACCGAGGGCTTTCAGATTCGCCAGGCACTTGGCCACCCTGGCCTGTTCGCGGGCCTGATTGAGCGAGGGCAACAGAATGGACAGCAGCAGCGCGATGATCGCGACCACGACCAGCAACTCGATCAGCGTGAACGCGCGATAACGATTGGTTGACCTCATGGAAAGCACTCTTGCCTACTGCGGCGGCCGGTGGACGTTCCCGCCGCGTGATCCTCCGGCGAGACCCAATGGCCTCTGGCTGCGCCTGGGAAACCGCATTTCTGCTGGTCAGTAGGGACTGGACAAGGGCCTCACAGCCGCCCGCCTGACCATCTTGTCGGCTTCAAGTTTAGCCTAAATGGCTGAACGAGGCAACCGGGATCGACCGGGCAGGGCCCGGGCCCGGGCCGGGTAGGTGTTTACTCAAACTGACCGACCTCGATAACAAAGCGCCGCGGGCTTTGTACGTGTGCAGCGTGGGCAACGGCCCCGAGCCGAGCTCCGGGAGCCCGGTGGCTCTTCGGGGCGTGAAATCCCCATCCGAGGAGCCACCGGGCTCACGGAGGCCGGCTCTGACCGTCTCGGAACCGGGCCTGATCGCGTCGGAGGTCGCTAATCTGGATCATTCACCACGGAGTCACGGAGAGCGCGGAGAAGACAAAGAAATCAGTTGAAATCAACCACTCGGGTTTCGACATGGTCCTCAACACTCTGTCAAAGCCGCGACCGAGGAGGATCTCACCTAACTTCTTTTCTCGGTGGCCTTTGTGTCTCCGTGGTGAGTCTATTCATGAATAACCCGGATCAGGTGAAATGCCCTGCCGAAGCCCCCGGAAAACACGCGCGGGGCTTGACACCTCGAAGCCCTCCTGCTATCTAGTCTGACCCTTGCAAGTGGGGTTGTCTTCCGGCTCCCCCCGCGAGGACTTTGAACCCCGTCTGTGCTGGTTGCGTACCCGATACTCACAGCGTCCGGGGCTCGGTCAGCCGGGGCGCCGGGAACTTGAAGGGTTACTGCCAATTAACGGGTGATGGTGCAATGCCAAGGGGAGCCATTCTCGCGGTTGGTGATCGCCGTGCACAGCGGACAAAAGGAGCGAGTCCCTGATGATCCGGGCAAAGAATCTGACGAAGTGCTACGGGCCCCATTTGGCGGTCGACAACGTCTCGTTTCGGGTGGCCGAGGGCGAGATCGTTGGTTTCCTGGGGCCCAACGGGGCGGGTAAGACGACCACGCTTCGCATCCTGACCTGCTTCATGCCGGCAACGAGCGGGTCGGCTTCGGTGGCGGGCTTTGACGTGTTCACGCAGTCGCTCGAGGTTCGCCGGCGGGTCGGGTATTTGCCGGAGGGCAACCCGCTGTACCCGGAGATGCGGGTTCGGGAGTTCCTGAACTTCCGGGGCAAACTGCGGGGCATGGGCCGGGGGGATCGGACCTCAGCCATCAAAGGGGTGGTCGATCGCTGCTGGCTGGGCGACTTCGTCGATCGTCCCATCGGCCAGCTCTCCAAGGGCATGAAGCAGCGGGTGGGATTGGCCGACGCCCTGCTGCACGATCCCAAGGTGCTCGTTCTGGATGAGCCGACGCTCGGGCTCGACCCGAACCAGATTCGCGAAACGCGAAAGCTGATTGCCGAGTTGGCCAAGCGGCACACGATCATCCTCAGCTCCCACATCCTGCCCGAAGTGGAGGCGACGTGTCAGCGAATGATCATCATCGCGGGGGGCAAGATCCGGGCCAGCGGGTCGATCCATGACGTTCGGGATCGGATCAAGGGGGCATCACGGCTCATTGCCGAGATCCGTGGGCCGAAGGGGGAAGTCACCCAGGCGGTGCAACAGGTCAGGGGGGTGGGGCGTGTGGACGCGACAGCGGCCGAAGGGTGGAACCGGCTCCGGATCGAGAGTACGGACCGCCGGGATGTTCGCGAGGAGATCGCAGCCCTGGTTGCCTCGAGGAACTGGGGGCTGCGTGAGCTGCGGCTGGAGGTGGGCAGCCTGGAGGAGTTCTTCATTCAGATCACCGCGCAGTCTACCGAGGCGGGGGCCGCGGCGCGGTAGGTCGGCCGCTCGTACGTTGCAGCCCAGGCTGCCATGGAATGAGGGCAGGGTATCACGGATTGGAATCAGGCTCGTTGAGCCAGGCGATGATGAATGTCGCATTACCATCGGCACAATTGAGGGATTCTCGATGTCGGCAGAGACACAGGCAAAGGCGTCGGCTTCCGAGGGCGTGACGTCGAGCGAGCGTTCGCAACTCGAGGGTGGCCCGGCGAGCAAGGCGGGCGGGGGCAGCGGGGCGGCTTTGGCCGCGATCACCCAGCGCGAGCTGGCCTCGCTGTTCTACTCCCCGATCGCTTACGTGGTCGGGTTCATCTTCCTACTCTTGACCGGCTATTCCTTCGTCACGGAAACACTGGTGGCGGGCAACGAAGCCAGCATGCGAACGCTGTTCGAGCACATGGCGAGCGTGCTGGTGTTTGCCCTGCCGCTGCTCACCATGCGGTTGGTGGCTGATGAATTCGCCACCGACACGATCGAGACGCTGATGACGGCCCCGGTGACCGACGCGTCGGTGATTCTGGGCAAGTTCTTCGGCGCGTTGTTGTTCTACGTCGCCCTGCTGGCCACGACGATCCCGCACCTGATCATGATGGCGATCCAGGCCGACCCGATCGGCAGCGTTGTTTTCGGCGGGTATCTTGGCCTGATCCTGCTGGGTGCGCTGTTCATTGCGATCGGGCTGTTCGCCAGTTGCTGCACCCGGCACCAGCTCCTGGCGGCCCTCATTGCCATTTCGGTGCTGGCCGCCTTCACATTCGTTGCCGACTACGGGGCGGAGTACGCCGGGCAGCTCTGGCAGCGAAACGTCTGCTCCTACCTGAACGTTCTGGGCCACTTCTCCGACTTCAGCAAGGGCATCATTGATACCCGGAGCCTGATCTTCTTCCTCTCCGGGGCAGGCCTGTTCCTGTTCCTGGCGACAAAAGTTCTGGAGTCCCGACGATGGCGATAACTGAAAAAGAGCACGGCACGAGCGCGGCGGGGCGTCGATTCTTCTTCGGCACGAACGTGACGATCCTGATGCTGTTGGTTTTGTTCCTGACGGTCGCCCTGAACTGGCTGGGGCACTGGAAGAACATCCGGAGCGATCTGGCGGGCGGTTTTTCCAGTCACCGGCTGAGCGACCGGGCCAAACACGTTATCGCGAATGCCAAGGGCGACATCAGGCTGACCACGGTCTACACCTCCGACGAGCCCGATACTTCTCGCAAGAAGTACCTCCCCAAGCTCCAGGACCTCTGTGAGGAAATCAGACAGCTCAACCGCAACGTGACGATCGAGCATCTGCACAGCGGCAACCAGCGGGCGGAGCTTCGCGATCGGGTTCAGAGCAAGTTCGGATCCGCGGCTCAGCAGTACGACAAGGCGGTAACGCTGGCGGACTCCGTCTGGGGCGAGCTGGCAACCGCCCTGGCCCCGGTCCGCCAGGAGATCGACAAGATCGTACGGGATGACAAGTCCTGGCTGAGCGGGTTCACCACCCTCGCCCGGCACGCCAGCCGCCTTCAGAAAGACCTGGACGATATCGGGGAAACAAAGCAGGAAGTGGACAGCCTGGTCCACCGCGAGGGAATCCCCCTCTATCAGGAAGCGAACCGCAAGATCAAGGAGGCCAATGACCAGCTCAAGAAGGACCTCGAGGCCACGCGGGACTGGCTCAAGAAGATGGACGAGCTGGCCGGGCTCCTGGCCGACCCCAACTCGGAGTTTGCCACCAGGACGCGGGAGCAGGTCGGGGTCCTGGACATGCTGATGAAGAACCTGGCCCGGGCCGCCGGTGACCCGGAGGACGCCAACGTGCCCGACGAACCCAAGCCGGTGCTTCAGGCGGTCGCCAAAGCGGCCAACGCACTCAGCAGCGCCCTGGTCGAAGAGTCCGGGCGGGTCAACGCATTCGTGAAGGCGAATCCCGCGATGGAGCAGCATCCCGACTGGCTGGTCGGGGTCCGGCAGGGACCGCTCGTGATCAAGATGCCGCTGACACTCCTCCTGGCCGAGACGGCCGAGGACCTGAGCGGCAAGGGCCAGGGAATCCGGCAGGTTCTCATGCAGGAGCAGCGCCGGGACCAGCTTCAACACTACGTCCGCGAGATGCGTAAGGTTGCCCCGCAGGTAGAACAATTGCTGGACGTGTGGAAGACGAACGTCCTGGCGATCCTGGACGAGGGAACTCACCTCGACGCCGACAGCAAGGCTCTGCTGGCCCGGGGCAGCGCTGGGGAGCTGTTCAAGGAGGTCCTCGACAGGCTCAAGGAGGTCAGCACGAAGATCGATGATCTGCCCGAGCTGGAGCTGGACGATATTGCCGAGCGCCTGCAGGAGGACAACATCGTCGTGGTGGAGAGCGGCGATGAGGTGAGCGTGGTGAAGTTCGATGAGGTCTGGCCTCTTGCGGATCCGCTGGCCGGGCGGATGGGGATGGCGGACAAGGAATCGGAGCAACGGCGGGTGTTCGACGGCGACGCGGCGATCTCCGGTGCCCTGCTGTCGATGCAGACCGACAAGCCCTTTGCCACGGTGATCTTCGTCGGATACGAGACGGAACCATCACCTCAGATGCGTCAATTCGGCCAACGGCTCAATACCGGGCGTATTCCCCTTTCCGAGCTGAGCGCCCTGAAAGAGAGACTGGAGCTGGCCAACTTCGCGGTGAAGGAATGGAACCTCGGGGCGGAAGGTGATGACGCCGCCAAGCCCGAACCCGAGGAAGGGACCCGGGCCATCTATGTTTTCCTCCCCCCCGCCTCGCCCATGCCGCCGAACCCGATGATGCGGCAACCGCCCGAGAAATCGTTCGGCAAGGCGGAGCTTGACCAGGTTCGCGGGCTTCTGGCGGACAAGGAGGGGGCGCGGGCGGTCTTCCTGGCCGCCTGGGAGCTCTCGCGGATGAGTATGTTCGGACCGATGCCGCCGGTCGAATACCCTTACAACGGACTGCTCAAGGAGGACTGGGGCATTGAGGCTCACTGTGGGTATCGCCTGCTTCGTCTCGTGCCCGACTCCCGAGAAGTCGATCGCTATGCCATCGACGTCGAGCAGATCAGCCACATGCAGCTCAGCAGCTTCACCGATCACCCGATCGGCAAGCCGCTCAGAGCCAGGCGGGTCTTGATGGCTGACGTGTGCCCGGTGACGACGGTGCGCGACAGCGTCACGGCCACGGGCACAATCCCCGACGGAGTAACGATCACGCCGGTGCTCAAGGTGCCCGAGAGCACGCACGACCTGTGGGCGGAGGACAACGAGGGTATTCGCCGGATCAGTGACATCCTGCGCAGCGGCGAGCGGCGGGGGCTGTTCGCCAAGGACCCCCAGACATCGTGGGAGCCGCCGTTCTCGGTTATCCTGGCCGCTCGGAAAGCCGTTCAGAAATCCGGCGAGGAGGCGCCCGAGAACGCCGGGGCTGAGACCAGGCCCGCCGGCCGGGCCGAGCCCGCTTTCAGCAGGATAGTCGTCATGGGGACGGGCGTGTCGGTCGCCGATTTCCACCTCACCCGACGGGTACCGCGGTTCGAGGGTAAGCGGGCACGGTTCGTGACCGATCCGCCGCCCACGGAGAATGCCGAGTTGTTCGTCAACGCGGTGTACTGGCTGAGCGGGGAGGAGAACATGATCGCTGCCGGCCCGGCTGAGGTCCCGCTGGTGCCGGTCCTGGAACCCGGCACCCAGAAGAGAGTGTGGCTGATCGCGGCCGGCTGGGCGTTCGCGGTGCTGATCGCCGGCGGAGTGGTGGTGCTGGTACGGAGAAAATAGACGGCCATGAACACAAGGACGACCCTCATTGTAGCAATCGTGGCGGTGGTGGTGGCAGCCTACCTGTTTCTCGTCGCCAAGCCGTGGGAAGAGCGACAGGCAGTCCCGGAACCGACAACGACCGCCAAGGCGCTTTTTGATCTCAAGTCCGAAGACATCGACCGCGTCGAGGTGGCGGTCAGGGGCAGCAGGCACCCCCAACGCGTCTTCGAGAAGCAGGACGACACCTGGATGATGGTCGAGCCGATCTCGTGCCCGGCCACCGACTGGGAGGTCAAGTCGATCGTGGACAAGGTGACCGGCGTCAAGTACCTCAAGGAATACCCCACGGGCAACGAGGATCGTCCCCGCGACTCGGTCTCCGGTCTCACCAAGCCGGTGGCGATCGTGAAGTTATTCAAGGGCGACAAGGTGGCGGCAGAGCTGGCGCTCGGGTCTCGATTGCCCACCGGCAAGGGCAACTACATTCGGCGGGGTGGGGCGGACACGATCTATGAGACCCAGGAGGACCTCAGCAGCGCGTTCACCAAGCGGCTGTCGAGTTACCGGGACAAGGGTGTGCTCAAGGCCGATCTCAAGGAAGTCACCCAGGTCGAGGTGACCGGCGTGGCCGGCTTCAAGTTGGTCAAGAGCGGCGACGACTGGGTGATCGAGCGCCCGGCCCGGGGGCGAGCCGACAAGGCCCGGGCGGATCGTGTGGCCCGGCAATTCACCACCCTGCGCGCTGAGGAATGGGTGGAGGACGAGCCCGCTTCGTACCGGCCCTATGGTCTCGACGCGCCCCGGCTCAAGGTTACGATGGAGACCGCCAAGACGATACCGGCCAAGGCCGAGCCGGGCGATCCCGACACCAAGCCGGCGGACACCCAGCCTTCCACCGAGACCACGACCCACGTGCTGCTGGTCGGTGGTGCAGCCGATGACAACTCCTACTTCGCCCGAATCAAGTCCGCACCCTGGGTTTTCTCCGTTACGGAGTACACCCTCAAGGAACTTTCGCCCGACCTGTCCGAACTGAGGGAGAAGTCCCTGGCCAAGATCGACTCAGCCAAGGTCATCAAGGTGGTGTCGCGCACGCCGGACGGGATCATGACGCTCGCCAAGCGGGACGGCAAATGGGGCTTCGCCGACGGGGCACAGTGCGATTCCGCTATGGTTGAAGATCTGATCAAGGCGGTGCGCGAGCTGAAGGCCGTTGATTTCGTTGACCCGGACAGACTCGTGGTCGCGACCGATTGGGACAACCCCCGGGGCAGGATCACCGTCACCCAGGAAGGCCAGGCGAACCCGACTACAATTCTCGTCGGCCCGGCGAGCCCCAGCGGCAAAATGGTCTACGTTCGCAATGCGGCGGAAGAAGCGACCGTGGTCGTTCGCGAGGATGACGCAGCCCAGCTTCTGGCGGGGCCGGTATCCTATCGGGATCGCAAGGTCATGACCTTCCCGCAGGGGCGGGCCAAGCGGATCGAGATCGCCCGAGCGGGAGCTGACCCCGTCGTCCTCGCCAAGACCAACCACAAGTGGTCGCTCGTCGGGCCGGTGGAAGCGGCCGCCGACGCGGATGCGGTCCGCAACCTCCTGCAGGATCTGTCGTCGTTGCGGGCCAAGCGGGTGGCGGCAGCGGGCGACAAGGCCCGCTTCGGCCTGGACTCACCGGCCGTCACCTTGGCCGTTCACCTCCAGCCGTTGACGGCCGAGCCCGATGCCAAGGTCGTCGGCGAGCCCAAGACCGAAACCCAGCCCGGCGAAGAGGCTGCGGCCACGCAACCGGCTGACGGTCCCGCGACCCGGCCAGCGAAGGATCTGGCCAACATGTCGCCGGAGGAGACCCAGAAAGAGATCGCCAAGCTCGAAAGCCTGCTGCAATATCAGAGAGAACACCCTGACGAGGAGAAGCCCGAGCTAACCAAGATCATCAAGGACGAACTGGCATTACTGAGGGCGGCCACGCAGCCGTCGCAGGGCTCCGATTCCGCGACCACGCGACCGGCGGGCACCGCATCGACAGATACGCCCTCCGCCAACCGGCCCGCGGAGACCCGCCCGGCGGCTCCGCCGCCGGCCCCCACGATCTACCGCCTGCTGCTCAGCCGGCAAGACGGCAAGACCTACGCCTGTCGCGCCGACGGCAAGAGCGACATGGTCTACGAGCTGGACAGCAAGGTTTACGAAGACGCCGTCGCCGAGATGCATGACCGGCAGATCGTCAAGTTCGAGGTTGACGACGTGATCGAGGTGGCGTTCCGCACCGACGAGCGGGACCTGACGTTCCGCAAGTCGGACGAGGACTGGACGTACGCGGCCGACCCCGTTCTGCCGATCGACAAGGAGAAGGTGACCGAGGCGCTCAACGACTTCCGCGATCTCAAGACGCACCGCTACGTCGCGTATGCCACGACGGACCTGAGCAAATACGAACTCGACAAGCAGGTGAACCGGGTGGCCGTCGTCCCGGAGGGTGGCGAGCGGATCGAGATCCTGGTGTCCAAGAGCGGCCCCGCCGAGGACCCCGACAATAGCCGGTACGCCGTGCTGGCCGGCTCGAAGAAGGTCTTCCTGCTCAAGGGCGATCAGGCTGGCAAGTGCCTCAGGAAGCTCGAAGACTTCGAGAAAGCCAAGTAGCGCAGGTCACCCATGCCCGGTGTCCATGAGCGTGTTCGCTGGACGATCCTCTTCTCGGGGATCGTGCAGGGTGTGGGGTTTCGGTACACGGTCGAGCGGGTGGCCCGCCGGTCCGCGGTGGCCGGGTACGTCCGCAACCTGCCGGATGGGCGGGTCGAGTTGGTCGCGGAGGCCCCCCGGTCGGAGTTGCAGCGGTTCGTTGCCGCCGTCGAGGAGGCAATGGCAGGTTACATCCGCGACGCACAACGGAACGAGAGCCCCGGCACCGCTGAATTCGACGGGTTCTCCATCCGTTTCTGAAGTTTGCCTTGCCAGCTCGGTTCTGCTAGCATGTTTCTCGTTTTGCTGGCTGGATTCAGACCGTCCCGAGGGTCCGCAATGCCAAAGCAGAAGACACACAAGGGGCTGAACAAGCGGGTGAAGATCACGGGCAAGGGCAAGGTCAAGCGCCGCAAGTCCTTCACCGGCCACCTGCTGAGCGGCCGGCCCAGCAAACAGCGGCGTCGCCTGCGTCGGACTGCGCTGATGCCGAAGGCGGAAGCCAGGAAGGTTCTGACGGCGATGGGCCGATAGCGGACCGCGTGAGGGAAGGATTGCCGCCTCCTGCCGGTTTGCGGTGGGGGGCGATCTCGCTGTCTCAGGAGGTCTCCGATGCCGCGTGCCACCAGCGGCGCTGCCCGATCCCGACGCAAACGTCGCCTCCGTGAGGCGACCAAGGGATATCGCGGCGCCCGCAGCAAGCTGGCGGGAAAAATGGGCGACGCGGTGACGCGGGCCGGCCAGTATGCCTATCGCGACCGCCGGAATCGTAAACGTGACTTCCGGGCGTTGTGGATCACTCGCATTACCGCCGCCTGCCGGGCCCGGGGCGTCAGTTACTCCCAGTTCATCAACGGCCTGCGGAAGTCCTCGATCGCCCTCAATCGCAAGATGCTCAGCGAGCTGGCGATCAGTGATGCCGATGCTTTCGACAGGATTGTGGATCTGTCCAAGCAGTAGCCGCCCCGTTGCGGGCCACCAGTTCTTCGTATACGCGTTCGACGGCCTCCACCATGGCGTTGTGGTCGAAACGCTGCAGGCAGAGTTCCCGACCGGCCCTGCCAAGCCGTGCTCGCCGACCCTCATCCCGCGACAACGTGACCATCGCATCGGCCAGCCGTCCGATGTCGTTCAGCGGCACCAGGATGCCCGTTCTCTCGGGCAGAACCACCTCCGGAGCCCCGTCGATGTCGAAGCTGATCACCGGGCGCTCCATTAGCAGCCCTTGCACCGCAACCCTCGGCAGGCCCTCCCATTGCGAGGCGTGGACTACGATGTCCATGCCGGCCAGCATTCGCGGGACTTCCCGGGGCTCGACCAGACCTGTCAGGTGAACCCGGGGGCGGATGCCAAGCATTTCAAGCCGTCTCTCGTACTCGGCCCGCTGGCCGCCCTCGCCCACCCAGACGAACCGTAGTTCGCCTGCACGCCTGGCCGCTTCGGCCATCGCCGGGATGAGTTGTTCGTAGCCCTTGTTCATGAAGAGCCGGGCTACCGCGCCGATGACGACCTCGTCGCCGGTCACGCCCCAGGCTTGCCGCACCGCCCGGCGGTCGTAGTGCTCGCGGTTGTACCAGTCGGTCTGCATGCCCGAGTAGATCCTGACGAACTTCTCGGGCGGGGCCACGCCGGCGGCGACCGCCTGGATGGTCATCGCGTCGGCGACGGTGATCAGCCGGTCGGTAAACCGCGCACAATACCTTTCCAGGCGGCGGTAGAGCATGCGGAGGGGCCAGGGCTGGGTTCGATTGAAGCTCATACCGTGGATGGTGTGCACGATGATCCCTGCGCCGGCGTCGCGGGCGGCAAGCCGGCCCAGGATACCGGCCTTGCTGCTGTGGGTGTGGACCACGTCCGGCCGGATCTCCGCCAGCATCGCCGTCAGTTCGTGCCGGGCCCGGTGATCGCAAGTCGGCCGAATCGCCCGGTGCAGCGAGCCCACGACGCGGAGGTCGAAGCTGCCCCCGCGGGCTTCTTCCAGCAAGGAGCCTTCCGAACCGGCGTCCGGGCCGGTGATCAACGTGACCCGATGTCCGCGAGCGTGCAGGCCGGCGCACGTCAGCAGCGTGTTCTCCTGGGCACCGCCCACGATGAGCCGGGTAATAACGTGGCAAACATTCATGGGGCCTGGTCCGCGCCCGGCAGGGCCGGCGGCGGGGGTTCCGGTTCGCCTTGCCCGCCGGAGCCGATCGCGGCCGGGTAGGGGCGGGTCATGTCGTACCGGACCCACTGGAGGCAAAGTCCGCGGGCCGGGGCGGTCGGGCCGGCCTTGGAGCGGTCGCCGCTGGCTAGGATTTCGTCCACGCACGGCGGCTCCCAATGCCCCCGGCCGATCTCCACCAGTGTGCCGGCAATGTTGCGCACCTGGTTGTAGAGGAAGCCGGTTCCTTCCGTGTCGATGTGGATCTCGCTGTAGTGCCGGTAGACATCGAGGCGGAGGATGGTGCGGACTGTTGTTTCCCGGTCGCTGCCCTTGCTCGCGAAGCCGGCGAAATCATGCTCGCCGACCAGCCGGGCGGCCGCCGCCCGCATCCGGTGGACATCCAGAGGATTCCAGAAATGGTAGACATAGGGCTGCCGATGCCGCTCGACCGGCCGGCCGGGGTCGTTGTAGATCGTGTAGCGGTAGAGTTTCGACAAGGCATGCAGGGAAGAGCGGAAGCCGGACGGGACCTCGCTGACCCGGATCAACGAGACGTCCTTGGGCAGCCGCGAGCCGATGGCCCTGCACAGATTCCCGGCAGGCAGCTCGCAGGTCGTCTCGAAGTTGGCAACCTGCCCGCGGGCGTGAACGCCGGCATCGGTCCGCCCCGAGCCGTGGATCAGGGCCTGGTGTCGGACTACCCGCCGGACAGCCTGCTCAAGTGTGTCCTGGACGGTCCGCAAGCCTGGTTGTTTCTGCCAGCCGTGGAAATTCGTCCCGTCGTAGGCCACCACCAGTCGCATGTTTCGTTCCATGGGGGGATTCTATTTCGGCCTCAGGGGTCATTCAATGGATGGGGGCAGGGGATCGGCGGCCGGCACCTGGGGCGGACAGCGTGAGAGGCAGGCAAGGGAAGATCGAGAGGGGGCTAATCCTCGTCGGCTTGGACTCCGTACTTGCCCAGCTTGCTGCGGAGGGTCGGGCGGCTGATGCCGAGGATCTCCGCGGCCCGCGTCTTGTTGCCGCCCGTCGAGCGGAGCACGTCGAGGATGTGTCGCCTCTCGACCTCTTCCAGGCTCCTTTGGGGACTTGGGGCATCTGGTTCCTTCTCGTGACCCCCGGGCAACAGGGACGGGGGCAGATCAGCCATAGTGATCAGGCGGCCGCCGCTGAGGATAACCGCCCGCCGGATCGCGTTCTCCAGCTCGCGGACGTTCCCGGGCCAGCCATACGATTTGAGATAATCCAGCACCTCGCGGGTGAACCCGGTAAAGGGCCGGCGGTCACTCGATGCGCTCAGGTGCCCGAAGTGCTCGGCCAACAGCGGAATATCCTCCCGTCGGTCACGCAGCGGCGGGACGGTCAGGCTTACCACGTTCAGGCGATAGTAGAGGTCCTCACGGAACGCCTTTTGTTTCACTGCCTGCTGAAGGTCGCAGTTGGTGGCGGCAATGATGCGAACGTCAACGTGCCGGGCCAGGTCTTCCCCCACCCGGCGGATCTCCCCGGACTCCAGGGCCCGCAGGAGCCGGGCCTGCGCTGCCAGACCCACGTCACCCACCTCGTCCAGGAACAACGTCCCGCCGTCCGCCGCCTGGAACAAGCCCTCGCGATTGCTGTGAGCACCGGTGAACGCGCCCTTGACATGCCCGAACAGCTCGCTCTCAAGCAGGTTCTCAGGCAGCGACGCCGAATTGACCGTGATGAACGCGCCCTTGTTGCGGGCACTTTCCTCGTGAATCCGACGGGCAATCAGTTCCTTGCCCGTACCCGTCTCGCCATAGATCAATACGGGCGAGTCGGTTGGGGCGATCCGGGTGACCAGGTCGAGCACGCTACGGATGCCCCTGCTCTGCCCGACGATTTCCTCCTGCGGGTGGTAGACTTCCAGTTCCCGGCGAAGGGCCAGGTTCTCCTGCTGCAGCAGCCGGCTGTCCAGCGCGTGCCGGACGATCATGCGCACCTCGTCGAGCTGGAACGGCTTGGCCAGGTAATGAAACGCCCCTTTCTGCATCGCCTCGACCGCGCTGGGAACGGTGGAGTAACCCGTGATCATGATGACCAGCGTCTCCGGGCAATGCTCGCGGGTCCACTCCAGCAGCATCATCCCGTCAACCCCCTCCATAACCAGGTCGGTCACCACCAGGTCGAAGACGGTCTGGCGCATGCGCTCCATGGCCGATCCGCCGTCCGCCACGACATCCACCGTGCACCCCTCCTGTTCGAGGAGCTCCTGGAGCCCGGCTCGCATTGCGGGTTCATCATCGACGACGA
>CAZOIA010000137.1:0-15404 GCA_964579675.1 uncultured Planctomycetales bacterium | reverse complement strand
CGGAAACACCTGGGGCGGCGCCTTCCAACAAGCCGCCCAAAGTGTCATGCACCCCCTGGTCCCGGTCCCTTCTGGCCCTAACCGGTGGTTGTCTCTTCCGCCGGTTGGCCTTCGGATCCGACGAGGTAGATCCGGTTCTTACCGTCGCGCTTGGCCTGGAGCATCGCTTGGTCGGCGCGCTCGATGAGGCGCCGGGCGTCCTCGGCGTCCCAGGGATAAGTGGCCAGGCCGCCGCTGATGGTGATTCGGCCCGTCGCTTCGGGGCCGAGCTTGGGGAACTCGTGTGACTCCAGGGACTTCATAAATCGCCTCAGGACGCCCAGGGCATCAGTCGGATGCTTCGAGCCGGCCTTCCTCGGCTGCTCGGCGTCCCAGAAAAGGACGACGAACTCATCGCCGGCATAGCGGGCCACGATATCGTGCCGCCGGCAGTGCCGACGGAACAACTGGCCGGTCTCCCGGATGATCTGATCGCCCGCGGCATGCCCGTAGGTGTCGTTGAAGTGCTTGAAGCCATCCAGATCAAACAGGAGCACGGTCAGGCGTGACCGTTCGACCGCGGCCCGATGGACAATAGACTCAAGCACCTGCATAGCGTAACGCCGGTTGGGCAACCCGGATACCTCGTCGGTCATGGCCAGCGTCTGCCACTGGTGCTGCCGGTCGGCGGCTGCGAGCAGATGAGCGATGAGCCGACTATAGTGGCGAAGCTTCTCGACCTCGGCGGCGGAGAAAGGCTCTCGCAGGCGGGGGCCGACGAGGATTCTCCCGAGTCTCCGCCCGCCGGCAGTGATCGTTTCCACGAGCGCCGGGGTGGTGCCGGCATCCCCGACGTGGGCGGACTCGTCATCGACGACAATGCAGACGAAGGTCGTCCGCATCGAGTCGGCGATCAACCGGCAGAGTCGATCAAGCGTCCGCAGGCGTCCACCCCCGAGCCCGGCAAGCACGCCGGCCAGGGCGGTCAGCTCGTCCCAGGTGGGCATGGTCTCGGTCGGCGTGAGGTCTCCCACGACTAGGCCCGCTGTGGGCAGGGCAAGAGCGCTGTCAAGCTGATCGCCGCTGGGCGGATAGATCAGGTAGTCGTCGGCGCCGGCGGACAGGACCTGCCGGGCCAGTGGTTCACCGCTGGGCAGGCAACACAAGACGATCCGCGAGGACGGGCCGGCCGCCTTGCGCAGGCCGGCAACCGCGCTGCCCAGCTTGCGGGCCGTCGGATCAACACCCACCAGCAGCCCCCGCGTGCGGTGCCGGGCCAGCGCCGCAATACCCGCCAGGTACGTCGGGCTGACCGCGACGTCGAACTGGGGATATCGCCCACGAACGAAACGGGCCAACTCACCCGGGTCGCTGACGATCAGCAACTGCTCCCGCTCCGACGCCAGGAAGTCCGCGTCCGTCATGGCCGCTGCTCCTTCACTGAACCGGCGTCCGGAGGGGCTGACCTGCCGAGCAGGGCCGCCAACTCCTCCGGTGTCAACTCCACCGGTGAAAGCGGCGGCACCGCGCCGGTGGCGGGTGGCGCCGGAGGAGCAGCGCGGGTTTCATCCGCGTGCGTACCAGCGTCGGCCGGCATCCGTTGCGGACCTGCCAAGAACCGCCCCCGCCTGTTCCTTTCCCGCGAGGGGGCTTTCGGCGGCGTTCGCTTTGGGCGGTCCGGGCTCGGCGCCCACGGCACAGGAATGGAAACAGGAGCTTCATCGCCGTCCTCCGGCTCGCCCGCGGTGACCAGACGGACCGGGGGGCGTTCGGGCGGCCGATCTTCTTCGGGCGGCTCGTCGGTCTCGCCGGCTTCCGGGGGCGCCGACCGTTCGGGAGTCCCTTGCGGCTGCGGGTATACCGACCGGAGCGAACCGGCAAGAAGGCCCCCCGGCCCCGCGGCCGCCGCCGTCGCGGATGTGGTATCGAGATCCTCGCTCAGGGCCTCGGGCGTGAACACCTGCGCGCCACGAGCACAGGCCGCCTCTACTTTCGCCTGCTGGTGCTCGTGCCCCGCGACGTAGATGCGTGTTTCCCGGCTGAGCCGGGCGGCGTGGTCGAAGAAATCGAACTCGCTCCAGTCAACCGCGTCGATGTTGACGACGATCGCTACCGGCTCCCTCCCTGCCGCCAGCAGGGCCAACGCGTCATAGACGTTGGGCGAGGCGGCAGCACGGTTGCCCGCCTGACCAAGCCAATCCCGGACTTCCTGGGGAAGCTCGCGAGCGGAACCCGCAACATAGATCACCCGTGGTCCGCGCCCCTTGGACGGTAGCATGTGGCTTCCTCGCTCGGATTGCGTGACAGGCGACGTCCTGCTATCAAGTTTAGCCTTGGCCATCCGCCTGGTCAAACCAGGCGCCCTAGCGCGGTGGGATCACACAAACGGAGCAACTCATGCGGCTGAATTCCACTGGTAAGCGGCTGTTGATTATCGGTCTGGCGGTCTGGCCGGGGGCGTGCGGCATCGCCCATGCGGAAAGTCGGGATGCGCTAGCCAACGAGATCCACGGACTGGTGTCGGCCCCGCAACTGGGCAAGATGCGGGTCGGGGTGCGGATCATGTCGCTCCGGACCGATCGAAAGGTCGTGTATGAACGGCACTCCGACGAGCCTTTCAAACCCGCCAGCAATCAGAAGCTCATCACCGCGGCTGCGGCAATGACCGTCCTGGGGCCGGATTTCAAATACCGGACAATCCTGGCCCGGCGGGGTGAGGACCTGGTGATCATCGGTTCGGGGGATCCCTCGATCGGGGATCCGCAGATCGCCCGGTCGGCCAATGAGCCGGTCACCGCCGTCTTTCGCCGATGGGCGGATCAACTCAAGGCCCGAGACATCACCTCGATCCGTGGCGACCTGTTGTTCGACGATTTCATTTTCGATCAGGAGTACGTGCCTGGAAGTTGGCGCGAGCAGCACAATCTGGAGAAGTGGTACGCTGCTCCGGTCGGCGGATTGAACTTCAACGACAACTGCGTGGACGTGCTGATCAGGCCGGCTGAAGTGAAGGGCCACCCGGCCCACGTCAAGCTTGTACCCGATACCCCCTGGGCTCAACTGGAGAACCGGACCGAATCCGCCGCCAAGGGCGAACCTCTGGTCCGGCGCCGGGGGACGAGCCCGATGACCATCTCCGTCAGCGGGCCGGTATCCAGGCCAAACGATGCCAAGCACCCGCTCTGGGTATCCGTCACCGATCCGGGCGCCTTCTTCGCGAGCACTTGCCGCACGGTGCTGGCGAGTCGGGGCATCAAGATCGCCGGCGAAACCAGACGGCAGCGCGTTCGTTTGCGGGACGCGACGTTGCCGGGGGATTTGAAGATCCTGGCCGACCACGAAACCAGGCCGATCGACATCCTGTGGCGGGTCAACAAGAGCAGTCAGAACCTCTTTGCCGAGGCGCTGCTCAAGACCATGGGGGCGTCGGCGCGTCGCGGCAGCGAGACCCGGGTCGGCAGCTACGAAACCGGGCGGGCGGCCATTCGCGATTTCCTGAAAGGGATCGGCGTGTCACTGGAGGCCTGCGTGATCGACGACGGGTGCGGGCTGAGTCATTCCAATCGCACCACTCCGGCGGTGCTCACGGCGATCCTGTGCCACATGGACCGTCATCCGCGTCGCGGAGAATGGCGGTCAAGCCTGGCGGTGCCGGGCGAGGAGATCGGGACCCTGCGACGGCGAATGACATTGCTTAAGGGCTCGGTTTTCGCCAAGACCGGGTACATCCGCGGGGTCAGCACGCTCAGCGGGTACGTCCTCGGGCCGGGACAGCGGGGCTACGCGTTCAGCATTCTCTGCAACGACGTGGACAAAGCTGAGGGCGGAACCAGCGCCGCTCGCCGCCTGCAGGATTCGATTTGCCGCACGCTGGCCACCTGGGAACCCGAGCCGGCCAAAGATGGAGGATGAGAGATGAGAGCTGGCGGCCGCCGAAGACGGCCACCGCTGTCAGGCGTCAAGGACGTCACCTCGGCGCAGAGCAAACCGGCTGCGGGGATTTCTGTGCCCGGAATGGGCCCGGCGTTCCCAGCAGCCGGCTAGCTGTTCATCACTCCACTTCCGCCGTGTGCCCCTCTGGCTGCCTCGCAGCCTTTAGAACATGCCCATGCCCAGGTCAATATCGATCCCCACCAGCCGCAACGGCAACGTGATGATGGTGAGAACGAGCCGCGGAATGAACGTGATGATCTCCCAAATATTGCCCATGTTTACTCTCCTCTGTCCTGCTTGCGGGTGACGCCGCGTCGGCCACTCACCGCCGGGCAACACCGCCGTATTGAGACCGCGCCAAACGAATCTACCCCGTATTGCTAACACCGTCTACCGAGACTGTCAAGGGCAACTGCCCACGCCGGAAACGCCTGATGCCCACGAGCCGTCCGGACCGCAGCGCGCGACTGAACCACTCGTACTCGGGGCGAGCCCCTCAAGATTACCTGGCAGCACCTTAAGCCAAACAAACGTGAAGAGGCGTGCTACAGGATGCCCCAGTCGAAATCCAGACCCAAGATCCGCAACGGATACGTCAGCAGAAACCCGAGCAACCGTGGAATATAGAGCCAAAGCTCCTCAAAGGACATCATTCGTCCTCCCCGCTTCGCTACGCGTGGCACTGCGGCGGCCACGCACCGGCCAGGCGACACCACAGCACTGCCGCACAATTGCCCCGTTCATTATTGTCGGCCTGTCCTCTCGGATCTGTCAAGCCAAACCAGGCTGCACATTCTCATTGGCCATGTGACGGAATTTCGTCAATGATTACCTGGGCACCGGTACGGGCGTCCTCCGTGCGGGGCGATCATGCGCCCGCCCGGGGATCAGGGCCGACTCCAGCTCCTCAAGATCGTTGAGGAAGTCGGCGGTGGTGCGCGTGAACCTCGCGTTGGCTTGCATCCGGCGGATCCGCGCCGGGCGTTGGAGCGCTTCGACAAGCGCCCGGGTCCACGCACCGGAGCGGCCTGGCTCAATGAGCCAGCCCGTATGCTCAGGGATGACCAGATGCCGGATGCCGGGCTGATCGGAGGCGATGACCGGCGTGCCGTTGGCGAGCGATTCCAGAACCACGAATGGCGAGTTCTCGGGCCACAGTGACGGCACGAGCGCCGCGTCGATCCGGGCGTGTTCCAGCGCCAGATCACGACCGAACAACGCGGGCCGATAACTCACGTAACGCTTCGCGCGAGCCGGGCACCGCTCAACCAGCTCCCGCACCGGGTCTCCGCCGATCGCGCGGATCTCCAGCGGCAGACCGTCCGGCAACCGATCGGCGGCCCGCATCAAGACCCGGAGCCCCTTGACCGGCTCGGCACTGCCCAGGAACGCGAGCCGCAGCGACTCCGACGGTGTCTTCTCCGGCCGCATGATCTTCTCCGGTGTCAGGCCGTAGAGGATCGGAACAAGCCGCGATGCCGGAACGCCGAACTCCCGCAGTTTGTCCGCCATGATCGGGGACGGCGCGATGATCGCATCCGCGTGGCGCAGGATGTGCCTCATGCTCACGTGCAGCTCGGCCGCGGACTTGGCTTCATCCAGCCGGACCCATCGCGGCCAGAGCTTACGCGTGATTCGTTTGGGCAGCGTCAGTCCCAACCACCGGGCGGGGCCATGAATCGTCCTCAGCACGCATTCCGCACAGGCCCGCGAGGAGACCGGCCCAGGGCAAGGCGTGGGCGCCCCCCGGTAGAGGTAGAAGTTGAAACACAGCAGGCCGAAGTCCAACGCCGTGAGCACGACCGGCACCGGCGATTCGATGGCCGCATGCAATGCTGAAACGAACCCGTGAGTATTATGCCCGTGGATGACGTCCGGCTTGAAATCGGCGATCAACCCGGCCGCCATGCGGCGTAGCCCGTCGTCCGGATGATGCGTGAATCGTATCTGGTCGGGAGAGCCAAAGGGGTGCAGCGTCAGCCGGCCCTCATCGACGTCCGCCTGCAGATCGGCCAGGGACCGCGGCCGGGCTGCGCACAACACGGCAACGCGCCGTCCGCGCCGCAGCCACCCGCGGGCAGTGTCCACGGAATACAGCACGCCGCCGCTCGGCACCGCCGCGTCGAAAAACGGTGAGATCAACAGGGTTCGCGGCGTGCAGCCCACGAGACCATCCTCATCAAGAGAACGGATGCGTGCAGCACCGCACCCGGTCGAAGCCGAACATCGGGCCCAGCGCCACCAGCATCGTGGTGCGCAAGGTGCTGGAGACCACCTTATAGAACCATACCGGCCGGCGGCGGCGCAGTCGCTTGAGCGGCCAGAGCAATCGATAAGCTGCCTCCGTCAGCAGCAGCGACTCATCCCGGTTGTACCGGCGGAGAATGCCGTACATCTCCCGGTTGCGCTGCTCGCCTCCGTCCCACGTCTTGTTCCGCCCCGAGATGCGATAGACGCTCAGCACGTCGTCGATCACCTTGAACCGGGCGCCGCAGCGGGCGAACTTCAACCACAGGTCCCAGTCCATTCCGTAATGCAACTGCTCATCCAGACCGCCAACACGTTGATGCAGCGACCGGCGCCAGAAACAACTCGGTTGATGGATCGGATCGTAGATCGGCAACATGGCCAGCTCGCGGGCCGGCACGCCCCGCACCCGCGCCTCGCCGTCCGCGTACGCGTACCGGCACGCACCGCAGAGTATGTCACACTCATCACCGCCAAACACTTCACGCACCACCGCCAACGCCCCCCGGGTCAACAGGTCGTCGGCATTGAGCCAACCGAGCACGTCACCGGTGGCGCGGGCGAAACCTTTGTTCAATGCATGGCTCTGCCCGTGATCGGGCTCGCTGATCCAGTAGGCCAGATGTTCCGCGTACCGCTCGATGATTCCCCGCGTGCCGTCGGTGGAGCCGCCGTCGATGACGATGTACTCCACTGGGGCGCCGGCCTGGTTCAGCACCGACTCCATGGCGGAGGCGATCGTGTCGGCCTGGTTCAGGCTGGCGGTCACGATGGAAATCCGCGGTCGTGCCATCGCTGCTTCCGGGAGCCCGTGCGCGCGCAGATAGACGGGCCTCCAACCCTCATATCGGCCATTCGGGCTGCCGGGCACGAGGGACCCCCGCACGTCAAGGGGCTGGAGTCAATTGTGCATTGGGGGTTGATTCGTCGATACGGCCCTTTCGGAGATGAATGATGCGGTCGGCATGCTTGTCGGCCAAGGTCCCGTGTGTGGCGACGATGACCGTGCCGCCCTCGTGGTGAAAGGAGGCCAACGCCTGAAAGACCTCGGCGGCGTTGTCGGGGTCCAGATTGCCCGTCGGTTCATCGGCCAGAATCACTCTGGGGCGGTTGAGCAGAGCCCGGGCGATGGCCGCCCGTTGGCTTTCGCCGGAGCTGAGTTCGGCGGGGGTGTGGTGCCTCCGCTCCGAGAGGCCCAGCCGCTCCAGCAGCTCTATGGCCTGTGAGTGATCCGCCCGTTTGGCGGCAGCGCCGGCGGCCAGACGCACGTTCTCGACGACGCTCAAGTAAGGTACCAGATGAAACATCTGAAATACGAAGCCGATGTTGTCCGCCCTGAACCGGGCCCGGTCCCGTTCGCTCATGGCGTAGACATCCCGCCCGGCAACCGTGACCCGCCCGCTTGTCGGTCGCAGCATCCCGCCGATTGTCAGCAGCAAGGTCGTCTTCCCGCTGCCGCTGGGGCCGCGGATTGCAAGGAACTCGCTTTGTCGGACCTGAAGGTCAACCTCTTGAAGCGCGTTGACTTCGCCGCCACGGGGCCGGAACCGCCTGATGATCTGCTCGCAACGAACCACGTCTATTCCTCCCTGAGCGCGACCGCCGGATCCTGGGTAACCGCGACCATGGCCGGTATGAAGCTCGCCAGGGCGGCAAACGCCGGCGCGGCAACCAGAAGCCATCCGAGCAGATCGTACATGGGCTGGATCTTCTGGGCCGTCAGCTTGAATACCCCGGGCCCGAACTCCAGGGCCAGCCACGTTCCGAGGGCGAAACCCGCGGCGGCTCCGATGAGCCCGGCAACGACTGCCTTGCCCAGGAATAGCGATGCGATCTTGCCCGAGCCGTAACCCAGCGCCCGGAGGATGCCGATCTCCTGCCGCCTCTGCCTGACGTTCAGCATCGCCAGAACGCCGACCCATGCCGCGCATACCACCAGCACGAACGGCATGGCCACGCCGACGACGCGCTCCACCATCAGTCGCAGATTCTGGCGGGCCTTGGCGATGGCCTGAATCTTGATCACCTTTGCCTCGGGCAGTACCTCCTCCAGTTGTTGCCGCAGTGCGGCTAGGCGGTCCTCCTCGCTCCCCAGACACAGGCATTCCAGGGCCTTGATCTCGTTGATCCGTCCTTCCATGCCCAGCAGGCGTTGCGCGTCATGCAAATCGGCGTATATGCGCACGTCCTCGTCGCTTCCCTCTTCCGGCCGGCACCCGGCGACGGTGAAGGTCGTGTCCAGAATATCGATCCGGTCCCCTACGCTGATCCCCAGCCCGCGGGCCAACTGGAATCCGACGCGAACGGTCCCCGGCTCGACCGAGAAGATCATCGGCGGCTTGCGTCTTCCGAGCGGCGCCACCTCCTCGGCGGTACCTGTCAGGATAACCGTTCGGCCACGCCAGGCCACCGGCCTCTCCAACCGGGCAACCAGATGGTTGTAAAGGAGGTTTTCGTGACTGGCCATGCGGGTAACGCATTCCTCGGGCATCGTGTGCTCGGACATGCCGGTGATCCAGAATTGATCCATATCGGTCTCTTTGGGCACGATGCGCAGGTTGAACCCAATGTCCCGCACGAGCCGGATCGTCTCACGCTTGGAGGCCTCGCCAGTCGTGAAAAAGGCCACGAACAAAGCGGCCGCCGTCACGATCGCCACCACGCTGAGCAGGAAGTTCAGCTTCCGGTGTGCGATCTCCCGGAGGATCAGGCCAGGGCTCGTCATACCATCCTCCACCATATTCGCCAGAGGGGCCTGCACACCCCGAACCTTCGCTCGGACATGCCGCCCGATCAGGTCGTCGCCGATCAGCCATCTCGGCCGAGGTTGGGCCAGTCGGAGGGAACGACCTCCTGAGGGAGCCTGGCAACAACGAAATCCCAGACCCCGCGAGCTACCGCCAAAGCCTGGCGCGCCTGCTTAAGGTCCGGCGCGGGGCCGGGATACGGGTAACGGAAACGTACCGCGTAATCGGTAAGCCGATCGGCCTGCTCGTGCAGTTCAGCGAACGCTGGCGTGATGCCCTCACCTTGTCTGATGAGACGCTCGACCTGATGCGTGTGTTCAAACTCTACGGCATGATAGACCAGGAACGCCTTCAGGATCTTCTCGGCTGCCTGTTGGCAGTGAAAGCAGGCATCATCTGTGATTGCCGGCTCGGCCGCCAGATCGACGGTGGCGCTGCGCAAATCGATCTCATCCCGTTGAAGCCACTGTTGGACCAGTTCGAGTTCGGGCCGCATAGACTTCTTTGCCCTTTTGCACGACCGTGTGAGGCAGTGAGCACCGCACGGGTGACCATTTGTCCATCTGGCTGCGGTGATAGACCAGAATGTCTACCGAGACCGGGTAGTCCAGCAGGGCGCGTCTCCCCGCCAAAGCCAGTCCGTCCGTGGCGCCGGCATCATCCGGCACCACCACCAGGAAGTCAAGATCGCTATGCTGGTGTGGTGTACCGTAAGCATGCGAGCCAAAGAGGTAGATCTGCTCCGGCCGGAGCGTGTCAACAAGACGCTTCACCAGTTCACCCAAGAAATCTTCAGGGCATTCCTGCATGAACTGATTATACGACGAGGACACCGTAAAGGCCAACCACCTCTGCCCAGGTTCCGGTTACGTGTCCCGGCCTTGGGGATTCGGAACGCTCGCGCCGCATTCGGCGATGACCTCGGAGCGCGCGACCGGGAGCGATATCGTTACCGTGGTGCCGACGCCGAGTTCGCTCTTGATATCAAGCCCGCCTTTCATGTTCTCGACCATTGACCGGATGATGGTCATGCCCAGGCCCGTCCCGCCGGAGCCCGACTCGCGAGCCTGCTTCGTGCGAAAGAACTCCTCCCCGAGCCGGGCGAGGTCCTCCTTGCCGATCCCGATCCCGGTATCCCGGACCTCCATCACCAGATCATCGCCGTGACCGCGCAGGGCAAAGATGACGGTTCCGCCGGCGGGCGTGTACTTGATCGCGTTGGAGATGACGTTCTCGGCCAACGTGGGCAGGACGCCGGGCTCGCCGCAGAAGGTCGGCAGCGGATCCGCGATCTCCATCTGCCACCTCAGCCCTTTCTCCTCCGCATGAAGCGCCTGTGCCTCCAGGACACCCCGGAGTCCCTCTGCCGGATCGATCCACTCGAAGCCTCGCCGGCGTCCGCGGGTAACGTCCCGAGCCCGCGTGAGCATCAGCAGATCATTGAGCAACGTGAACAGCTCATCCCCCCGGGTGATTGCCCGCTCGACCCGGGCCCGCGGGCCGGGCTCCAAGTCGCGTAGTTCGATCAGAAGCCCCCGCAGCAGGCTCTGCTGAGCGGCGAGCGGCGTCTTCAGATCATGCGAGACCTTCCGAAAGTACTGGGTCTTCTCAGCGTCCGCTTTGGAGAGGGCCTCGTTCGTTTTCTCCAGTTCCTCCGCGCGGACGGCGAGTTCCCGTTCGAGCCGCAGAACGTCGTCCGCACGCGACCGGAGCGTTTGGGCGATCGACGTGCCGAAGTAAACCGCAAGCAGAAGCGCACTGGCAAACGCAACCAGCGTCACCACGACAAACCGGGCGTCCTCGGAGTGCTGCGGCAACCCGAAAAGGCCCGCATGGTAACACCAGCCCTTCAGCTCAGCGACGGCCAGAAGGCTGAACAGGACAATGGCCAGGGCGGCCAGCGCGAACACCTCGCGCGCCGACAGGAGCAACGTGGCAATGACCATGTGGAACATGTAGAAGATGAAAAACGGGTTGTCGATCCCACCCGCGGAATGGAGCACCAGCGTCAAGGCGATCAGGTCCAGGACGATTTGTGCCGTGGCCGCCAACGGCGCACGCCGCGCGAGCACACCTGGCCGGCGCTCGGCCAAGCTTCGTTCGAGGAACCAGAACACCCAGTTGTAGGCCAGAATCCCCGCCCCGACGGCCGCCACCAGCGGGCCACGAACGCCCTCCAGCGGGGCACGAGTAAGCACGATCCCCGCCACAAGTAAGGTCGCCCCGAACACCCACCGCAATTGGATGAACCACCGCAGGCGCGAGCCGAGCTCCGCACGCTCCAGCGGGATCACGTCAGGGTCTGCGTCAAACGCCATTTCCCAGGGTCTCCCTCGTATCAGGACGGCACCGGGCCGCGAGCGGCACTACCGCTCCGCCCACCCGCGGCGGGTGCAACTGGCCATCGCCCGCAGGGCATTGTATCACACGCACCAACTTCGCTGAATACTCAAGGCGGGCATCTTCGACGTGGAAGCTGAACCCCACTCGCGCGGCGGGCAGGTGTTCAATCCAGACACGCCGGATCGGCCGGGACGTCAGCGCCGCTGAGGCATCCTTGCAAAATGATGAAATCGTCCCGATCAACGTCGTCGTCTTCGTCGAGATCGGCGCCGCGGCAGGCAGGATCGGTTGGGGGGATGCCGGGGCCGCTGAGGCACGCCTGCAGATGACCGAAGTCCTCCTGATCCACGTCGCGGTCGCCATCGAAGTCCGGCGGAATGGGCAGTGGGCCAGTGCTCGCGAATAGCCTCAGTGTGACCCCGGCGTCCGGCACATCGACGGCGTAGTCACCTCCCCGAGCCAGCACAATCCGCTCACCGCTGCCGTCGTTGTGGAGGATGTAGGTCCAGTGTGAAGCCGCCTCCAGGTCCCACGTCATCCTCGTCGGCACCGGGGGATCGCCCGCCGCATAACCGAAGCGCTTAAGGCAGAGCGTCTGGTTCGGCCCTGAGGCATCGCACCCCCACCATTCCTGCGTGCCGACACCATCCCGGGCGTCAAGCAGAATATCGTCTGGGGCACCGACCGGCCGGCTGAGCATGGCCACGCCGCTGCCGGGGGGGGCGACAGACTCGCAATCCTCACCCGGTACGTGAGCATCGTTGGCATCGTCGTCGATCAAGGCCAAGAAGGTGGCCGACCAATCAAGCGGGTTTTGACTCCGCACAGCGAACTCACAGTAGCTGAACGTGGCAACTGCTGGCAACCGCCTGCTCTCCCCAGCAGGGCACACGCCAGCAGGGTTGATCAGGAGCTTGACGACGTCACCTCCGGCGTGGTTGCCGCTGGGCGAATGTCCATTATCCACGCCCTCCTCCGCGATAAGATTGACGTCATCGAAACAAGTGATGTTCCAGATTCCGCCCGGCCGCTGCTTGTGCTCCAGATAAACGGTCATAACGCAGCGAGGCGTCGTCGCAGAAACACCTCCGATTTCGATCTTCGTCCAGGTCCAGGCACCTTCCACCGGGTACGTGCACCATTCGGACCAGACGATGCTCCCGGATGCAGGATCGTGGTCGCCGGTCGGGTCCAGGCCGATCCGGCAGCCGCGTTCCTCGGCCGTGCCTCCTGTCCAGTAGATGGCAAGCCACACCGAGGCGGCGTAGCTCACGCCGGGAGTGACCGAGATCTTCTGGTAAACGCCTCCGTCGTTGGCGCCGTAGTTCGAGGCCGTCCCGAGGAAGTAGTCACCGCTGTGGGGCATGATATCAGCATACCAGGGCCCTGCCTGGCGACCGTCGACCACGCCGAAGCGCGTCCATCCCGGCAGGACCGCTCCGCCCTCGAATCCCGGGTTCTCCAGCTCGGTCGGAAAGGTGATGTACTCGAGAACGAAGTCCAACTGGGTTGCCTGCCCGGCTGTAACCTGGCCCACTGCCGTCTGGGTAACGTACTCCGGAGCGGTTACCCGCACATCGTACGTCCCCTGAGGAACGTCCGTGATCTCATAACTCCCCGCCTGCGAGAGGGCCCAGTGACCCCCCGGCGTGGCCGATATAACCGCTCCGGCTACCGGTTCTCCAAACTCATCGACAACCGTTCCCTGCACTGTGCCAATGCCCACGGGATCAGGGATGATCAGCGCCAGGTCAGGTTGGAACGTACGGACGTAGTAAGCGTGCCAGGGCCTCAGGAGAGAATCGTGCGCCGGCGACGTGAGGCCGACGAGTCGATAACCGTCCTGGTAGTAGTAGGCCTTCGACTGGATCCAGCCGGCGCCGGCCGCGTCTTCTATGCTCAATTGACTCGTGCCATCGCTTACGCGACAATTCGACCACTCCTGAGGTTCCAGGAAGGGATAGCCGAGAAGGCTCCAGCCCGTGTCAAGGGGTATCTCCGCCTCGCCGATGACTCGGTGGCCGGTCACCACCTCCTGCGTCGTCCCATCGAGCTGCAGCCAGTAGCCTCGCTCGGGCTCGATCGCACTGAAATCACCAGGGTAGATCTCGTAGCCCGTGTCGGCCCGGTAGCGATACAGGTGATCGGTGATTGACATCCCTGCCCACAGGAGTTCGTCCAGCGCGATCTCGGCCCTGGGATCGCGCGGGCGCATCGGCACGGACATCAGGTTCCAACTCCCCCCGAGCCAACCCTGGGGGGATTCGTTCCATGTCGGCAGCGGCAGGTCCGCGCGGTCAATGATCAAATCGTCAAACCACGCCCTTCCCGAATCCGCCTGGCAACCGATGATGACTTGCATCCGCCGACCGTCCCCGGGAACCACAAAGGTCATCGCCAGGGCCGTCCAATCCTGGTAGCCGATGGCCCGCGTCGAGATGGTGCTGGTGCCGACGTAGGAGAAGTGGTTATCCCGCAAGTCGATCTGAAGGTAGGCGCCCAGTTGGCCCTGACCGGTCAGCCCTTCGGTTCGCACCCAGACCTCTGCGTGCCAGACCTCGCCGGTGAAAACCGAGTTGTAATTGGAGGCCTTCCACATCATAGGCCCACCGGCGTTGATCTTCTGTGATGCTCGCCCACTATGCTTGACGCCCAGGTCGATGGCGAAGATCTCCGGATGGCTCTGCCCGTCCGCCGGTGTCCAGCCGGGAGCAACGCCGCCGCTTGCCTCCCAATCGAACGTGTCGTGGAAAACGCCCAGCCTGGAGACCGCAAAGTCCAACGTCGTATCCGCCGAGACCTCGACCTCCACCAGGTCCTGCGATTGATACCCGTCCTTCAAAAAACCGGCCACGTAGGTACCCGCGGGCATTTCCTCAATGGCGTAGGAGCCGTCCGTTCCGGTCTCTGCTGCGTATGGGCCGGGCAGCAGGTAGACGAACACACCCTCGACGCCACCGGCCAAACCGGGATCTGTGACCGTCCCGTGAAGATTCGCAGACCCGCCCGGCAGGTAGTCAACGCCGGCCGGTTTCGGCAACGCCGCCACCGCGTCATATTGAGGTGTCGTGGTCCGATCGAAACGCACCCAATCCCACAACGCCCAGGCGTTCCACAGTTGGTCGCCCAGGATGAACGGGCAGGCCGCCAGAATACGCGGGTCCTGCTCGACGTAGTTGGCGAAGATGTCCGCCATGTACTGGGCCCGCAGCTCCTCCGTGATCGCCGGGAAAGCCGGATTCAGATGATTGCCGAGTTCGTAGCCGAACTCGGTAAAGGCGATCGGCCCGGTGAAACCGTGCGTATCCATGACCGCAACCGTGTCCAAATAACTGAGAAAGCCGCGGGGATCGTCGGGGGGGTAGTTGATCGCATAGGGGTGACAGCAGACTACATCGAGCTCATCGACCAGTTCGGGGGCGGCCGTGAACATGTCGTCGAGGTAATCCGCCCCGGAACCAGCGAAGCCGCCGTTCATGATCTGGATATCCGGGTCCACTGCCTTGACCGCCTGACACACCTGCAGGAGGTGCGCTGCGTAGTCCGCAGCCCCCACCGCTCCCTGCGGCTCATTGCCGATCTCGAGATACGGCATCGTGTAGCCGTCGTTCTTCATGTTCTCAACGAAGCCGGCGACCGCCGGCGGCGAATCGAGCGTGCCGACACCGACGATGGGAATCAGTCGCTTGGCGCGGTGTATGACGAGGTTGCGCCGGGTGGCGTATTCGTCGCCCGGCCCGCCGCCGGTGCGCGTATACCCCCATTCGCCGCACAGATCGCTCGCCTGCTGAAGATGAACGCTGCACCAGATCGAATCATGCCCCCCGCTGTGGCGCGTCATGATGCCGTACGGGTTGTTCGCCTGCGCGAGTGAGGGGAACACCGCCAGCGCAACAGGAACAACCCACAGGCCGCCAGGCACACACCTTCTCATGTCATCCTCGTTCTTGAATGGAGGACGCCACACGATCCGGACCGGCCGGCCCTGAAACAGGCCGCCGGGATAACCGGGATTCGCGTGCTCATTGGGACTCCGCGGTCCATCCATCATAACCCATTCAGGGCCGCCTTGAAAAGGCGACGCGGCTCGCGGCCGCACCCCGTAGTGTACCGCCAATTGGGGAATCTGGAGATTTGATGGCAAAAAGATAGGCT
>CAZOIA010000136.1:0-15524 GCA_964579675.1 uncultured Planctomycetales bacterium | reverse complement strand
GAAACACCTGGGGGCGGCGCCTTCCAACAAGCCGCCCAAAGTGTCATGCACCCCGGCCACCCGTCACTTGCCACCGACTCGGAGGCCGGCCGGCCCGGCCTGCGATTCGACATCCGGCTCTCCGGACTCAATACGGGCACGCGGGCGGCGGCGGGACGTTGGCGCCGCTCAGACAGGCCTGGAAGACCCCGAAATCGTCCTGGTCCACGTCGTCGTCCTCATCGAGGCAAGCGCCCCAACACACTGGATCGTTCTGGGGGATGCCCGGGCCGGTCAGACAAACCTGGAAACGGCCGAAGTCCTCCTGGTCCACGTCGCCGTCGCGGTCGAGGTCGCTACGGGGCGTCGGGCACCCGTATGTGGTGACGAAGGTACCGGGCGGCGTGCCCGGGCATTGATCCTCCACGTCGGGTACGCCGTCGTTGTCGTCGTCGTCATCACACACGTCGCCGATGCCGTCGCCGTCCGCATCAGCCTGATCGGGGTTGGCGTCGTTCGGGCAGTTGTCGCAGGCATCACCGACGTCGTCTCCGTCGGTATCCTCCTGGTTGGGGTTCCAAACGTCGGGGCAATTGTCGTACTTGGGATGAGCGGCGTACGCCTGGCCCAGCGGCCGGATGTCGAACGTGTCGCCGTTGTACAGGGCACAATGTGTCCACTGGATCGCTCCCCCGGGTTCCCAAACGTGGTTGTTGTTGACGAACCATGCCCATCGCTGGACCCATCGGCCCTCGTCGCTCAGCATGCCGTTGGCGTGTCCCGCCGACAATAGCACCTCGATCGAGCCCAGCAGGTAATCGATCATCCACTGTTCGTCGTGGTAATTCAGCAGTCCGTATTCCGTGATGATCAAAGGTTTGTCCTGCTCGCCGATCGAGACCATGTAGTCCCGGAACGTGTTCAACTGGTTCTGAAAGTCCGCCAGTTCCTCCCCGACGGACGGCCTGGTCCACACGTAGGGGTGAATGTTCCACACGTCTACGGGCCAGGTCTCGCCGTAGAGAGACTGGTACTCCGCCCGGATCTCGTCCAGCAGCTCGTAGGGCGTCCCAGTCCACCACGGGCGATTGTAGTATACCGAGGTGATCACCGAGCCGTTGGCGACCTTGAACGTCGGGTTGATCGCCTTCAGGCCGTAATAGAACGTGTGGTAGTCCTGGGCGTATTGCAGCGGCGTTCGCTCATCGTCCCAGATGATCTCGTTGCCGATGAGCCAGGTGGTCCCGTCCGGGTAGAGAGAAGGATCCTGGTTGATGTGGTTCTCGATCTCGGTCAGCGAAGGATGAACCCCCGGGCCCCAACCGCCGACGAGCGGCATGTACTCGATGCATTCGCCGCTGACCGGGTCGCAGACGATGCCGTGCCGCCAGTTCCAATTGAAGTACCAGCCCAGTCCCAGCGGGTTCCAGGGCGTTTCGCCCGGGCGGTATCCGTCGAAGTCGTCCAGGTTTGTGGTCGTCTGGCCGTTCACCATGTTCTGCGTGGCGACGCCGATGCCGAACCGCCATTGATGGTCCTGCGCCCGGGCTTGCGGTCCACCGGCTCCGGAACAAACCAATCCGCTTAGCAGCCAAACCGCGACCGTTTTCGCCACCGGCCGCGAGCGAGACGGTGGCTCGCAACACAACCATAATCCGGGTTGCCTACGCACGATGAAATCTTCTTTGCCCATCATGACCCCATAGAACTCCACTTATCTGCTCAATGTACTCCCGGCTATTGTACCAGAAGCGGCTTGACCGCCCGGCCGCGCAGGTAAACCCTTGTGGCGACAGCACTTCCGCTCACGCTCCATGGCCCGGCATAGTAAGTTGCGGTCTACTGCGATACTATCGTCTCGCTATGTTACGCGCTATGAGACAAGGGTAGCGAAATGCGTCATCCCGGCCGGGTCACAGCACTGGCATCGTTTCTGTTGGCGGCCGTACCGGCGGAGGGAAAGGCGGAACAAGCGGCGACGAGAAGGATCCGCGTGGATGCCACCTTGTACCGCAAGCACCAGGTTTGCCTGGCCGATGTGCGGGACACTGCGGGTAGGATCACCGCGATACACCTCGTCCCTTCGGTGCAAGGGAACGAAGCGCTCGACGGTCTTATGATTTGCCTTTTCTGGGATGGTTGCCGGACGCCGTTCATTGCCTGTTCGCTCAAGGAGCTGCTCGGTTTGCTGGGCGAGGACGGCACGCCCGTTCACATGCCGGAGCTGGTCTTCGGTAAAGGATTCCGCATCTTCCTGGAGTGCGCTTCAGGTCCGGGCGGGCGCGTTGAAGGCCACGTCAGTTATGTTCGTTCGGCCTCGCCCGTCTCTTCGAGGAGGGTGCGGTTTGACCCGGACCTGGGCATTGCAACGCCGCGGCAGGTCGATGTCGAACGTCGCGAGCCGCCGCCTGTCCGTCCGGGACATGGAGAGGCCATCGCCATGCCCAACGCAGGATTCGAGTCGGGCGACATCCAGCCCTGGCGCGATCTGAGCTGGGGAAAGGGCAGCTTTCGGAGCTATCCGACGGGCGCCGAGGGTGTTGCCGCTCATACGGGCAGGTTCATGGTGGGCACCGTCGTTCCGGGCGAGCCCACTCGCGGGTGTAAGGGGCTTGTGCGTGTGGGCGGTCTTGTCCCCGGCTATCGATATCGGGCCTCGGTGTGGGTCAACACCTACAACTTTGACCAGGAGCCCGAGGTCAGACCCGTACCGTGGAACGCAAAGGTCCGCTTGGGAATGAATAGCACCGGCTCATTCCTGACCGAGCTGTACCCCGAGGGAGGCGACCTGTGGACCGCGGACTTCAGCCATCCTCGCTTCTACTTCGCCCACTGCTGGGGTCCCCGGGACGGTTACGCGGACAGCCAGGACCATTGGTCGCGGATATCCGTGGAGGCCCGCGCCAGGGGCGGAGTCGCGTCGATCCTGCTGCGGGGCGTGCAGTTGTATGGCCACCGCGGGAACCGCAAGTGGTGTCTCTTCGACGACGTGACACTGGAGAACGTCCCCATTCCGATGGGCCAGGTTCGGGGCCGAGTCACGGACGGTCAGGGCCGGCCGCTGAAGAACGTCCTCATCACATCGAGTCCATGGGGTTTCGGTGGCCGGACGGGCGGCGACGGTACGTTTTGCATTGAAGACGTGCCCGAGACGGTCTACACGGTGGCAGCAAAGCAGCACTCCGGCCGTACATTGGCCAGCGAGGTTCGGGTTCTGGCCGATCGCTCGACCGCGCTCGAGTTCGCCTTTGGTGAATCACCGGCGGGCAGAACGGTCATAGGGGAGCCTCGGGACGGCCAGAACCAGTTGATCAACAGCGGCTTCGAGTCCGGCGACGCGGCGGGTTGGCGTCGCGCCTACCGTTGCGACGCCATTGACGTCGCGCACACCACCGGCCGGGTCGTGCCTCCGGTTGGCCGATTCATGTTCGGCGGCGAGCACGTTACGCACCATGCGGGTGCCCGTGAGATCATCTATCAACGCGTCCCGGTTCAGCCGGCGTCTCGATGGACGTTCAGCGCCCGGCTGCTGGCTCACTCCGCGGACGGCAGCCTCGATGAAGCCCGGTGTCGCTTGGTGGTGGATCCGGACGGGAAGACCGATTTCCGAATCGCCTCCGCTTACCACCACGGGCCATGGCGGCAGGTCCCGCTGAGCTTTGTGGCCGGAGGCGACGTCGTGTCGGTAGGCGTGGAGCTGAGACAGCGGCCGCTGGCGGCGAGCGACGGGATTTCAGGCCGGGGCCGGATTGCCGGCGTCGGGGCGCCCGACAAGGCCCGCACCGACTACAACGCTTATTACTGCGACGATCTTCGGCTGGTCCGGGCCGCCCCCGATGCCGAGATGACCGGGCCTGTCCCCCGCAACGAGAAGCCGGCGGTCGCTCGCGGGCCGGCGCCGGAGCTTCCGGACGCCAACGCCGCGGTCATCGTCCTGCCGGATGGCAAGACCACGATGGAGTTGATCCGCATTCCGGCTGGATCGTTCCTCATGGGCGGCGATAGTCGCAGCGGGTGGGCAAATGACGACGAGTTCCCCCGGCACCGGGTGAAGCTCGATGCCTACTGGATCGGCAAGTACGAAGTGACCAATGCCCAGTACAAAGCGTTCTGCGACCAGCAGAGCTATCCGTGTCCGCCGGACCCGGCTTTCAGCAAGATCCCGTGGGCCCACCCGGAGCGAGCGTACGATTACGGTGATTACTTCGGCCAGATGCCCGACTATCCGGTTGTCAATGTCAGTTGGCACGATGCCCGGGCCTTCTGCGAATGGGCCGGCCTGCGGTTGCCGACCGAGGCCGAGTGGGAGTTGGCCGCCCGCGGGCACGGCGATTCGCTGAAGACTTACCCGTGGGGCGAGCAGACCGATCCGGCCTGGACGACCCGGACCCGCGACAATACGTGTATTCAGGCGATGCCCGACTGGTACCTCTACACCGCACCGAAAGGATCGTTTGAGACCGGCGACCCATGGAACGTGGGCAAGAGCATTTTCGGGGTCTGTTCGATGGGTGGCAATGTTCGTGAGTGGTGCGCGGACTGGTACGGCCCCTATTCCTCAGAGGATCAGGTGGACCCCAAGGGGCGATACTCCGGCACCGAAAGGGTTCTTCGCAGCGGCTGCTGGCGGGACCGGAACTATGGTGTGATGACACGGTGCAGCTACCGCGACCATCACGATCCCAATTACTACGAGTGGGGCACCACGGGGTCTCGGGCAGCGGCAATGAATGGCCGCGGTCCTTGAGGTTGTTCATTTGTCTTCATCGGCGTTCATCGGCGGTTCCATTGTCTCCTGTCGGTGTTCATCCGCGCCGGTCTGTGGTCTTATTATCTTCCTGGGTCTCGTGTCGCCGCTGCACGCCTGGCCCGGCCACGACTGGGCTCAGTGGAAGCGGACAACCACGTGGACGAAGCCCGACATCAAGACCGACCAAGCGGGCAAGAAGGAGCTGGTTCCGCTCCTGGCCGTCGGCGGCGAAACGCCCGGGCGCATTGACGAGATCAAGGCGTGGGAGCAGCGGCGCAGCCGGATCGCCGGGACGATCACGCGAATCCTTGGCGAGCCAAACAAGCTCGAAGTCCTCCCGCCGGAGGTCGAAGTCCTCGGCGAGGAAACGCTGGACGACCACGTCCGCCGCCACATCAGGATTCGCAGCGAACCCGACGACTGGATCCCCGCCTATCTCCTGCTGCCCAAAAAGTGTCCGGAGTTACCCTCGCCGGCCATGATCTGCCTGCACCAGACGGTTGCCCGGGGCAAGCAGGAGCCTTGCGGCATCCAGGGCAGCGAAGACCTGGCCTTTGCCCTGGAGCTCGTTCGCAAAGGCTACATCTGCATCGCACCGGACGTCATCGGGTTCGGCGAGCGCATACCAGCGGGCGGGCGGCCCTATCACGACAGTATCGCTTTCTATGAGAAGCATCCCAGGTGGTCCTTCATGGGCAAGATGATCTGGGATGTGGGCCGCGTGATCGACTACCTCGAGACCCTTCCCTACGTGGATCGCCTCCAGATCGGCAGCATCGGTCACTCACACGGGGCGTACGGCACGCTGTTTGCCGCCGCGTTTGAGCCTCGCCTCTCGCTGGCGATCGCCAGTTGCGGCTTCACTACGTTCCGCAGTGACCCCCAGCCGGATCGGTGGTCGCACCGGACGGCGTTGATTCCCCAGCTCGGCACATATCTGCCCGACGTGCAGAGCATCCCATTTGACTGGCATCAGGTGTGCTCGCTGATTGCCCCGCGGCCGCTGTTTGTCTGGTACGCGACGAAGGACTCGATCTTCCCCAACACCAGCAACCTCGACGCGCTGTTCAAGGATGTTCGGACCGTTTATGGCCTGTACGGCGCTGCGGACGATCTGGCGTGGCGTGCATTCGATGGGCCGCACTGCTTCCCCGACGCGGGTCGGGACTTGGCCTATCAGTGGCTCGGACAGCGGTTTTTCCCCGTCGGCGATATCCGCAGTCTTCCAGGTAATCTCGCTGACTGGCAAGAGCGACGGCAGATCATCCGGCGCGTGATCCGGCGTTCGATCGGCGCGCCCGCCATGAAGCCGCCCCCGTTCGACTTGAAAACCCTCGCCACCGGTCAACTCGATGCGTATGAGCGATGTCTCATCGAGTATGCAGTCGAGAAGGGCGAACGGGTAGAGGCCTACCTGTGTGTTCCGAAGGTCGATCGCCGCCCGCTGCCCGCCGTGCTGGTTCTGCATCAGACCTCGCCCGAGGGCAAGGGGGAGGCGGCCGGCATCACCGGTGACGGATCGCTGGCCTTTGCTGCTGATCTCGCCGGGCGCGGGTACGTTACCCTTGCCCCCGATTCCATCACCGCGGGCGAGCGGATCGATCGGTTCGGGGCCTTCGACACGCGGGGTTACTACCTGCGGCACCCCGATCTCTCGGCCATGGGCAAAATGCTGTACGACGCGAGGCGGGCGGTCGATCTGCTCGTGCACATGGAAGGGGTCGATCCGAATCGCATCGGGGCGGTCGGCCATTCGCTCGGGGCGGAGGTGGCGTTGATGCTGGCCGCCTTCGACGAGCGGGTTCAGGCGACCGTGTCGAGCTGCGGTTACGCAACATTTGAGGCTGAGAGGAACCGCCTCCGCTGGGCCCGCGACCACTGGTTCAGCTACATGCCCAAGCTCAGGCCGGTCTTTCTTCGGGGGCAACTTCCCCATTGGGACTGGGGCGACGTGATCCGCCTGGTCGCACCGCGCAGCTTCTACCAGCACACGGCTCGCGAGGATAACATCTTTCCCGAGTCGCACAGCGCGCAGGCGGCCGGCGAGGCCGCCCGAGTTATCTGGCAGCTCTACGGCCAGCCGGACCGACTCGTCAACGTGCTCAAGCCCGGCAAGCACGCGATTTCACACCAGGCCAAGGCCGAGGCGTACAATTGGCTCGACCATCAGTTGAAGAGCCAGCCATGAATGAGCGTGTCATGAGAACTTCGCGGTATTCCCTGTCAGAGCCCGGATCGCCAGCGACGGGTCGTTCGCAGAGGCAACCGGCCGCGCTTGCGTGAACGCACGATACCCCGCGCCGGCGCTTGGGGCTCGGATCAGAATCGGTCAGTTTGAGGAGTAGAACAAGGGCAAGCCGTCGCGGTCAATGCCGGGACGAAGCACGAACGGCCCGATCAAACGCCCACTTGCGAATATGCGCCACCTGCTCTTTCATGGTCTTTGACAGGGGCACGATCTCGCGTAGTGACGAGAAGAGGTAATTGTCGGTGAGCGGTTCATCCGCAATCCGGGCCGCGGTCAGCGCGGAAATGACGCACTGCTCGATCTCGGCGCCGGTCCATCCTTCGGTTCGGCTCGCCACCAACTCCAGCGAGAGGGATTCGGGATCGACGTTGCGCCGGGTCAGATGGATCTTGAAGATCTCCATGCGTTCGTCCTTATCGGGCAAGTCGATGAAGAAGACCTGATCGAATCGTCCCTTGCGGATCAGCTCGGCAGGCAGCAGGTCGATCCGGTTAGCGGTCGCCGCCACGAACAGGCCCGGGGGCTTCTCCTGCATCCAGGTCAGGAAGTACCCGAAGATCCGATCGAGTGCGCCGCTGCTGTCCTGATGCTCGCGCGAGATGCCGTTCTCAATCTCGTCGAACCAGACGACGGCGGGGGCGATCTCCTCCATGGTCCGGCAGGCGTCGGCGAAGAGGCGTTCGGCGTTTCCGAGACCGGCCGAGAAAACCTGCGACATGTCCACCCGGTACAGCGGCATCCCGAACACGCTCGCCACGACCCGGGCCGACAGGCTCTTCCCGCACCCGGACACGCCCGTGAGCAGAACGCCCCGGGGTACGATCTCCGCCGAGATACTCTCGCGCGAGAAGAACAGGTCACCCCGTTGACGAAGCCACTTCTTGATCACGTCGAGGCCGCCGAGTTGGTTGAGGTTGACCGTATCAGGCACGTATTCCATCAGCCCGGTCTTGCGAACCAGCAGCCGCTTTTCCTCCTGAAGCAGCGGGACGATTGACGGGTCCAACCCGCCCTGCTGGGCGATGGCGAATCGGATGGCGTGCCGGGCTTCGTTGAAGCTCAGCCCCTGCAGGGCACGACTGAGCGTGTAACCGGCCTCCGGCGAAAGTTCGTCCGATCCGCCGGGCCGGGCCAGGGCCTTCGCCTCCTCGCGAAGCAGCGACTCGAGTTCGGTCAGGTCCGGCATCGGAAGTTTGCAGAACGCGACTTCACGCTCGATCTCGCTCGGGATGAACTTCACCGGCGAGCAGATCGCCACGAACCGGCCGGTATTAAGGCACGTATAGTAGGCGTCGCGGCACCGCCGGCGCACCTCAGCCGAGTCGCGGATGAATTCGTGAAAGTCCTTGAGCAGGAAGATCGCGGGCCTGTTGTAGGAAATGGCGAAATCGAGAATGCCGCGGGGCTCCCCGGGCTGCGGCTTGTGTGAGTGACCGTCCTTTTGCAGGCCTTCGGTCATGCTCCAGACGAACAGCTCGAGCCTGCCGCCGCCGTGTTGCTCGGCAACCTTGCCCAAGAGCGCGACGACCCGGTCCTCCTCCGGCGACTGGATGTAGACCAAAGGGTGTCCCGCATCAATCAGGTTGCGGATCGCGATAAGGCCCTTGCCGTGCGGCTCTTCGTTCACGATGATCCTTTCGCCATGCTCGGGCGGCCGACAAGTCGTACCGCCAGAATACCCGAACGTGCCCGGTGAGCCAATGGCATCGGCAGGTCCCTATCACCCACCTGTCCTGGCCGGCGGGGCAAGGGCGATGCAGCAACCGCCGGGATCAGCCGGGACGCCCGTGCGCCACCGGCCGCCGGGCGGGAGTGGCAATAGGAGTATACATGAGGCTTGCCTGATTCATGGGCGTTGCTATTATGACGGGCCGCCTCCGGGGTGCAGTGGAGAAGACTCATGCTTTCGTGGCTAAAACAACTCGACGATCTGTTGAGAGGCCGGAAGACCGCCCCGCAGCGCCTCGCCGAGGGGCGCGTCGAACTGCCGCTGGGGATGTTCGTTCCAATGGCCGTCGTGCTCGGAGCGGCCTACGGCTTCTTCATGGGATGGTACGCGATCCTCAGTCGCGACCCGGTAAGCTGTCAACAACTGCTCGCGTCCACGGTCAAGCTACCGGCCCTGTTTCTGCTGACGCTGGTGGTGACGTTCCCCTCGTTGTACGTGTTTAACGCGCTGGTCGGTTGCCGTCTCAGCTTCACCGCGACGCTCCGGCTGCTGGTCGGTGCGGTTGTAGTAAACGTAGCGGTCGCGGCGTCGCTGGGGCCGATCCTCGGATTCTTCACCCTGAGCACCACGAGCTACTCCTTCATGATTCTTCTCAACGTGGTGCTGTTGGCGGTTGCAGGTATGGTGAGCCTGGCCTTTCTGCTGCACACCCTCCGCCGGCTGGCGTTTCCACCACCGATAAGCCCGCCGCCCTCGACGCCCGCAGAGGTCTCAAACGATAACCCCGCCAACTCGGCAAAACCGCCGGAGCGTGAGCCGGGACCGTTAGACCAGATTCTCGATGACGTCCCGGATCAGGCGCTCGGGCAGGCACGGATGATCTTTCGGATCTGGGTCATTATCTACGGCCTGGTCGGGGCCCAGATGGGCTGGCTGCTGAGGCCCTTTATCGGCAGCCCCAACCTGGAGTTCACGTGGTTTCGGCACCGGGAGGGCAACTTCTTTCAGTCCGTTTTCTATCACCTGCAGCGTCTTCTCGGCGGCGGCTGATCAACGGGGACGCCTGGCATGCCCACCGCGTTGGTCCACACCGATGAGTTCCTCCGGGCGACAGGCCGGTTTGACCCGGCCCGCCGGGCGGAGCAGCCGGCGTGGTGGCTGCCCGTCATGATCCTTGTGTTCGCGCCGATCTACGGCGGCTTGATGGGCAGTTGGCATCTCGACTCGCCGGAACGCATCTGGCAAGTGGTGTACTCCGCCGTGAAGCTCCCGCTGCTGCTGTTCGCGACGAGCCTGCTGTGCCTGCCCGGCTTCCTCGTGCTCAACACGATCCTCGGATTGCGGGACGATTTTCGCGAGGCGCTCCAGGCCATTCTCGCCGGCCAGGCGGGACTGAGTGTGGCCCTGGCCTCGCTCGGGCCGGTGACCCGTTTCTGGTATTTCTCGACGTCGAGTTATCGAGGCGCGCTGCTTTTCAATGCCGGGATGTTTGCCGTTGCAACGGTCGCGGCTCAGATCGTGATGTTCCGGTACTATCGCGTGCTCATCCGCCGCCATCGCCACCACCGGGTGATGCTGTGCGCCTGGCTCGTGCTGTACGTATTCGTTGGCATCCAGATGGGGTGGCTGCTCCGCCCGTTCGTCGGCTCCGCGGGCATGCCCACGACCTTCTTCCGCGCCGAGCCCTTCAGCAACGCCTACATGGTCGTGGCCCGGCTGATCTTCGGGGCGTAGGCCGCCGGATACCCGTACCAGTACGACTGTCCGTTCAACAACGATGCGAGCCCGCAGCGCACAAGGCAGGCCGACGTTCCTCATCTTCCCCCTTTTGCACCACTTTCATCGAGCCGGCCGGTGCGCAGCCACTCGTGGATCACCTGCCAGACCTCCACACCCACCGCGCTGAGCGTGCAAGCACGGCGGACCGTGCGGGCGTGGACCGTTTGATCCGGGTTGCCGGTCCGGAGTATGATGGGGAACGATGATTCCAGAGACGAACTATCGTGCGGGCGTGGCCGATGTCGTGATCACCCCTTCCGAGCCGATGTGGGCGGCTGGTTACGCTCACCGCGATCGGCCGGTCGCCGAGAAGACGGGCGATCTGTATGCCAAGGCCCTCGCACTCGAAGATGACAAGAGCAAGCGACTCGTAGTCGTCACCACCGATCTGCTCGGGTTGCCGAAGGCGATTGCCGAGCCCGTCGCCGACCGGATCGCTCAAAGGTTTTCTCTGGGCCGCGAGCAAATATTGCTCACGTCGTCGCACACGCACTGCGGCCCCGTGGTGCTGGATTCGCTCGTCGATCTGTACCCGATGGGCCCCGACGGCTGGGCGAAAGTCAAACGTTACTCGGAATGGCTGAAGCAACAGCTCGTCGAGGTGGTGGCCGACGCGATCGACGACCTGATGCCGGCGGAGTTGTCCCGCGGCCTCGGCCGGGCCCACTTTGCCGCCAATCGCCGGGAGTTCACGCCCGACAAGGGTGTCATCCTCGGGCACAACGCCGACGGACCGGTCGATCACGACGTTCCGGTCCTGTGCGTCAACGCGCCCGACGGAACGCTGCGGGCGGTCCTGTTCAGCTACGCGTGCCACTGCGCCACCCTGGATTTCCACCAATGGTGCGGCGACTACGCCGGTTTCGCCCAGGCCCATCTTGAAGCGTTGCATCCCGGCGTCAAGGCCCTGTTCTTCGCCGGCTGCGGGGCCGACATCAATCCGATCCCCCGGCGAAGTCTGGAACTGTGTCGAAAGTACGGCAAGGAGCTCGCCGATGCCGTCGAGCAGGTGCTCGCGGGTGGAACGAAGCCGATGACCGGCTCATTCGCAGCGGTCTTCGAGCGCGTTGATTTGCCGTTCGATCAACTGCCCTCGCCCGCCGAACTTGAACGCCAATGCCGCGAAGGAGAGTCGTTCGAAAGGAGTTGCGCCGCTCGCCTGCTGGCCCGGGTCGATTCGGGCCAACCGTTGCCTTCGACCTACGCCTACCCGATGCAGGCCCTTCGGCTCGGCAACAACCTCACCATTGTCGCCCTGGCGGGTGAGGTGGTCGTGGACTACTCCCGTCGGCTCAAGCGCGAGCTCGGTCCGGAAAATACGTGGGTGATCGCTTACGCGAATGAGGTCTTCGCCTACGTTCCCTCAAGACGTGTGCTGGCCGAGGGCGGCTACGAAGTGGATACGTCCAGGGCGGTTTACGGCTTGCCCGCCCGATGGGCGCCGGCGGTTGAGGAGATTATCGTTGCTGCCGCCCGCGACCTGACCCGGCGGGTCCGGTCCGCTGAATGATATCGTACACGAGCCCAAGAACTCTATTTTACCGAAAACACCACTAGCCCGAGTGGTTCTCGCTCTCGTCCTCTTCCTCTTCCTCGTTCTCCTCATCGTCGTGGAGCCCGTACTTCCAGCGGTCCGCCTCGTCGACGTCGTCGATCTCCCGCTCCATTTGCCGGAACATCTTCTCCTGAAGCGGGGCGAGCCGCCTGTACATCTCGAGCGTCGCCTGGTACGACCGCACCATCATGTCGATCTTGATAAGCTGCCACTTGACCAGGCATTCCGGCTCCTTGATGTTCTTGAACGGATCACACTTGAAGCCGATCTGCCCGCCGGGACCTCGGATGAAGTATTCGCATTTGTCGCACTGGATCATCAGCGTACTCCGCGGCTCGAACAATGGGGACCGTCACGTTGCGGGATGCAACCCACACATCATTGTACACTATCGGGCCCCGGTTTGCAGCTTTGCCTGGAAACCGCTGTCATTTCCGGTTCAGGAGTTGATCGGGCTGGCTCACTCCACGATCTCGGGGAGCTTCTGTTCGATGCTGTCCCGGTCCCCGGCGAGCTCCTCGGCAATGCGCTGCCGGTAGACGGGCTGCAGTCGGTTCCACCGCTCCACGTCATCCTCCAACCAGCGTTGGAACCGCACAGCGCTACGGCGGGTGTTGGCGACGTCGCGTTCGTGCTGGAGGGCGAACGCGTCCAGGGTTGCCCCGAGTTTGTCCATCCGGCTCGCCTCGTTTTGGGCCAAGGCATCGACCGTCCGGCGCAGATTGGCCTGGCGGCGATTGAAACGCTGCTGAAGGGCTGGATTCTCGCAGCCGATGAGCGTAACCACCAGCACAATCACGCCCGGGCCCAGCGCTCGAATCCGGGTCATGTCGATGGTTCCTCCAAGCACGCCAACCCGTCGCGCGTCGCCGCCGCTTCTGGGGCGGATATCGGCCTCTGCGGGGACTCACCGCCAATCATACCACGCCGCCGGTCCTGCCCTCCCCGGCTTGCGAAGGAGGGATCGGGCGGGGTTCCGGGATCCGCGGCCGACGGGGAGGCCTGACCCCGGGGCGAAACCACGGGGCGAGCAGAGGCCATCACGCATAACCTGGTACCCCGCAGGGGCTTACCGGTTGCGGATCTGGCCCCTTTCCGCCGGCCTCACCGCGACCGATCCGCCCGATTGCGTCCCGAATCCACTGCGAGCCGTGCAGTATCGGCAATTTCCTGGTCTTGGGGGCGTTCGTATCTTATGTTGGCGTGCTTGATGGACGCTGAACGACTGGCCGATCTGATTTCGCGTGCCCAGCGGCGGGAGGCTGTGGCGTTCGACGGGCTCGTCGAGGCGTATGGCCCACGTCTGTACGGCTACTTCTACCGCCTGACGGGATCGCGGCACGACGCGGAGGATCTGCTTCAGGAGTTGTTCGTTCGCTTGGTCCGCATGATCGACCAGTACGAGCACAGCGACCGGTTCGACGGGTGGGTGTTCCGCATCGCGACGAACCTGGCCCGGGACCGGGTCCGGCGGTCGAAAAGGGCGGGCGGTCTGCAGGCCCCACGCGGAACTGCCCTGGATGAGCCCGATCCGCTCCACGAGATGCCGGACACGTCCGCCGGCCAGCCGGGCGATGCCGTGCAGCGGACCGAACAACTCGATCGGTTGCAGTGGGCGATTCGGCAGTTGCCCGAAGCCGAGCGCCAGGTGATCCTGTTGAGGCACTTTTCCCAGATGCCGTTTCGCGAGATCGCCGAGATCATGGAGACCCCGCTCGGAACGGCACTGGCCCGGGCTCACCGCGGCCTGGCCCGATTGCGGGAACTGATGACGGGCGAAATGATGAACGATGAGTTATGAACGATGAACTGGACAAACTGGAACGTGAGGTGGAAGCGGCCCTGGCGTCGCTGTCGGCGGACTTGACGCTGGAGCCCGCGGAAACATTGGTCCACCAGGTGAAAGAGGCGGTGCGACACGAGCTGAATGCAGCCTGGCTCACGCAGCAGCCGAGCCCGCTCCCGTCCGCCGAAGCCCTGCAACGCGTGCGAGCGGCGGTGCACCGCGAACTGCAAGAGCCCGAGTTGCAGCTTGCCGTTGAGGCCAAGGCTGATCACGGGCCGCCGGCCCGAAGATTCGCCTGGTCGCCAGCGGGCCCGCTGTTAGCGGCGGCAGCCATCATCGCCATCTGTGTCGGGGTCATCCACTACCTCGGCTCGCTGAAACCTCCGGCGTTACCGGACGACCCTGCCACCGAGGCCAAGGTCGATCTCTTCGTTGAGGTGGCAGAGCAAGTCTTCGCTCCGAACCCCTTGACCGCCTCGATCATCGCCGATCTGGACGTGCTCGAGGAGAACATCGCCCGGGGGGAGCCGGTTTGGGAGTGTGAAATGGGGGTGCTCGACGAGATCGTCAGCGAAATTGACGAACTTCTCTCGGAACCGGACCCGGGCGAGAACATGTCGAAGATCCAAACCAGGCTGCGAGGAGCATTCGGATGAGATCGGTAACCGCGGGCTTGATTGCGACCGGGTTGTGCGCGTGGTTGACGGTGGGGGCGGTTAGGTCCGGCCCGGACGTCCCCGCTCGCAGCCGGGATGTCGGACAGGCTGATCCGGTCCGGCTGGCGGACGCGGATGATCCGGAGGTAGACGAGGTACCCGGGTATTCGCCGCCCGCGTCCCGTCCCCACCCCCGCCGGGATACGGATGACCGCCCGCCGCGAGGCAAGCTTGAAGGCCCGCCCGGCCGGGGCGGGCTCGGCCCGAGATCCCGCCGGCCGGACGCCGGCCATGACTCCGAGCCCCTGAGCCCCGAACAAACCAGGAGGCTCATGGAGGGGATCCGGCAGTACTTCCCTAAGCTGCACGAACGATTGATACCCCTGCGCAAGTCGAACCCGGTTGTGTTCCGCAACATGCTGCATCGTCTCCGCGGGCCAATCTCCGAAATCCTCCGACTCAAGAAGAAGAACCCCGAACTGGCGGAGAAGCTGATCCAGGCCCTCCGGGTGGAAATGGAGCTTGCCGAGCTGCAGAGGCAATACCACGGGGCCGAATCCGAAAACCAGCGCGAGCAGATCAAGATACGCTTGCGCGAGCAACTGGAGAAGCGATTCGACCTGCGATTGGAGCGCCTGCGGTGGGAGATCCGCAAGCTCGAGGAGCGCCTCGAAGAAACGAAGCAACAACTGGCGAACAGGGAGAACGACAAGTCAAGCATCATCCAGGATGAACTCGATCGCTTGCTCAAGCACAAGCCGGACGCCCCGCCAGGGCCCCGGGGCCCGCGGCCGCACGAACACAACCTCTTCTCCCCGCCCCCGGGCGAGCCGTCGTGACCCAAGCGGCCGTGCGCGATCACGCGGTCGTTTGCACGAGTACAGCGCCGGTCACGCGCTGACAAGACCGCGCAGACTCCAGGTTGTGGCTCTTCGCGTCGAGGTCGGTCGGCGTAAGTACCCCCCATTTCTACAGTAGGTCAACAGCTCGGATGCAAACGTACGCCACCAGACGCGAATAGGGACCGCCTGGCGAGCCTTGTCCGCAGAGGGTCCGTGACAGTTCCGGCGGGGACCTTCGGGCGGAGAAGGGGACGGCACCT
>CAZOIA010000135.1:0-15549 GCA_964579675.1 uncultured Planctomycetales bacterium | reverse complement strand
AGGTGCCGTCCCCTTCTCCGCCCGAAGGTCCCCGCCGGAACTGTCACGCACCCCGTCCGCACGTTTCCGGCGGGCCCGATCGCACCAGGCAAGACCCGCTTCCGGCCGCTGGCCAGGCTCTACCGGACGGGCTTGACTGAATGCCCGCGGTACGTCAATCGACTCGGAAGCGGGATGGAGGGTGAGGCGACTTGCCGAAACGTACAGAAAAGCAGAATGCTCCCGTCTTTGGCCTCAGTCATCTGCGTCGGCGTCTTCACCGCGTGACTCGATGGGGTCGAAGCCGGCTGGAGGCGGGATCGTGCCGGCGAGTCCGCTTTCCCGGACGATCGCGGCGGCGGCTTTGCGCCCTGCTTTGATGGGATCGCCGGAGGGTGGCGGCGGCACGTGGTCCGGGGACCGCGTGGGCTCCTGATGCAGATGAATGGTCTGGGTCGGGAATGCGAACTCGACCCCCAGGCGTTCAGCCAGGCGGAGGATGTCGTTGAACAGCCGGTGGCGCTCGCGGAGCTCGGTCGCCCAGTCAGGCGTCTCGTAGAAACAGTAGAGCAGCACGTTGAGCGACGCGTCGGCGAACTGGTTGAAGTAGACGTGGTAGTAGTCCTTGCGGGTGTAGGGGTGCCGGCGGATCAGCTCGCGGATGCCTTCGCAGAAGGCGTCGATCTTCTCCGGGGGCGTGTCGTAGGTGACGCTCAGCATGGCCTTGATCCGCCGGTAGCGCCGGGCCCCGAGGTTATCGACCGTCGCGGTGAGCAGTGTGCCGTTGGGCATCGTAATCAGCGAGTTGTAGAAGGTGCGGACGCGGGTACTGCGAAAACCCACCGTTTCGACGGTGCCCTCGACGTCTCCGACCTTGACCCAGTCGCCGATGTGGAAGGGTCGATCGATCAGCACGGTGATCGAGCCGAAGAAGTTCTGGAGCGTTTCGCGGGCGGCGAAGCCGATGGCCAGGCCCCCGATGCCGAGACTGGTCAGCAGGGTCTTGACGGGCAGGTTGAACACTTCGGCGACGAAGACGAAACCGACGACGGTGACCGCGATTTTGAGCGTCTTGCGTACGAGCGGTACGAGGAGGTCGTCGTATCTGGTCCCGGTTTTCTCGGCGGCCGCGGCAAGGTATCCACCCAGCAGATCGATGAGCCGGTAGATCGCCCAGACACCGGCGGTGCCGGTGATGATCTTGACCGCGGCGGACAGGATTGCGTACGGAGCGTGAGGAAATGAGAGGCTCAGCAGACCCAGGCCGTTCCACCAGAGCAGCCCCATGACCAGGAACCCGATCGGGCGAAGGGCGGTGGTCCGTACTTCTCGATCGAGCCGCAGCTCACGGTGCCGGGCGATGGCGTCCACTATCGTCCGGCAAGCCGCCACGGCGATCTGATCCGCGGCGACGCCGACCAGAATGAGCATGAGCAGGGCGATCCAGTGCCAGTACTGCACGGCCAGGAACTCGCCGCGGAACGATTCGGGTATGTGGGCTTCCAGCCAGAGCTTGGCGGACAGCTCGCGGGTGATTTCGGCGACCGTTTCGTCCTCGGGCTCTTTACCCTTTTTCCGAGCCTCGACGGCGAGCAAGGGGATCTTCTCCACGGTCTGGGCGGTGAAGAGCCATCGCCCGTCGGGTTGCCGTTTGATCACCACCTTGCCATCGCCAAGGACATCGTAAGGTTTGCCCTGGGGATCGTTGGGGATGGCTCCGTAGTATCCGATCTTGCCCTTGATGACGAGATAGAGCAGCTTGGCTCGTTCGGGTCCGAGTTCGGCCCGGTTGGTTGATTCGATCTTGGACAGGTCGAGGCAGTCGATGGCCTCGGCGAGGAGCTGGGGATTCTCCTTGGAAGCCTTCATCGCTTCGACGAAGGTTTCGGCGGTGGCCTGGGCGGAACTCAGTTGGGGCGGGACGCCGGTTTCAGGTGCCGGTTGCGAGGTGGGCGCGGGCCGGGTCCGGAGCGGCTTGTACAGCTCGGGAATGGCGGCCACGGTGTTGCTGGAGAACCGCCAATGCCCATCGTCTCCGCGGGCAAGGACGATTTCGCCCTTTGGCCTGCCCTCGTCGTCCGTGGTCTCCGTGAAGGCGAACACGTGCGTCCCTTCCGGATGCCCGGGATCGGCGTGGTTGGGCTCGTCGGGGATCGCCTCCAGCTTGAGCTGTTGGGGGAACCGGTGGTCGATCAAATCCTGGAGGAGTTGAGCCCGCTCGGGGCCGGTCTTGCCCCGCTGGTCCTTGCTGATCCGGGAGAGGTCGAGGCACGCGACTGCCTGTTCGATACGTTTCTCCTGCATGGCCAGTAGAAAGGTCTCGACCGCGCTGCGGGGTGAGGCGAGGGGGTCTTGGGGAGCTGGCTGCGTGGTGGGAGCCGCCGTCGGTGTCGGGGCCTCCTGGGCCGGGGCAACCGCTGAGAAAAAGACCACCAGCGCCAGCGCCAGCGGCAGAGCCGCGGGCCCGAGACGCCCGAAGATAAGAGTTGGCTGCTTCGCTATCCTGTTCATGGCCATGCCTGCCTTGAGTCCCGGTCGGGGGCCGGTTGGTGCGGTCAGCTTCTGCCGTCGCGTGAGCCGGAGTGTCTCAGATCCAGAGCGAAACTTCAATCTGCCGCACGTGCCTTGTCTGCGTTGCGCGGGGACGGTAGACTCGGATGTCGGCCTCGCCCCCCGAGGTCGCGGGGTCAGGCGCTGCCACGGAGGGTGTGCAGGCCGGATCGCCACAGGGGAGAAATCTGACCATGGAATACCGAAAACTGGGAGGGACCGAGTTGGAGGTCTCGGTCGTCGCAATGGGGTGCTGGGCCCTGGGGAGTGATCCCGTTTTCTGGGGGCTGGTGGACGACAACGAATCGATCGCCGCTATCCACCGGGCGCTCGACCTGGGCGTCACCCTGATCGACACCGCGGCGGCTTATGGGTGCGGGCACAGCGAGGAGATGGTCGGCAAGGCGATCACCGGCCGACGGGACCGGGTGGTCATCGCGACCAAGTGCGGAATCGTCTGGCGAGAGGCGGGCGGCAAGAAGGAGAACTCCCTGAAACGCGAATCAGTTCTCAAGGAATGCGAGGACAGCCTGCGGCGGATGCGCATCGAAACGATCGACCTCTACCAGATCCATTGGCCCGATCCGAACACCCCGATTGCCGAGACCATGGAAGCGCTGGTGACCCTGCGCGAACAGGGCAAGATTCGGGCGATAGGCGTCTCGAACTTCTCCTGTGAGCAGATGACCGAGGCCCGGCGGCACGGACCGGTCGAATGCCTTCAGCCGGAGTTGTCGATGCTTCGGCGCCAGGCGACCGAGGAGTTACTCCCCTATTGCCAGGAGTACGGGATGGGGGTGATCGCTTACAGCCCGATGGCCAACGGGCTGCTCACCGGCAAGTTCGACCAATCAAGCACCTTCACCGGTTTCCGGGCCGGGCACCCACTGTTTACGGGCGAAGCGTTCAAACACAACCTGGCGACGGTCGATCGGCTCCGGGCGGTTGCCGGGCGACTGGGTTGCACGGTGGGGCAGTTGGCGCTGCGATGGGTCATTCAGCAACCGGGGGTAACGGCGGCGATCGCCGGGGCCAAGCGCGTCTCGCAGGTCCAGGAGAACGTTGCGGCGGCGGATCTCGTCGTCCCGCCTGCGGAGATGGATGAGATCGACGCAATCCTGGCGGAGCAAGATTGACCGTGGCCGACCGTTCCGACGAGCAACCCTCCGCGGACACACCGAAAGCGTCATCCCCACGGGAAAACGGCACCCCGTCCTTCTCTGAGCAACTATTAGGCGAGATCCGCGAGCGGCTGAACCGGGTCGAAGGGGACCTTTCGCAGCGGGAGAAGCGGCTCGCTCAGTCGGAACGCGAACTCCGCGAGGCCGAGATTCAGCTCAAGGCCCAACACGCGAAGCTCTCGCTGGAGCGGGACCGAATGAAGAAGCTTTTCGCAAGCCGACTCAGCGCCCTGGAGGAGCAGTTGGCCGAGCAGGAGCGGGTACTTGCCGAACGGGATAAGCAGGTGACCCGCTTGGAGCAGTCAGCCGGTGATGCGCCGCCCCCGACGCCGCACCCGGTCCCGGAGAAACAGCCGGAGTCAGGCTTCGAACAGGCGGCGGACCGGACCTCCCTGCTGAGGACGGCGGTCATAATCGGTGTCACAGGCCTGTTGGCATCGGCGGGGCTGGCGCTTTGGGTCTATGCACATTACGAACCCCTCTATCGTGTGGTCGGCGTGGTGACGGTGTGGCCGGGCGACGCCGAGACGCTGGCAGCGTGTGCTGAGCAAGCGGGCACCTACGATGTCTCGGTCGCCACGGTGGACGTTGTAACGGGCGTGCTCGAGTTGACGATCGAGACGCGTGATCCGCCCGCCGGCACTGCGGCGGTGGATGGGGCCGGCGCCGCGATCGTTGCCCGCTTTCCGGGGCCCGGGGGCCGGGGGGCAAATGCGACAACCCGGCCAGCCCAAGCCGGACAGCGCGATCGGCTCATGCAGCATCTCGGCGAGATCAACCGGCGGCTGGCGAAGTTGGCGAGCCGCCCGGCGACGGACGCGGACGATCAGGGATCTCGCCTCCTCGCTTCGTGGGCCGCCGCACAGGCGGAGCGGGAGGCGGTCGAGGCCTCACGGGCAGCGCTGTCCGAGAAGTCGGAAGGGCAAGGGCTGGACGAGGCTTCGCTGAGGCCCGATCCGGCCCGCCTGAAGGCGGCTGAGCAGGCCGACCGGCAGTTGCAGGCGGAGATGGAGGCTTTGAATCAGCGGGAGGCGGAACTGGCGGACACCCTGCGCGAGCTTCTCGCGGACGCTGATGACCATTTCGACGCTCTCTCCCGTGCTTCGGCCGCCGGGGACGCACGCGCGAACAAGGCACTTGAGGGCAATTACGATGAAAGCGTCCGGGGGGCGCTGGGGACCATCCGCCGGTCGATCGCCGATTGGTCCCAGGCGTCGTCGGTTCTGGCGACCGTTTGGCACGACCGGCGTGAGTCATTGGCGGATTCCGGTGCCGTCGCCGACCTGCTGGACTGTCAAGGCGAACTCGATCGAGCTGCCCGCACTTTTGTCAACGACACGAACGCGGCACTGGTGTCGTTCAGCCAAGCGTTGGAGTCGATCGGCGAGGACAGCGACCAGCCGACGAAGGCGCTCGTGCTTCGCGCTGCGTTGACCCGCGAGTTGCAGACGGTAGTGGACGCCCGGCAACGGGTTGAGTCCATAGCTCGATCGGTAGTGTTGACGGACAACCTGGATCTGGCTGCGACGGTGCAGCGGGTGGCGGGTCTGCGCCGGCGGGTGAGCGAGCAGCGCTCACGTCTTGAGGCGTCGGTGCGTCGCGAAATGGCGGGTGAGCTTCGGGCCCGGCATGAGCGTCAGATCCGTGCCGAGCGTGAGCGACTCAACCAGCGGGCAGCGGCGCTGGATCAGGAGATCACAAAATGCGTCGCCGACGCGCGGGCCTTGATCGCCCGGGGCGAGCGGGAACGTCCGATTCTGACCGAGATGATTGAACGGGAGCGTGATCGGGCCGATACCTTCCAGGCGATCGCCGCTGTCGAGCGATCGATTGCCCGCGAGTTGGCCGATGCCGCCAACGCCCCTGAGCCGGTTCAGGTTCATTACGTACCAGCCCGCGCCGCACTGATCGGTCCGTTCGACGACCGGCTGATACGGGCTTTGCTGGTCGGCGGCGGATCCCTACCAGCGTGGCTCGTGGTGGGGGTTGGGGTGCAGATGTTCCGGTCGCGGCAGCGGTCGAGGCGGGCGATCGAGGCCTGCACCCGGGAACTTGAAGCAATGAGGAATGATGAATGATCATTCATCATTAATCCTGACCGCGTTGTTGAGTTCGTAGAGCTCGTCCACTTCGTCATCCGGATCGATCAGCACGCGGTATTCGCCGGCCAGGGGTTCCTCGCTGGCAGCCTGCAGCTCAACGTCGCGTCTGACCGGCTCGAAGTTCTCAATCGCCGGCAGGCCGTCCACTCGCTTGTCGGCAATCCTGAGCCAGCCGTTTTGCGCTCTGGCCTCCAGCACGAGGAGAAACGGGCCCGCCTCAGCCCCGCCGATGTTGTGCACGGTAACCGTCAGCCGGCCGCCCTGGCGGTGGATATCCCGGGGCGCGATGGCGAGGTCCGGCAACAACGCGGGCCGCTCGATTCGCTTGCGGAGCCGGAGGTCCACCACCCACACCTTCTTCGGTGGAACGTAAACCCGGATCGGCGTGCCGCGGTGCCGATGCTCGACCTCCACCGGTGGGCTCCAGGTACACCTCTTCTGGGACGGCCGCTCGCCGGGCACCGGCTCGCCGGTGTTGAGTACGTAGACCCCCGGCATAAGTCGCCAGGGGCGCAGGCCCATTCGTGTGATGGTCTGGTTGAAGTTATAGAGGCAAACGCGGAGTCGCTCCGGTGTGGCCTCGGTGACGACGGCGGCGAAGTTCAGGTCCGGCGTGTCGTACGTGACCGACAGCGTGGGGGCCCGGCTGTCACGGAAGCTACACACCGCTCCCGTGTACGCGCCGCAGACCTCGGTCGCGCCGCCCAGGCCGGCCCGGTCCGTCTGGAGCACCTCACTGGTCCGCAGGGCCCAGTTGTGACGCATACCCCCGGCCAGGCGCTCGAACGATTTGCCGTAGGTCTCGAGATCACAGTCGATCATGTAGCGCTGGGTCGGCGTGCAGTGGCGGAGCGTGTACTCATCGTAGACCCGCTCGCCGGTCAGCCAACGATACACGGACGTGACGTCCGGGCCGGCCTGATGGGCGACCGCCGCCAGCAGATTGTTCATGTCGTCCGGCGGCAGGCTCTTATCGTACTTATGCAGAGGGCCGGTGGTTGCCAGATCCATCATTGTCTGAACCGGATCGAGGAACTTCCTATCGCCGCTGAGCAGATGCGCGGTGAGGAAACCGTCGTGGACCATGCCCGGCAAGCCGGGGAAGCCGTAGTAGTTCGACATCCCATCGTACCAGCCTCTGCCGTTTGGCGGTGAGATGCTTCCGCCCGGATACCAGACGCTCGCGGGCGCGAACCCGGGCGGCTTGTTGCCGATCTTCCTCATCGTGACGTCGCGCCAGCCGTCGCACCACTGGCAGAACACGTCGCGAGCCTGACCGATGCCGTACCACGCCAGCCAGATGAAGTGCTTCATCGCCCGGGCGTGGTAGCCGGTGTCCCCGCCTGCCCGGGGGTTGGTGTTCACGCCTCCGGCCCCGAACTCGGTTGACTTGAAGTGCAGAAAGCCCCGGTCGTTGATCCCCATGAACCGCTCGCGGATCGTCTTGGCGGACCGCAGGTTGTACTCGACCCATTGGGGATCGCCGTATCGCAGGAGAATCATGGTCGGCAGCGCGTCGGCTGAGGGTTCGGATGAGTGCTCGACGTCGCCGATCCCCCGGTCGTAGCCGTCCTGGAGTACGGATCGCCAGACCCCCTGGGCGAGCCGCTCAATGCCGGCGACCGAGGTCTCGCAGGCGGTGCTGACGCAGGCGGCCGGCACCCAGGATCGCAGGATCTCGACGTCGTCGCCCCAGCCGCCGCCGAGTTGACCGTCCGGTGCTTGCCGCACCGTCGCCCACCAGTTGAGGACCGCCTGCTGGCGGGCGAACGCTTCCTGCAGGTACCGTGCCCAGGCCGGGCCATCCGACTCGTCGTGAATGAGCTCTTCGCCCCACGGGACCCGCTCGCCGGAGAACTCCCGCAGCGCCTGATGCTCCGGCCAGAGGTCCTTCAGCTCGGCGAACATGTCCAGGGCCTCTTTCTTGCGAACCGCATCGCCCCCCTCGCAAGCCGACGCGTAATGGAATCGGGCCGTAAACAGCTTGGCCTTGTAGTAGAACGGGTTGTTCTGGGGGCCCGGGACGGTCAGCCGGGTGCACGCGATGCGATCCCGGCTGGTGATCGTGATGCGGCTGAACCATTGCGCAGCCAGTGCGAAGTCCTGCCGACCGCGGGCGTTCGGCGATCGTCTGGCGACGCCGGCCGCCAGCTCCACGAGTTTCTGCTGATCGCCGGGCCGCATCTCGTAGGCGAGGTCGCCGAGCACGTAGGCCAGCGCGACGACACTTTGCCACGAAGACGGAGAGACCTTCGCCAGTGCCTCGAACGCCTCGCGGTACTTCCGCTGGTTATACAGCTCCACACCCTTCGCCACGTCGAGCGAGAGGCCGTCCCCGCCGAGGTACGTGAGCATCCGATCCTTCCACACGTAGGCGGTGGCCGGCATGGCCTTCAGGACCACCGGCCCCCCGGGCGCCGGGGTCGTCCGCTCGTAGACCTTGAAGGAGTCCACGTACATCCCGTTCCAGGTCACGAGCCCGACGCGGTCGAAGCCCGGGCCGCCCAACGGCTCAGCGACCTCGGTTTCGACGATCTTCACGCCGTCCACGAAGTACGCCAACCGGGAACCTTCCTTCACCGCCACGAGCTTGTATTTCTTGCCGTGCTCGATCAGCAGCGGCGGGTTTTCATCGCGGGCATGGGCGCCGCTGCCGACGATCTGGTTGATCTGGTTGTTCCTCCCGCCGAACGCCAGCAGATGGCCGTACCCCCCGAGCTCGCTGCCTGCCATCGCCACCGAGAGGTCGCAGGGCGGCGTGTCCGGGTTCGCCTCAGCAACAAACTCGACTTTGACGTCCGGCGCGAAGCCGCGGTTGACCAGAATGATCGGCGCGCCTTCCGGGAGGAAAAGCCGGCCGTCAACGATCTTCGCCTTGCCTCTCCGCAGGAACCACCCGTCGCCGAGTTCCGCCCGCTCGAAGTCGTCCTCCCAGACCAGTTTCCACAACCCATCGTCGGCTCGCGCCGCGGGCAGCACCACCAGCATGCAAAGCCATATCAATAAACGCATGAGTACGCTCCTCGATTCGGACCTCATCGAAACCCAATCGGTCGTGCGGGCATGTTATCGCCGCGTACCGAGTATGGGAAGCAAACGGACATCAAACCCGAAAGCGGAAAGCCACAGCACAGTCATCTCATCTAATGACGTTCATTCCTTTTCTCTCCTGAGGATCAAATCTCTTCGTTTTGCGTTGACAAGGTGCCTAGCGTAGCATACAAACAAGTCTGCGGTTGCGGTGGTGCAGGGGCCGATTCAATCATGTGGAGGTCGAGCGATGGCGAACAAGCGAATCACCCGGCGTGAGTTCGTGCGGGACGGGACGGTCGCGGCGGCCGGCGCGGCCGCGGGTGTGCGTTTGGCAAATGCCGCCCCGACGACCGGCAGGCCGAAAACCCTCAACTACAACCAGGAGATGGAGTACCGCCGGTGCGGCAAGACGGGCCTGATGGTATCGGCTGTCTGCCTCGGCGGGCACTGGAAGCGCATCGACGTCATGAAGCAGGATTTCGCCAAGAACCGGCATGACGTGGTCAGCCGGTGCATCGACGTCGGCATGAACTACATCGACGCGTGCACGGGCGGCGAAGTGTTGGCCTACAGCGAGGCCCTCCGGGGGCGGCGCGACAAGATGTACCTCGGCTTCTCCTATTACGAAAAGGAGGCCCGCAATCCCGAGCACCGCACCGCCAAGGCGCTGTTGTCCAGCTTTGATGAGAAGATGCGGGAGGCAAAGCTGGAACATGCGGATTTGTGGCGGATCACGTGCTTCGAGCCCGGTGGCCGGCATACCTTCGACACCTCGTGCGAGATCGTGTCGGCCCTCGAGAAGGCCAAGAAGCAGGGCAAGGCCCGGTTCATCGGCATCTCCTCGCACGACCGCCGCTGGCTCAAGATGATGATCGAATACTTCCCGCAGTTGGAGGTCATTGTCACGCCTTACACCACCAAGACCAAGGCCAGACCCAAGGACAGTCTCTTCGACGCGATCAAGAAGTGCGACGTGGGCTTCTTCGGGATCAAGCCCTTCGCGAGCAACTCGTTGTTCAAGGGTGACAGCTCGCCCGACAGCCCCCACGAGAAAGAAGACGACCGCCGTGCGCGTCTGGCCATTCGCTACATCCTGTGCAACGATGCGATAACCGCGCCTATCCCCGGGCTCATCAGCATCGATCAGGTGGACAACGTGGCAAAGGCAGTCAGGGAGCGCCGCCAGCTCGACGTGAAGGAGGCGGCCGCCCTCGAGAAGGCCACCGATGAGGCCTGGGCCAGGCTGCCCGAAGACTACCAGTGGCTCAAGGATTGGGAATACGTATGACAAGCCCGCGGCCAGGTTGCCGCCTCTGCCCGGCCGACGTGTGGGCCCACCCGCGCGAGGCGATCTAACCCTGGATTGGCCAATTTGGCTTATAAGAGGTACCTGTGAGATTCCCAGCGTGCGCATTGCTGTCGGCACTGTTGATCACCGCCTTCGTGGCTTGCGGCCGGCGTGGTGAGGCAGACACGCATGAGACCGGCACGAAGTCAAAAGACACGCGTCAAGCCGACCCACGTGAGGCAAACGACCGGCAGATCGACAAGCCCGACGAAACCGACGACGAGCCACCACTCCTGCTGGAGGAGCCGGACAACCCGAAAGACGACCTCCCGCCGCCGGTCGGGCCCGTGGCCGACAACGAGCGCTGCTACGTGTGCCATCGGAACTACGAAGACGACAGACTCGCCGCTCTCCACGCGCAAGGCAACGTCGGTTGTGAGGTGTGCCACGGCGATTCTTCCGCCCATTGTAGTGATGAAAACAACATCACCGCGCCGGATACGATTTATGCCGCGGCGCAGGTCAATCCCGCCTGCCTGACGTGTCATCCCGAACGCAGCGACGACCACGATCCCGACTCTGCCGGCGCCTCCAGGCAGAAAGGCTGCACCGACTGCCATGAGTTCAACGAGCACCGCCTTCCCTACCGCACCCGGAAATGGGACAAGAACACGGGCAGGCTCATCACGAGCGACGGGGTGCGCATGTGATGACGGGCTTGTCGGGGATGGGGTCATGGCGTGCGGTTTCGCGAGCCACCTCGTTTGTCCTGATCAGAGCCCGGAGCGCCAGCGACGGGTTTCTGTGCCAGCCCGCCCCAGGAGACGCCATACCCGTACGCGAGCCCGGTGTAACGTATTAGATATTCAGAGCCCGGTGCGCCTTCGCAGCGCGAGGATTCCCCGTCCGAGGAAACACCGGCCTCACAGAGGCCAGCTCTGATCGCGCCGGAGGCCGCCAGACAAGTACTCCGCGAACGCGGACCCTACTGCTATTCAGAACGCAATCTCCCAGCTTCTGCTCGCCCGCCGGAAACGTCATACACCCTGACGAAGGTCCTTCCGGGTCTCGCAGGTGACGTCGGCAGATATTCGCGTTATGATGTGGCTGGTGGCACGATAAGGGGTTGCGAATGGTCACGTTCTCTCTGCAGAGCGGATCAAACGGGAACTCGATCTACGTCGAGGCGGGGGACGCTCGGCTCCTGTTCGACGCGGGGATCTCGGGCAAGCAGGCCGAGGGTCGGATGCGGGTCCGCCGGCGCGAAATCCGCGACGTGACGGCTCTGATCATCTCCCACGATCACAACGACCATATCCGCTGTGCCGGCGTCTACCAGCGCAAGTACAAACTGCCGGTCTACATGACCCCACCCACGCACCAGGCGGCGGATTGCGGGCTCGGGCCGCTACGCGACGTGCGCTACTTCAAGGCGGGGCAGCGGCTGGAGCTCGACGGCGTGATCGTGCATACGATTCCGACGCCGCACGACGCGGCGGATGGTGTCGCATTTGTCGTTCAGCACGACGGCCGGCGGCTGGGGATCCTGACCGATCTCGGGCATCCGTTCGGCACGTTGCGGAAGGTGTTGCCCACGCTCGACGCTGTATATCTCGAGAGCAACTACGACCCTGAGATGCTCGCGAGCGGGCCCTATCCCCGCTATCTAAAGGAGCGCATCCGGGGCGGGCGCGGGCATCTGTCCAACGACCAGGCGGCTGACCTGGTCCGCTCCGCCGGGCGGAAACTCCGATGGGTTGCTCTCGCCCACCTCAGTGAGGTGAATAACGATCCCGACCTGGCGTTCGACACCCATCGCCGCCGCCTCGGGCGGCGGTTCCCGCTTCGGCTCGCGTCACGCTACGACGTGAGCGAGGTGATGGAGATCTGATCGGGGCCCGTCACGGCTCATCGATCTCGGGTGCTGCCGATAAAACTGCTTCAGGTGCCTTGGCTGGGCGCACGATATCGGGTATAGTAATGATGGATAAGGTTGTGGCGGGTGCTGCCACAGGTGCCCGCCCGGAAAACGCCAGTTCTTGATTATTTCGAGGCACAGACGATGGGGAACCATGGGCCCAAGAGCCGCCCCCTCCACCAGGACGGCAGGCTTACTCGCCGTATCACCGGCTTTACGCTGATCGAGCTGCTGGTAGTGGTGGCCATCATCGCCCTGCTGGTGGCAATTCTGCTGCCCGCGCTTAAACGGGCTCGCGAGCAGGCCCGGGCCGCCGTCTGCGCCAGCAACATGAAGCAGGCCCTCGGCGGCGCCCTCATCCACAATCTCGAAAAAGGCATGCGCAAGGAGCGGGTAAGCACCAACTACGGCTGGGCCGTCCCAGCCCTCCGGGTCAACGCGGGCCAGACGGAGATCTTCACCTGCCCCAATGATCCCCAGCCCAGGCCGATACCCGCGGTCTGGGTTGAGATCACCCCTAACCGCGGAACGACTTCCGGTGACGCCATCTACAATCGCGTCAAGCACACCGGTGGGAATGTGTGGCAACTCGACGTTCAGGACTCGATCGATGCAGATCACTTCGGGTTCGACGCGTACAACACCAATGACTTCGACCTGTTGCTGGAGTACGAGGTGACGAAGGGGGCCACAAGCGGCCCGGTCAGGGTGGCCAATAAGGAATCGGCCTTGGGGTTCAACGTGCTGAACCACAAGGGACAGAGGGTGTGGACGGGTATCAGCGGGCCCACAGACTACGTTACCATGCCGATTCTGTGGCTGAGTTACGGTGCAAACGCCTCGGCGGGTCTGAAGAGCGTGAAAGGCAATCCGGCCCTGATCCTGGAAGCGGGGAAACCGGGCATCTTCCCCGAGCAGCTCGGGAGTTATCCCGACGATGACCCGCTTGGCAAGGCCCTTCGCTTCCGGCACGGCGATCGGACTTCGGATCCGGATCTCCGCGGCGCTGATTACACCAAAAACAACCACGTAATCGGCGAGTTTCGCCCCTTCGGCTACGAGCCCTATACCAGAATGAACGTGGGCTTCTACGACGGCCACGTGGAGCGGGTACACTACAAGGCGATGATCAGCAATCCGCTAAGCACCTTCTGGCTCGGAACCGGCCGTAGGAGCGATCGAACCTACGAGTGAGCGAGTCGCGCATCCGATGCTCCGGGACATCGAGCCCCAGGCTTTCCCGCGGACGCGGACGTCGGTTCGCCAGCACCCGGGACCCTCTCGTTGCCCGACCAGGGTGCGTGACAGTTCCGGCGGGGACCTTCGGGCGGAGAAGGGGACAGCACCTCGCTTTTCCGAACCCCGACCGTCAGGGAGGGGAGTATCTGCGGATGCGCCAGGGCCGCTTCCTTACGGGCTCGCTACGGAGAGGGGGTCCGCTTCCTTACGGGCGCGGTTCGGAAACACCTGGGGGCGGCGCCTTCCAACAAGCCGCCCAAAGTGTCATGCACCCGCCCGACCACGCCCGAGCGATAATCCTCCCGTTTCCCACGCGCGTATGCCGGAATCCCTTCCCACTCTCACCAGGGGAGCGGGATGGGAGCCCCGAGCATTCCGCGTCCCAAGGGGAGTCGCGGCCCGACCGGGGGTGGGCGCCCGGAACGACCAATGGGCCGAACCCCGGGCGTGCCGGTGCGCAACTCCTCTGTTGTCAGCTACTTACAATCTGCCGGGTGCGGCGGGGGGGCCGTTCCTCCGCGCTTTTTCTGCCCTGGTGAGGATTTAGCGCGGTTTTCACTTGGCGCGCCGCGAAGGTCTGATAGAATACAGCCTGCTGAGGCGTGGGAAGGGCGATGCGGTACATGCCTGTTTTCCCGTCTTGTAGGGGTTGAGAGAGAATCTCGGAAGAAGGCGCCACGTTCTCTGGTGGTGTGGCCTTCGGCAGATTGTAACCATGTGAGTGGTTGGGCTGTATCTGCTTGGCAAGCAGAAGTGACGTGTTGTTCTGTTGGCTGTTTTCTGGAGGTGTGGAAATGCGAACGATTATTGGGATCGTGGCGGTGGGGATGTTGGCCGCATCGGCCAACGCGGTTCAGATCGCGGACTACGGTTGGGAAGATGGGGTGCATACGATTTGCGGTTCTTACCTGGACATCGACGCCTACAACGTGACCGCCCCGGATCCGGTCCACACTGGTCAGCACAGCCTCAAGCTGGTCGATCAGACGGTAAGCGGCACGCCGCAGGCGTACGTAGCGTGCATCATTGGGCTGCAGGACGGTGACCAGATCACCGCGAGCTTCTGGCGGTACGATACCACGCCCGGTGCTTCTCCCTCCGCCCGTATCTGGGCTCACTACACTGATGGAACTTCTTGCTGCGAAGCGTATTCCGGCAGCGCCGGTGGCAACTCCGATTACGGCCCGGGGACCGGCTGGGACCAAACGTCGCACACCTGGACGTTCGACGGCACTGACCCCGACCACGTCGGTTTCGTGGTCGAGGCCCGCACCTACAGCAATCCCGGCGACACCGTCTGGATCGATGACCTGCACCTCGAGGTGCCGGATCACGCCATCATCTGCTGTATCCCTGAGCCGGCCACGCTGGTCCTGCTGGGCCTGGGCGGCCTGATGCTCCGCCGTCGAAAAACAGCCTGATCGGCGGGCTTGACACGTGCGGCAGGGTGTGGTATAGAGACAAAAGAGCGAACTCGCGGGAAGGTGTCCGTTGCGGTTAGCCGCTTGCCCTCCCGCCTGGATTGGTCCGATACGAAGGGTCGGAGAGAGAGGAATCTCCCCGATCCTTTTTCGCATGTCCGCGAAAAGTGCCGGCTCGGCAGTGCGCATCGAAAGGAGAAGACCTGGAGTAAACACTCTTATTCAGCCAAGCTGATTGTTTCCCGCAACTTCACCCTTCTCACCCCCCACGCGGGGAAAAGCACAGGTGGAGGAAAAGCCTTGGAGAGGGAAAAGCGCGAGGGGAACCGTGAGGAGCGAAAGAGGAAACCTCCTCTCTCCCCCGAAGGAGCTAGGGAAAAGCCTCCTCTCCCGAAGGAGCGAGCGGATACCCGATCTCCCAAAGGAGAAGGGGAAAGCGATTCTCTCCGTCAGGAGCTAGGGAGCCCGGGCTCGTAGCCGAGAGCTTGGGAAATGCCTCATGCAAGGGGAGGAAAACACGCGGGGAACAGCGATGCCGGCTCCGTCTTCGGGCGGAGCCGGCACTTTTTCTGCGCCAGGCATGGCCTGAATCTCGGACGTGCAAGCCTTCCGCGGGTGGTGATGACCGGAACCGCGAGCCGAAGGCAAGGGGCTCCGTCGCGAGGCGCAACCTGTAAGGAACCCGGCGGACCGGGCCGGTGACGGTTCAAGGAGCCCAACCGGGAGACCACGCGGCGAGGCTGCGGCGCGATCAGGGCCGGTTCCGGTGCGATCAGAGCCGGCCTCTGTGAGGCCGGTGTTTCCTCGGACGGGGGGATTCCACGCCCCGAAGGGCCAC
>CAZOIA010000134.1:0-15551 GCA_964579675.1 uncultured Planctomycetales bacterium | reverse complement strand
ACCTTCAGGGCCATCCGGCGCCCCAGCGCACAGCTCGCGTGCTCTGCCAGGAGCTGCAGAACGTGGTCAAACTCGACCTTCTCTAACGTGTGTGCGTCCACACCCACATTCTAAGCGGTGCGTCGGCCTGACTCCAAGCTTTTTGCCTCGCCGCAGACCGCCTGCCACTGCACCGAGAGAATCCACCCCCGGCCGATATCCACGGCTGGCGCAAAGCCCGGGCAACGTTCGCGTGACAGTACTGATAAGTCAGACGTTCCATGTGCCCGGCACGCATTTCTCGCGGGTGATCGCGCGATCTTTGCGCGAAGAAGCAGAGACCCATCGACCCGTTGGAAACACCTGGAGAACCCCGGCTGGAACGTCGATAGATAGGTGGCGTGTTATCGGACAGAGGCGTCGTCAAGCGACGGTTTTAAGTCCAATCCGTGCGACGCGGAACCGATAAGTATCCCGGTCGTGCATGGCGGTCCGGAAGACCAGGCTCTGAGAGACCGGGAAGTGAAACGATGATGACGCGGCAATCAATGGCATCGGTGGGTTTGGGTTGTTTGGCAGCCATCATTGTGGTGGTACTGGCGGGCGGTACCGGCGGTTGCGCGTCGGAGCCGGCCCGCGCTCCCGGACCGGAAGTGGTCGCTCCAGCCCCTCCGCCTCCTCCGCCCGAGCCGGTGATGCGGGTTGCCGGTGACGCTCATCTGACGCTCTTCGGAGAATTGCCGGACCGCTCGCGCGTACCTTTCGAGGCGCGGGCGGCTTCCCCTATGAAACAGCACACCTTCAACACCGAGGGGGCGGACTTCGACGTTGACGTTTCCCCCGACGGCAAGTGGATCGTGTTCAGCTCCACGCGCCACGCCGCCCAGCCGGACTTGTACCTCAAGGCCGTCAGTGGCCGGGCGGTCACGCAGCTCGCCTCCGATCCCGCGGCCGACGTTCAGCCCTGCTTTAGCCCCGACGGCAAGCAGGTCGCTTTTGCCAGCTACCGGTCGGGGAATTGGGACCTGTGGCTCATCGGTCTGGAAGGCGGCCAGGCGACCCGGATCACCCGCTCGCCCTTGCACGAAGTGCATCCGTCGTTCGCCCCGGATGGCAAGCGGCTGGCCTACTGCATGTTCAACGACAAGGCCGAGCAGTGGGAGCTGTGGACGATGCAGCTCGACCAACCGGGCTCCAAGAAGATGATCGGCGTCGGGTTGTTCCCGGAATGGTCTCCCACCACCGACAGCATCGTGTATCAGAAGGCCCGCGAACGTGGTGGCCGCTGGTTCAGCATCTGGCGGGTCGATCTGGAGTTGGGCGAGCCGAAGTTCCCCATCGAACTGGCTACGAGCCCGGACATGGCCCTGATCCAGCCCGGCTGGAACCCGGACGGTACTTGGATCACGTACGGGACGGCCCGTCTGGAGGCATCCGGGAGCGATCTCCCGAACGAGGGCGCCCGTCCTTCCACCCGGGGGGACATCTGGATCATGCAAGCTGACGGCTCCTCGCCGTTGCGATTGACCGACGGAGCGGGGGCGCACTTCGGGTCCGTCTGGGGCACCGACGGGCGCGTCTACTTCACCAGTCTGCAGAACGGGTCCGAGAACGCCTGGTCCGTCAAGCCGCTCCAGACGCGAATGACTCAAGTGCCAGCGGGGTCGGATGATGTAACTGACCTCCCGCTCCCGGTCGAAACGTCCGCACTGCCATTGGAAGCTAGCCAGGGAGGCTAGGAATAACCTGGATTGCCGGATTAAAGAGACTTCGGGTTCAAGCCGGCCCCGAAAGTAGACGAATTAGAGGTGTCCCGGATCCGCGAAATGGGCCCGGAGGCAAGCTCGGGGGAGTTCTGGCCCGCGGGAGAGGGCGAGCGGGATCAATCCCCTCGGGACACGGGAAGGATACGGTGCTCGATCAGGGATGATCGCGACCGGAAGCCAAATCGCCATTCGATCAGCAGGCCTGGCCAGGGGGCAGGCATGTGGGGACAACCGGGGACGCCAATGGCAGTGGATTCTGTGTCTCCTGTGCTGGGGATGGGGCGGTTGTGGCCCGGACCGGCAGCGTGCGGAAATGGAGTTAATGGCCCAGTTTCCTCCCGGGGTCCGGGTTGCGGTTGCGCCGGCGTTGAACTTCAGCGGAAGCGCTGACTTCGACCCGGTCAAGGCGGCGGACCTGATGGCCAGCGAACTGTCGAGCCTTCAGGGAGTCGGGGTCATTGGGGTTAGTCGGGTACTAGCGATCCTTGCGGAGCAAGGCGTTGGCCAGATTCAGTCACCAGAGCATGCGTTGGATGTGTGCGACCGGCTGGGAGCCGATGCCATCCTGGTTTTTGCGATCACCGAATACGACCCCTACACGCCGGTGGTCGGGATGGCCGCTCAACTGTACGGCCAACGATCGGCCGCTCGTGTCCTGGACCCCGTTGCGGCGTCCCGAATGGCCCGACCGTTCCCGGTCACCCGTCGGGCCGACGCGGCGTGGCCTCAGGCGCAGGTGCAGCGGGTTTTCAACGCGGCCCACGAAACGGTGCAGCGCGATGTTCGCCGGTATGCCGAATCCCGCAGTGCCCAAGAGAGCCCGTACGGCTGGCGGAGATACCTCGCGAGTCAGCAGTGGTATCTGCGGTACTGTTGCTTCACCGTCGCTCGTGACCTGATGGAGCAGCAGATGGAAGACCAGGCGGTCGCGAATCTCGCCGCCGCCGAGGAGTTGGGACGATGAACCTCGTTCGGCAGCTCTCGCTCGTCAAAGGGGACCACCGGTACGTGTTCCGTTACCAGGCGGGTCGGGAGGCGGACATCATTGCCGCCTTTGCGTCAATGGCTGAAGATGCCGAGCATGATTTCGACTGGTTCGATGCGGCCGTTCTGAGCTACCAGATGGGCCGACGTCTCGAGGTGGACCTCGAGGAAATTAAGACTTAGGGCTTGCTTGCCTTGGGCGCGAGCAGAACCGATCTCGAGCCAGGTTGGAAACGCAGACTTTCGCCGCTGGTGCTAGTGACGCCATGAGTGAAAACATGTTGATCGATGAATTCCTCAATTACCTCCGTTTCGAGCGGCACTTCTCGCCTCATACGGCCAAGTGTTACGCTGCGGATCTGCATCAGTTCTGCGAATTCCTCGGCGACGGGACGGGGGCTCGGCGGACGGGGTTGACCCCCCCGTCCACGGGGTTCGGTCCGCCCGGCGGCGGGGGAATTGCTACCGCGACCGAGGCGCCGCCGCAAACCCAGCTCGACTCCCGTCAGATGCTGCTCGCGGTCCAGACCGAAGACGTCCGGCGGTTCCTGGCCTTTCTCCGCGACCGGGAGTACTCCAAGAGCACCATTGCCCGCAAGCTGGCCACCTTGCGAAGCTTCTACAAGTTCTGCCTCAAGCGAAGCTACACCCGGAGCAATCCGCTCGCTTCAATCCGAACCCCCAAGCAGGAAAAGCGGCTGCCCAAGTTCCTCGAAGAGGAACAGGTCCGCAAGCTCCTCGAAACCCCCGACGTCACCACGCTGCTCGGGGCACGCGATCGCGCCATGCTCGAAACCATGTACTCCACCGGTATTCGCGTGAGTGAACTCGTCGATCTCAATCGGGAAGACGTCGATTTCGTCGGAGAATGCCTGCACGTCCGCGGCAAGGGCAAGAAGGAGCGGATCACGCCGATCTCCCCCACCGCCCTGGCCTGGATCCGCCGGTACATGGACATGCGGCGGGCGGACCCGCGATCGGCGATGTTCGATCAGCAGGCGGTATTCGTCAACAAGCACGGCCAGCGGCTCAGCACCCGTAGCGTCCGCCGCAAGCTCGACAAGTACCTGGCCATCGCCGGGCTGGACCCCTCGATCAGCCCCCACACCCTTCGTCACAGCTTCGCCACGCACATGCTGAATCGCGGGGCCGACCTGCGAAGCGTCCAGGAGTTGCTCGGACACCAGTCCCTCTCCACCACACAGATTTACACCCACGTGACGACCCATCGCATGAAAGAGGCGTACGACAGCGCTCACCCGAGAGCTTGAGCGCCGGCAAAACCAATCGCAAACACGCGACAGACTTCCAGGGAGGCACCGAACGGCGCCTCTCTGTTCGTCTGGAGCCCAGCCCGAACGCCGCGCACCGAGGACGTGATCGGCGGTTCTCGCTCGCCTGGCCCTCGGGCTTGCCGCCGATCTCGGCCCTGGCCCCCTGCGGTCCACCGTCCGCGGCCCCGCCCCCGACGCTCTGGCGGGATCGCGTTCATCGTCGCTTCACGGGAATCCTCGCATTCCTTTCGAGCTTCTCCTTCGGTAACTGCAACAACGACAACAGATTAGAACCCTACGGCGAGACATGAGCGCCCTTTGCGAGCACGTTCTTCCACAAGGTTCCCCTTTGGCTGCGGACCAGGAAAAGGCGATCCGCCTTAGGTGCGTTCGGCAAGGAATCCTCCGGGAGACCACCTTTGCCTGCTTGACATCCTCGGATCGGACAGTATCATTGAAGCTGTTCTGGGGCACCAGCGAAAGAGGGCATTGGGAGTGCCTGCATTTCGTGGTGCTTCTGTTGTAGGCGCAATCGGTCTCCGCTGAGCGAGGCCTCGAAAGAAAAGCACTTGGGAGAGAGGGACCGCGGAAGGTCCGTCTCTCCCAAGTGCTTCTTTTTTGTGGTTATTCGGCGGGGGCGGGTGGTGGTCTGTTGTCTAATCGAGAACAAAGGAGGAGAAACCGTGCGACACGGCATCATATGTATCTGTGCGGTGGCGGTACTAGTTGGCGCCAACCTGGCCTCGGGGGCCGGGGATCGTGACGTCGCAACGCTGAGCCAGGGGGCCGAGAAACCCGTCTGCGGGGCCAATCCGCTCGGTGGCGTCCCGGAGTACACTTGGTGGTACGGGTGCAGCCCGACCTCCGGCGGCATGATGGTCGGATACTGGGATGGTCGCCCGGGGTTCGGGAACCTCTTTGATGGTGACGCCAGCGTCTGGGGCGGCAGCGGCGCCTCCGGGACGAAAAGCATGGTAGCCGGCACGGCTCACATCGCCGCCGGCGGTTATCAGGGACACCCTGCAGACTGCATCGCCGATTTCATGAAAACCGTGGGCGGCGGGACCTACTCGCCGGACATCAGGAGCGGTCTGGAGGCCTATTGCGAATGGGACCATCCCGGCACAGCCATCAACGAGAGCTACGAAGCGACGGCTACCCTACTCGATGGGCCCTTCTGGGGGGGGAGCTTTGGGTACAATGATTTCAAGGCCGAGATCGACGCCGACCGCCCGGTGCTGCTTGACGTGATATGTTATCATCCCAGCCTGAGCGACTGGGTCGGCCACAGCATCGTCGGATATGGGTATCAGGACAACATGTTTCAGGTCAAGGTACCTGCGCCTGGTAGCATCTACTATGACCTGACCGTGGGCGGCGTGGCGGTTATGGACACCTGGGCCAACGGGATCGCCGGGAGCCAGTGGTTCGACTGGAACTATAACGTTGTTGACCCGATAATCGATGGCAACGGCGTTGAATGGTGGCCTTTCATCGACTTCCTCGGCTCTAGCTGGACTGCCCTGGCGGACTGGATGATCAGTGACGCGGTGACGTTAGATGTCGTTCCTGAGCCGACGAGCCTTGCCCTGTTCAGCCTGGCCGGGCTGCTCATATTGCGGCGACGCCGGGCCGGGTGAGGCCTCAGGCAGTTGCTTGCCGTTAACCAGGGGCGAAGCTGAAACCAGCTTCGCCCTTTTCATTTGTGACGTGCCGGGGCGGTCGATGTTCCGATTTGCCGATGCAGCTCTCTCGCTTCGTGCCGCAGCGGGCCAGCCGGCAGCGTTCGATCAAGCTCGTCGAGGATGGCTGCGGCTTGGGCTGGCTTGCCCGATTTCAGCAGGGCCCGCGCGAGATGGAGCTTGAGCGTATCCCGTTCGGGAGCCAATCGTATCGCGCTCAGAAATGCTGTCGTCGCTTCGTCGCCCCGGCCCAGTTGGAGCAGAATCAGACCATAGTTGGCCTGCGAATACCAGTTCCACCTTTGCTCGAGTGCCTCGGCTCGGAATGTTCCCAGAACGCGATCCAAGTCGCGTCGTTTAAGGAAGGACATCTCCGCCGCAGTTCGGCGGTCGATCGACCACGCCTGGCGCCAGTGAGCCTGCGTTCGAGAGAGCTCCAGTTCGGCCAACATGACATGGGCCATGGCCCAGGCCGCCCGTTTCGGCCATAGATTCGAGGAGTCGGACAGGCGGACCAACTCCTCCAGAACGCGCCGGGCTTGTGGGGTATCGCCTGATGCCGCGTGAGCCTGTCCCATCGCCAGCATCACCTCGGGCGAGTCCGGCAAGACCCGGCGAGCAACCTCCAGATGCTCCAGAGCCCGGGCCGGACTGCTAGGCAGCAGAAGGCGTGCCAACAGGTAGTTGGCGTCCGGATCATCGCTCTGAAGGGCCAGGGCCTGTCGATATGCCTTTTCCGTCTCATGAACGTTGCCTGCTGCATGCAGGCTGTTGCCAAGATTGACGTAGTCCCGCACCCATCCTTTCTCCGGCGAGTCAAACCACATGGGCCAGGCGACGATCCCCACCATCACAAGCCCTGTCCCGTACTGAAGCAGGGCCTTGGGGCGCCGGTTTCGAATCACTCGCGAGATCTGGATCACCGCCCACGCGGACGGAATGATCAAGAATGGCATCGCCGGCAGCCGGAATCGAGCCGTCACGAAGAACACGACGCCCAGAATCCAGTAGCTGCCCACCCACAGGCCGCAGAGCGCGGAGGCCTCACGCCTGCCCGGCGATCCTCCAGGCCACAGGGCCGCCAGCCCGCATACCGCCAGCGGCAGGATCAGCCCGTATTGCCCGAACGGCATCCGCATGGGCCAGCAGGACCGCTGCACGAAGTGATAACACACGTTGTTGCGGAACTCACGGCGGCTCAGGAATGCAGCGGCCTTCTTGCCGAAGCGTATCAGCGTGTCTCGCGGCTCGGACTGCATCCGTTGCCAGGCTTCTGCCCACCACCACCGGTTGGCCCGAGCCGGCTGTTCCAGCACCGCCTGGGGAACCCTGGCCACCAGTTGTTCCCAACGCAGTCCGACCGGTACGGCACTCGTTCCGTTCGTGGGGGCGACGTTGCCGACGTAGAAGTTGATACCCGCGTTGCTGGAAATGGGAATAACCGTTCCCGTCAGGTGATAATTGCGCGCCGCGATCGGCAGGACCACGCCGCCGAAAGCGGCTGCGATGCACGAGACTCTGCCCAACAGGCCACGCCACGGTGTCGCCCCCCCATGACTCACAAGGTACAGAACCGCCAGCGTGGCGGGCAGCATCACGTCCGGGCGCACCCCGGCCGACAGCCCCAGAACCGCCCCGGCGAGAAGGTCGCGCGCGAATCGGCCCTTCTCCCCCGCCCGTACCAGCAACAACATGGCGGCCAGGTTAAGAAAGATACTGACCGCGGGCGTCAACAGTTGCAGCTCGAAGAAAACGTAGGGTGCGTACAAGGCGCTGATGAGCCCGGCCAGTCTGCCTGGGGCCCGTCCCAGTAAATGGCCGGCAAGAACCCCAACCAACACGCACGACAGAGAGCCTAGAAGAAACTGTACCCACTGAACCAGATGGACCTGCCTGCCCAACGGGGCATAGATCGCAGCCAGGAAGTAAGGATACAGTGGCGGCTTGAAGACGTCGTCAGGCCCATGCCCAAGGAAGTCTCCACACACGATCCGACGCGCCCATGAATCATGAAAACCCGCGTCCACTACCGGATAAACGAAAAGGGGATACCCCTGCAGGAGCGAGAAACACAAACCGCGGTACGTTAACGCCACGAGCAGAATTGCCAACAACCACCGCCAACCAACCCCGTCGCGCTGGCCGCAAGTATGGCCTTCGCATGACAACCTGCCTGCACGGTCGCCCACGGAGATACTCCTGCTTTTGGCATCTTAACTCAAACTCGCCGATCTCGATAACGACGAGCCGCGGGCTTCGTAAGTGTTTAACGACCTCCGATGCGATCAGGGCCGGTTCCCGCGCGGTCAGAGCCGCTGCCCACGCTATACACGTATCGGGCTTGAAGCCCGTGCGGTGTTTCAAACCGACACGATCTCTTGCACCGGGCAGTCTGTCACGAGAGAATTGATGGTAAGACTCAGCTCGCTGGGGGGCCCGGCGCGAAACGCACTTCCAACCGGGCTTTGATTTCCTCGGGCGATGGTCGCCAGACCGCGTAGGTCGCGGACGAGAAGATGCGCAACAGATCCGCTGCCTGCCGCAGCAGGTCCAGCGGCTGGACGGAGACGGTATCCCAACCCGCCGTCGGCATCGGAATCTCGATGTCCTGTTCCCGGCCATCTCGAAGCACTCGCAAGGTGACGCCGTCGGCCCGCTCGCGCATCGCCAGCTTCTCGCGGAGCGACTGAAGCGGATGCTCCGGATCGAGCGCCTGGCCATCGACGGCCTGGATCCGATCGCCTGGTTTAAGCGGGCCGTGGGCGGGGTAGTTCGGCAAGGTCTGGCCGACCTCCACCTCGCCCCTCAAGACGCGGTCCGCCGGCCACACCCCCAACTGGACGCTTGCAAGTCGCTGCTTCTGCCGGAGCCGATGCCACCACGCCGGCTGCAGCATCTCCCCATGGTGACGCGACACGTACCCGATCCATGAGTCAATCATTTCACTCATCGCCTTCGGCCGGGCCACCAGCAGCATTTCCCCCGCCACAGCGTTGGGCGAAGCATGGCGCATCACCTCCGGAATCGCATCCACCGACAACACCGGAACCTCTCCCCGACGTGCCCGGACGATTTCTCGAACGGCACCGGCATGCGTCCCGATGACCAGCCAACGGTCGGCAACGGTCCAACTGATCTCCAGGGAGCGGAAGAGCGGGCATCCGCTTTGTGACCACAGGAGCCGACCCACAGCGATCGAGAGAATCCCGCCCCCACTGGGCCCCAGGGGCTTGTACTCGACCGGCAGCTCCCCGTCGGGAAATGACTCCAGATCCAGTGATTCCAGGAAGTTGCCCGCCAGGCGCTCCATCATCGACTCGACGGTGCGCGGGTCATCCGTCTCCACCGCCAGGGCGAGGACGGGTAGGAGCAGATCACTCTCGGCACCCGTCGGTCGGCTTGCTGCCCGCCCGATCATGAAGATGCTGTCACCCACCAGGTGCCTGAGCAGTCGATCCTCGATCTCCTCGCCCGGCGGTGCCGGGTGCAAAAACCGCAAGGCCCCCTCCGGATAAGCGGCGTCGAGTCGGCGAAACGCCTCGACGAAGTCGATTCGCTGGGTCCAGGCGACCACCGCTGATGCCGGCAGACGCGACAGCGACCGGGTGAGCGAGTCGGAGGATTGCGCCGCCTGGCCCTCGGTCTCGAGGCGCCCGTTCGTCTCGACGGTGATACCGCTGGCGGTCACCACCACGCCCGCCGCCGCGGATCGCAGCCGGGGCCAGGCCTCGGGCCACCAGGCGCCCATGATCGGGCCAGCCGCCGAGGCCCGGCTATTCGTGCCCGCGTAAAGAATCAGTTGAGCCCCCGCCGGCAGCCCGCACATCCGTTCGCGGAACTCCCCCAGGTCGCCCAGAGAAATGCCGTCTTCGCTCTCCCACAGCGCGATCGTACGCGGGTAAATGCCCGAGCGGTTGGTCGATCGGCCAACCGCGACCATCCGCCCGTCGCAGGCTAACTCGTGATCCTGGGCCAAGCGATACCGTCGGACCTGCTGGCCGGCTGAGGCCGGGTCGCGACGGCTCTCCAACTCGGCTTCCAGGGCTGCGGGATCTTTGGGCTCGGCCAGCAGAATCGCATCCCCCAGACCGCTCCACCCGTCCGCCGCCAGTGCCAGTGGCCCGGCGAACAGCAAATCCGCCGCCTTGCGGTTGTCCAGCCCCACCGCGTTCGTGAACAGCTCTTGCCAGCCAACCCACACCCCCGCCGGCTGAGTCTCCGGCGCCGGGCGCGTGGTCGGTACCAGCTTCTTCAACAGCCGCCCGACCGCCGACCCGGACGCGGGAAACCCGAGCAGATGCGTGCTCCGCAACTGCAGGAACAGCCGGGCGTCCGCCGGAACCGATCCCGCAAGCGTGCCTGCCCGGGGCTCACTCGGACTCTCGGCCGCCGTTGGCCCGGCGGTCCACCAGACCAGCAGGGCCAGCATCAACAACAATCGACACTTGACCGGCATCGATGGAACATCCCGCTAAGGTCACATCACGGGAGACAAAGATCTCCCACGCGCGGAAAGACACGCAGATTTCTGTTGGCCGGGGACAGTGGCATGACCGTGGGCAGTCCCACGACGATGGACGGTCACAGCGGATCGAGCAGTAGAAGATGCGGCGTCGGTTCGCTTGCCGGCTCGGGGTTCAGGCCGGGCGGGCCCAGGAACTCCAGGTCGGGGATCGGGCGGTCTGCCGGCGCGTCGTTCGTGGCCCCCTTGCCCCGCGTTGATTCCCCCTGGGCAACCAGTTGCTCGCTCGCGGCCAAGACGCTCTGACGCAGGAGAAGCTCCAGCTCGGCGACGCTGCCCCGCACGCCCTCGACGCCATCCTGGCTCTGTTCCACCACTCGCGCCAACAAGGCTTCCATGAACCCGACCGCCGGCATCGGTGGGGTATCGGCCAACTCGCGCTCCGCCTGTTCCGAGCGATCCTCCGCCCGGGTCAACTTCATCGCCTCCTGAACCGAGGTCGGGGCTGCGACGATACCGCCATCTCGCGGCCCCAGAACCGCGGTCCGGTTGACTTGCGGCGTCGATGGCACGATCAGCATGAACGCGAGCAGAATGCTTGCCGCCGCGGCCATGGGCGAGCCGACGAGCAGTACCATTCGCCCCCAACGGCGTGGCCTCGGGACCAGTTGAGATCGTCGGGCCAGCAGCACGCGGTCCGTAAACGATTCGCTCAGGCTCGGCTCACAGCGGTCCAGCGCGACCACGTCGCCGCACGCCTCGAGCATCGCCAACTCGCTCTGGCACATCGGACAGCTCAGTTGATGGGCGTGGAGCTCCGTCTGCAGGGCTGGAGAGAGTTCACCATCCAGGTAGCGGTCGAATAACTGTCTTGCATCTTGACACGTAATCATGAGGCGGCTTCTCTCAACAACTGAACCTGTGACCAGTCCTTTACCAATCCCGCCAATGAATCCCGCAATCGGGCCCGGGCACGATGCAGATGGCTCTTGGCCGTGGCCATCGGTATCCCGAGCGTTTTCGCGACCTCGTCGCAACTCATACCTTCCCGGTAGAACAGCAGCACCGCGGCCCGTTGAGGCACGGAAAGCTTGTCCACCGCCCCCCAAATCTCGTCCTTCAACCGACGGGCTTCTTCACTCTCGGCAAGCATCTCGGAAACGTCCTGCTCGCCTGAGGGCATACCTGACCAATCGACCTCGCCCGTCAGCAGTTTTCGCCGACGAATGTGGTTCAGACACAGCCGATAACCGATCGTGAACAGCCAGGTGCTGAACCGATACTTCGGCGAGAACGAATCCAGCGAACTGAACGCCCGCAGAAACGCCTCCTGGCAGGTTTCCTCGGACTCCTCATGGTCCCGCAGGATCCGCCAGACGAAGGCAAACAGCCGATCCTTGTGCGCATCCACCAGGACTCGCGCAGCCTCTTCGCTGCCGCTGCGCGCCTGCTCGATCAGCCGCTTCTCCATGTGTCTGGTCAGCCGACCAGAGCCGATCTCCGCTTGCCTTGCAATCATGCTCACCCAATTATACATCACTGACGCGTGCCAGTTGCACGATCTGTTCGCCCGGTCGCCACCGTCGCGAGCATTCTTGAGATGTTTCCGCCTCGCTGGGCTCGCCCGATGGCCCCAGTTATTATATGATCGGTTTAATTATATGGGAAATCAATAGTTATGGCCAGCAAGCGTCCGCCATCGCGGCCCCGGGTGGTCAACAAGAAAGCCCGGCACAACTACCACATTCTCCAGAAGGTGGAAGCCGGGATCGCCCTGACCGGCAGTGAGGTGAAGAGCCTGCGGGAGGGCCGGGCCCAGATAACCGAGGCGTTCGTTCGCATAAATGGTTACGAGGCAACACTTTACGGATGCCAGATTGACCGCTATACGCCGGCTACCGACCGGAATCACGACCCCCAGCGCAACCGTCGGCTGCTCCTGCACCGCCGGGAAATCAGCAAACTAGCACTGAAGATCGGACAGCCGGGCGTTACACTGATCCCCCTGAGCATCTATTTCAACGACCGCGGCATCGCCAAAATCGAGTTGGCCGTGGCCACCGGCAAGAAGACCTACGACAAGCGGGAGGATCTGCGGAAACGCGACCACGAGCGCGAGATGGCCCGGGCACTATCGCGGCGGCGGTGATCGGATCATCCGCCGAGCTGAGCGTACAACTGCTCGAGCTGGCCCGAGTCCCGCAACTCCCGGTAGCGGGCCGCCACCGCATCGACGAACGGCTTGATTTCCGCCCGCTCCCTGGCGGTGGTTTGGGCCACCGCGACTTTCATGAATTCATCACTGCCTCGGGGAAGATCATTCTTGAAGGGCTCGCCGAGGTTGACCGCAGGGGCACCGGGGCCGCCCATGCCCCTTACCGTCGCTCCGCTCAAGGGCCGGCGCATCCCTTCGAAGTTCCGGATGGCCCGGTCCACGAATCGGACCCGCTCCCGGCGGGAGGAGGTCTTGTTGAACGCGCGGGCGTGCTCCACGATGCGAACCCGGGTCAGGTCGTAAACCGCGTCGAGGAACACTTCACGTGCCCGTCGAGGCATGCGATGCAGCGAGCGGGAGAACTCGACCCTCGCCTCTCCCTCGCCGAAACGCTGGCAGGCCCGAAAGAGGAACTCCTGGCGATTGTCCACCGGCAGGCGGGCGAAGCCCCGGCTGTTGCCGAGGTACGCCGCCACGTCCTCGCTCTTGGCCACCGTCAGGTCCGGCGGAGGGATCGTCGTGACTTTGTAGTAACCCCAAACGCCCCCGCCAATAATGACAACCGACGCCAGTACCGCCATGAGGGTCTTTTTCGTGCGGCCCGACATCTGTCGCCTGGGAGTTGCCCTGGTCATTTTCTTTGACTGTTGCATGATCTCGCCCTATTTGCTGCCGACGTGGAGGTCGGCGTACAGGTAGTTAATGGATCCCGGGGCCCGCGGCCCGCCGTGAAACGGCTCGTAATCGTAAACCATCTGCAGATTCGCCAGGCTGGCACGGTACAAATCCTGGATGAGCCCGGTGCCTCTGGTCCGGCGGCGTTTCTGAGGTCCAAGCTGGCCGGAATCGTAATCGGGGTTCAGGAAAGCATTCCATTCATAGCTGGTGTTTTCGGTGTCGAAGTAGCGCTTGCCCGGGAACAGGCCGATCGCCTGAAGATCGGGGTCGTCGTCGGCAATCTCATCGGCTGGGCATTCAAAGACCTCGGTGTTCCCGTGCGTCTCCTTCCTGAGCACGATCGGGAGAGGATCGTAGGGCTCGCGGTCGCCCTCGTCCTTGGCCAGTTGTTCTTCCGCGGACGGCAGGGTGGCAACGCACGGGAAGATGTCACGGTTGGCGCCGAAGTGGGCCTCCATCGCCACGCCGATCTGATGCAGGTTATGCCGGCACTTGGCCCGCTTGCCGCTCCGCCGGACCGCCGCCAGCGACGGCATCGTAATGCTGATCAACAGACCGATGATGGCCACCACGACCAGCAGTTCGATGAGGGTAAACGCCCGGGTCTTCGTCATAACACCATGCGCCGTACTAAGTTAGCCGCTTGATTGGCCCGCCGATGTTCCCGCCACCGGCCCCCGGGAATCGGGCGGTGTTGCGGGATCACCGGCCAACGAGCCACCACGCGCCAAAGCGATGGCCCCGTCCGCACGCCAATCGACCATCATCAACATCGGCGGAATCCTTGTCAAGGCCACAGTCGCCTCCGCAAGACGAATATCCGCCGCATGGGAGGGATTGACCCCCCGCCGGGCAATTCTTGATTACGGCGGGCAGGTCCGGGGGTTCAATCGTCGGCCCGACGAAGGAGAAACGTCATTACGAGGCCGCCTCGCCCTCGCGTTTGCCGGGCCTGCCGACCATACCGTATTTCGCCATTTTGTCGCGAAGCGTAGTCCGGGGAATGCCGAGGAACTGAGCCGCCCGAGCCTGGTTGCCCGCTGCCCGCCGCAGGGCGGCATCGATCAGCGTACGTTCCACTCCCGCAATGGTCTGGGTCAGACCAGCGGCCCCATCGGCTACCGCACTGACTTCCTGCTCCTCCGGCGGGCGGTCCGCCGGCAGCAGGATGTCTTGAGGCCGAATCTCCTCCCCGTCGGAAAAGGCGACGGCGCGTTCGATGACGTGCTCCAACTCACGGACGTTGCCGGGCCAGTGGTAGTTGACCAGCGCGTCCATGGCGTGCGGGCTGATTCGACTGGGCACCTCTTCCCCGCCGCCGCCGTCGGCACGGTTCCTGAGATAGTGCCGGGCCAGGATGGGGACGTCTTCCCGCCGCTCGCGAAGGGGTGGGATCGACAGATGAATCGCATCGAGGCGGTAGTACAGATCCTCTCGGAACCTGCCGGCGACGGCCAGTGGGCGAAGATTCTTGTCCGTGGCACAGATGAGCCGAACGTCAACCGAAACACGATCAGCGTTACCCGCACGCTCGAATAGCCCTTCCTCGAGGGCGAGCAGGAGCTTGCCCTGAAGCTGGATCGCCAGGGCGTCCACGTCGTCGAGGAAAAGGGTTCCCCCGGCCGCGAGTTCAAACCGCCCGAGTTTCGGGGCCAGAGCCCTGCCCCCCGCTGCCTCGGGGTAGAAGCCGAACAGCTCACCGTCCACCGTTTCGGAATCCGAAGCCGCGCAACTGAACTTGACCATCGGGCCCTGCGACCGGCGGCTGAGCCGGTGGATCGCTTCTGCGACCCGTTCCCGGCAGGTGCCGGCTTCGCCCTGGATCATGACCGGACGCTCGTTGTCCACTACCGCCCGGATCTGCTCGAACAGGCGCCGGAGGGGGTAGCTCCGGCCGACGAGCGGGCCGAGAATCTCGGGCTCGCCCGGACCAGGACCCTCCCCGGCCGATCGACCGGCAAGCAGCCGCTCGATCTTCTCGAGAAGCATGTCGGTGGGAAACGGCTTGGCGATATAGTCGTACGCGCCGCGCTTGATGGCCTCGACGGCCGCGTCTACCGATCCAAACGCGGTCATCAGGATCACGGGCGTCTTGGGAAATCGGGCCTTGATCTCCTCGAGAAACTGCATGCCGTCGATCTCGGGCATGCGCACGTCAGTGATCACGATATCCACCGGACGCGCATCGAGCTGCTTCAACGCGGAGATCGCATCCGCGGCCTCAAGAACGGTATAACCAGCTTCGGACAGTTCAATTTGAAGGGTGACCCGCTTGAGCGGCTCGTCGTCCACGACCAGGAGCACGCCCTTGGATGATTCGGTCATGATTGCGATCCCTCTGCACGATGGCCGATGTGTCCTCCACTGACAGCATTCGCGATTGGCCCGTCAGTCTACCACTGCTCTGCGGAATTGCAAGCCCGCACGGCCGATAATGTCATTGAAGGGTGCATGACGCTTTGGGCGGCTTGTTGGAAGGCGCCGCCCCCAGGTGTTTCCGAACCGCGCCCG
>CAZOIA010000133.1:0-15647 GCA_964579675.1 uncultured Planctomycetales bacterium | reverse complement strand
GAAACACCTGGGGGCGGCGCCTTCCAACAAGCCGCCCAAAGTGTCATGCACCCCATATCACGAATCTCCGCTGCAACCCCTGGCTATCCCATTTCTGCGCGGTAGGATGGTTTCGACGCGGTGGGGGCTCGGAGGTGGACGCCCGAAGGGCGGTATGGTGGGCCGCCCAAACCGTAACGCCCGAAAGGAAGGGATGAGGCGGGCCGCTGGGGAAGCGACGCAACGACGATTCTCTGCATCATTGATGCCCCGGGGCATGGCCAAGGCGATCCTGAAGGACTACGGGCGCGAGACGGGCGATGCGGCTGTTCTGGTCTGCAGGAACGCGAGGTGAGGGAAAATGTCCGAGCAACACTTGAAGGACACGTACTCTTCACTTGTCGAGGCTTATGTTGCCAGCCAGGAAGAGCAATACCTGGCAAGGGCCGCGGACCTGGGTCGCCAACTGGTGCTGGCCAACGTCCCGCTCGAGGACCTTGCCGAGATACACCAGGAGGCGATCGGACGCCTGGCAGAGGAGTTCCCCGACAAGACCTTGTTGGAGTCCGCGGGCCGCGTCTTTGCTCCTCTGATGGAAATGCTGATGGCGTATGGCCTGGCCTTTCGTGAAACGCTCGATGAGCGCAAGCGGGTGGAGGAGGCCCTGCGGGAGAGCGAAGAGTTCAGTTCCAGCCTTTTGAGTAGTACTCCCGACCCCATCATCGTTATCCATCCAGACACGTCAATAAAGTACGTAAATCCTGCGTTGGAGATGCTGACCGGGTTTTCTTTGACAGAGCTTGTTGGCAGAAAGGCCCCGTACCCCTGGTGGACGGAAGAAACGCTCGAGGAAACGGCGCAAGATCTTGAGCAGGCCATGGAAGGGGGAGCCAATAGGCTTGAAGAGCTGTTTCAGAAGAAGAACCGGGAGCAATTCTGGGTCCAGATAACCTCTGTACCAGTGAGAAGCAACGGCGGGCTCAAGTATTATCTGGCGAGCTGGGTTGACATCACGGGGCGCAGGCGAGCCGAGGAGGCCCTGCGGGAGAGCGAGGAGCGGCTTCGGCGCGTGGTCGGGTCCTTGCCGATCATCCTCTACTCCGCCGAAGGTGGGACGAACCGCTTCCTGCTGATCACGGGTGCGGTCCGGGAGATCCTCGGCCGCGATCCGGAGTACTTCCTGAAGAACCCCGATCAGGCCAGCGAACTCGTGCATCCCGACGACAGGGTATACGTCGGCAGAACGTTCAAACAGGGATTGGATTCCCTGAAACCGTTCGAGCTGGAATATCGAATCGTGCACGGCATCGACGGACGGACCGTCTGGGTCCGCGAGTATCACGTGCCGATCGTGGGGCCCAACGGCCGGATCATCCGGCAGGACGGTGTAATCCTCAATGTGACGGACCAGAAGTCGGCGGAACAAGAGCGCGAGCAGATGCAGGCCCAACTGCTCCGGGCTCAGAAGTTGGAGAGCATCGGCGTGCTGGCCGGGGGCATCGCCCACGATTTTAACAATATGCTCACCGTCATCAGCGGCAACGCGCAATTCCTGAGCAAGAGGCTCAGGCTTGACGCCACCCAGGCGGGTGCGCTCGAGGACATCAACGCCGCGGCCACACATGCCGCCGAGATGACTCGATCACTGCAGGCCTTCAGTCGCCCGAGCGAACCCCGAATTCAACGCACCGACGCCAACTACCTGATCCAGGAGGTCTGCCGTCTGCTGAGGCGAATGATCCCCGGCACGATCCATTTCAGGTTGGATCTCGATGCTTCGCCCTGCATGATAGCGGCTGATCCCGGCCAGATGCAGCAGGTGCTGGTCAACCTCTGCGTCAACGCTCGTGATGCCATGCCCACCGGGGGAGTCCTGGAGATCCGGACCCGCCGGGTCGGTGCTGAATCCTTGCCGCCTCACGCCGAGATGCAAGCGTGCAGCGACGGGTACGTGGGGATTCGCGTCAGCGACAGCGGCTGCGGGATGGATGCCGACACCCTTGAACGTGTCTTTGACCCGTTCTTCACCACCAAAGCGCCCGATCGGGGGACAGGTCTTGGCCTGGCCATCGCTTACAAGATCGTCGAAGCCCACCACGGCACAATTGACGTGGCCAGCCGACCCGGCGAAGGAACGTGCTTCGATCTTTTCTTCCCTCTTGCCGGACCCTCTCCTGTCGAAGAGACGGAGGCTGAGATCTCTTCCGCCCGCGGTGAAGAGCGAATCCTCGTGGTCGAGGATGAGGAAATGGTTGGCAGCCTGCTCGGAACGGTCCTGGAAAGCCGCGGGTACCAGGTCACGTTGACGCATCGATCGGAAGAAGCACTTGAAGCGGCCCGTTCATCCGCCGAGCCGTTCGATCTGGCGATCGTTGACTACTCCCTGCCCGGCAACACCGGCGACCGCTGCCTGGCGGAGATCCGCGGCGCGCAACCCGACATCAAGGCGATTCTCATAACGGCTTATGACATCGGTGCGGGTGACCTTCCGGACGCCGACTGCTGGATCCTCCACAAGCCCTTCTCCGTGACCGCAATGGCGCAGATGGTGCGGGACGTGCTCGACCGCTAGGGCGTCACCATCCCCTCCCGGATGGCGAAGCGGGTCAGGTCAACCCGGTTGTGGATATCGAGCTTGCCCATGAGCGAAGCTTTCTGCTTGTCGGCCGTCTTGTAACTGATGCCCAGGACGGACGCTGCCTCCTTGAGGCTCAAGCCCTTGGCCAGGATGCGAAGCAGCTCGCGCTCGCGCGGACTCAGCGTGCTGAGCCGGCTTTTGGGCGGGTTCTCCAGTTCGATCTTGTCGCCCTTGACGATGAGTCGGCTCATCACTTCCGGGGAGAAATGAAGGCAGCCCCTGGCCACGTCGCGCACCGCGTCGGCCAGTGCAGCCACCCCTTCATGCTTCATCACGTAGCCGTTCGCCTTGACCCGGAGTGCCTGTTCCAGGTACTCGTCGGTCTCGTAAGCCGTCACAAGGATGAACTTCGTCCGCGGGGCCCGCGAGCGGATGGTCTGGATCGCGTCGAAACAACTGAGTCCCGGCATGTCAATATCCAGCAACACGACGTCAGCCCTGAGTTCGACCGCCTTGCCGATCGCCTCAGCCGCATTCTCTGCTGCGCCCACCACGCGAAGACCGCTCTCCCGCGCCAACATGCCGCTCACACCGTCGCGCACGAGACCGTGGTCATCGACGATGAGAATGCGAATCGGCACAGACGGAGCCACAACCGGCTCGGATGAACGTGGCATTTCCTGACTTCCCACAGCCCCCCAGGCCACCGGGTAGTCCTTGGCTCGTTGGCATGAGATGTGCCGTGCTTGCCAACGGGTCGTCCGATAGTCTACATCGGCTCGGTCCGCTGTGGCAAGCAGGAATCTTGGGTTTTCGCCCCGGTCGTCCGCATTGCATCGCAGTAACGGAGAGGTAATTACCCTTTCGGATGGGGTAGTTACCCTAACCATGGGCGGCTACCATACGGGAACAACCCGGCCCGAGGACGGGCCGCCTCGCCGGGTTCACTGACAACGCAATCAATCGCGGTTGCCCAAATCGCTGGCCACAACCCAGGTGAGGAGCCGCAGGCTTTAGCCTGCGCGGCCTTGCGAACGCAGAGGGCGCTGCGAGGCCATTCGAAGAGCCGCGCGGGCTAATGCCCGCGGCTCTTTGATGTTACGCACGACGAACGCCGGGAAGCCGGACAGTTTGAGTAAAGGAGTTTTCGCCCGCCGGGCCTGCCTGGGGGAAGACTTCTGCGCAAAACGCAGAGAAGCCTCAGAGCAAGAAACTACTGGCTGATGGAGTCATAGAAGCGCAGCCAGCGCTTTGGCAATTCCGTGATATCCAGATTCGCCCGCACCCAGGATCTGGCCTGAGCCCCTAATTCCTGACCATAGGAAGGGTTGCCGAGCATGGTTCGCAGGGCGCGGGCGATCTTGTCAACCGAGCCGGCGGGCACGAGAAGGCCGGTCTGGCCGTTGACAATCAGGTCCCGGCACCCGGGGACGTCGGTGGCCACGATCGGCAACCCGGCCGCCATCGCCTCCAACAAGGCGTTCGGCAAACCTTCCGTGCGCGAGCAGAACAGGAACACGTCGGCCATTCGGAGCAGCGCTGCCACATCGGACCGCTGTCCCAGCAGCGAGACGCGGTGGGACACACAGTTGTCACTTATGAGCCGCTCTACCTCGCGGCGGTACGGCCCCTCCCCGACCAGCACGAACCGCCCGGGCCCATTGCGGCAGACCCGCGCGAATGCGGCCAGCATCTCCTCAAAACCCTTCACCGGATCGAGGCGCCCGGTCCAGATGACCACCGGCTCATCCGTGGGCAGTCCCAACGGCGCCCGGGAAGCCGGCTTGGCTGACGCGAATGCCTCAACGTCCACTGCGCCCCACTCGCAGCGAAGATGCGATGCCGGCACATGCGCCTGCCGCTGCAGATGCTCCACCACCGAGGGGGAGTTGCCGACCTCGCACCGGCACAGCCGGCAGGTCAGATTGTCCACGAGAAGGTGCCAGCGGCGTTCCCGCTCGACAGTCTGGATCTCGCACACGATCCGCTGCGGGGGCACCCCGGCAAGCGGCCCCACCAGACGTGCTGCCACGTTGGCATGAAACAGGAATGCGTGCAGAACGTCCGGCGGATCCGACCGGAGCAGTCGCCACAAACGCCACAAAGCCGCCACGTCCCACGGACGCCCCGCCCCGCAAGCGAACACGGGGATCCCCGCCTGCCGGAGCTTCGTACCGACGGGCCCTTCGTCGGCGAGCGAGATGACCCGCAGTCTGATCTTCCCGGCCGGCAAACGCCTGGCCAACCGATAGACGTGCAACGGCACGCCCCCTACGTTCAAATCGGTGATCAGGTAGTCCAGGCGCAAAGGGCGGTGCGAGGGATGAGGGGCACGTTCGGTCATCGGCGGATCATACTATCGCGTAAGTTGTTGGCGGTCGGTACGAGTCAAATCGGTCGGCCGGAGTGTAAGCTCGGCCCGAACGAACTTCAAGATACCCTTCACGAACCAGCGGCCGCCAGGGCTCATGAGACGACGCCGCTTTGGCGTCTTGGAAGGCGATGATGATTTGACAACGGCCTTAGCGCCGGGTGCGCATCTGTGAGCCGGGCGGTCCTCCGCCCGGGTAACATACCCGGCCCGAGGACGGGCCGGCTCGCTGATAGATACCTGTTGGCTTACGGCCGAAGGCGGCCTTGGGTGGAATTCGGTCAGCTTGAGTAATTGATTGCCCGGTTGTGATGGCCGATAATCCTGGGAGCGTGCGGAGATCGCGAGGCGCGGTTCGCCCATCGGGGTGGAGGTCCAGGATATGTGCGGGATCGTCGGCTACGTCGGGCACAAGCGGGCCCGCCCCATCCTGATCGAGGGCCTGAAACGGCTGGAATACCGCGGCTACGATTCGGCCGGCGTCGCGACGCTGGATGATGGCCGCATTGTGGTCAGGCGTGCGGTCGGCCGCATCCATGTCCTGGAAACCACGCTTGACGCGGAAGGAGCCGATGCCACTATCGGGATCGCCCACACCCGCTGGGCCACCCACGGCGCGCCGAGCGAGGACAACGCCCACCCCCACTGCTCCCAGGATGGTAGAATCGCCCTTGTTCACAACGGCATCATCGAGAATTACCGCGCCCTGCGGACCTTCCTCGAACAACAGGGAATTGCCTGCGCGACCGACACCGACACCGAGGTGCTGGTCCAGTTGATCGGGCATTTCTACGACGGCAATCTCGAACAGGCGGTCCGCAACGCGCTGCACGACGTGCAGGGGACCTATGGCATCGCCGTAATCAGCGCGGACGAGCCGGGCCGGATTGTGGCCGCCCGCAAGGGCAGCCCGTTGATCATCGGGGTCGGGGACGGCGAGTACATCGTGGCCTCCGACGCCTCGGCCATCATCGAGCACACCGCCCAGGTGGTCTACCTTGCCGACGGCGAGATGGCGGTGATCACGCCCGAGGGTTTCCGCACCACGACGCTCGATGCGGTACCCGTTACCAAGGACGTGCACGAGGTCGAGTTCTCGCTGGAGCAAATCGAACTCGGCGGTCACGAGCATTTCATGGCGAAGGAGATATTTGAGCAGCCCCAGTCGCTGGCGAACACGCTCCGGGGGCGACTGAGCGTCCGCGAGGGAACGATTCATCTCGGCGGCATCGCCAACCACTCGCGTGATCTGGCCCGGGCCCGGCGGATCATCTTCACCGCCCAGGGCACCGCCTGGCACGCCGGTCTGGTCGGGGAGTATCTGTTCGAGGACATCGCCAAGATCCCCGCGGAAGTCGAATACGCGAGCGAGTTCCGCTACCGCAACCCGCTCATCGACGACGGGACCATCGTCATCGCGATCAGCCAGTCGGGCGAAACCGCCGACACCCTGGCGGCCCTACGCGAGGCGAAGGAGAAGGGGGCCCTGGCGCTCGGCGTCATCAACGTGGTCGGCAGCACGATCGCGCGGGAATCGGACGCGGGCGTGTACCTTCATTGCGGGCCCGAGATCGGGGTGGCCAGCACCAAGGCGTTCACTTCGCAGATCGCCGTGCTGACGATGATGGCGATTCAACTGGGCCGCCGGCGCTTTTTCTCCCAGGCTGACGCCCACGCCCTGATCGCCGCTTTGTGCAGGATCCCCGAGCACGTCGACTCGATCCTTCGGCAATCCGAGGTGGTCCGGGCGGCGGTCGAACAGTGCGTCGATCGCGAGAACTGGCTGTTCCTCGGCCGGGGATACAACTACCCCGCCGCTCTGGAAGGAGCGCTTAAGCTCAAGGAGATCAGCTACATCCATGCCGAGGGTATGCCCGCCGCCGAGATGAAGCACGGACCCATCGCATTGATTAACCAGGGCATGCCGGTCGTCTTCATCGCCACCACCGGCAACCAATACGAGAAGGTGCTGGGTAACATCGAAGAGGTGCGGAGCCGGGGCGGAAGAGTCCTGGCCGTCGCCACTGACGGTGATGCCACCATCGGCGACCTGGCGGAACACGTTTTCTACGTCCCCGACGTCCCGGAGCCCCTGCAGCCGATGCTTACCGTCATCCCGCTGCAGCTTCTAGCGTATCACGCCGCGGTACTCCGCGAGTGCAACGTGGACAAGCCGCGGAACCTCGCCAAGAGCGTTACTGTGGAATGAGAATCGGATCGCAAGGAAAGGACTGCCGGTGGAAATCCTGGTAGATGATCAGCCATACGAACCCTCGGGTCCCTCCGACCAGACGGTCGCTGAACTGGCCAAAGAGATCTGCGCGACGACCGACAAGTGCGGAGAACGCATGGTGGTCGGTCTCCGGTGCGACGGCGAGCCCATCGCTGACGACGATCTGGAAGCGGTGCTGCGAAGCCCATCAGACCGGTTCGGCCGGCTCGAACTACAGACCCAACCCGTGGCCGCTCTCGTGCGGGCCACGCTCGATCAGGCCATCGAGACCTTCGAGGGCTCCGCCGCCGCCCGTCATCATGCCGCCGAGAAGCTCGCCGAGGGCCGGCACGATCAGGCGATGCAGGAGCTCCAGAAGTTCTGCGACGTCTGGAAGCAGGTGCAGCAGACCCTGGTCGTCTGCGCCCAGGCCCTCGGGACCGACCTGGAGCGCGTGCGGGTCAACGACCTCGGGGTAGTCGAGATCCTCGATCTGATCAAGACCCAGCTCGGTGAGCTCAAGGACGCGATGGAGAAAGGTGACCTGGTCGTGGTAGGGGACATTCTGCGGTACGAGTTCGACGAGCCCTTCGCCAACTGGATTGCCCTTCTGAGGCATCTGCGGGAAACGGCAACCGGCGGCGAATAAACGAACGACCTCGCCCAATCGTCCCTGGTCGCGACCAGGCCTGCGCTTTGACCTTCGGCGAATCCACCCCCCTCAATCGAAAACAGCGGGGCCGGCGGACAGCCGACCCCGCTGCGGGGTGATTCACTTGAAGGAATCCGGTCCGGATTACGGCAGCCAGGCGCCGTTCAGGCTCTTGACCAGGGCCATGTCGATCAGGTTGATAGTCCCCGCGTCGAGGTTCACGTCAAAACGGGGGTTCTGGCTCGCGAGTTCCCCGTTCATGTTTTTAACTTGAGCCATGTCGATCAGGTCGGCATGTCTATCATTGTTCGTATCGCCGGCGAGAACACCCATCTCACAGTCCGTATCACCGGTCAAACACGAGATGTTGGCTGCCAGGTCGATCTTGTAGCGGCCTGCATCAGGCAAACCGCCGGCGAACTCGATCTCCAGTCTGGTACCGTTGCCGGTGAGGTTCTCAGCAGTGGCCGGAATCGAGCCGCCGCCACCGGTCAGCTTCTCGGCCACCACGCCCGCGACGTAATAGAGAGTCACGTCGTTATCGAAATCGACAATGACGTTCTGGATGCCACCTTGGCGCGACTCAATGGTGACGGCATTGCCGGTGGCAGCAGCGTCGAGCTCGATGTCGTACCAGCCGCCCCCGGTGCCGACGTGATGTCGCGTGCTAGCCCAGCGGGTGATCTCGCATGCGCCGCCTTCAATGATGATGAATGTGATCTGGTCCCCGTGCTTCTCGTCCGCCCCGACGGCAAACGCGTTCTGGCCCATGGTCAGATCCAGATCGCCCCGAAGCACGTTGATACCGGCACCCGGAACAAGATCCAGAATGTAGGTACCCAGGGGCAACCCACTGGCGATCTGCCCCTCGCAGATGGGGCCGGTCCCCAGAGGGCCGTAAGTCGGGTCGCCCGGGTCCGGGGCCACTTGACCGACGCCCGCAACGGTGTGGGCGGAGCCTCCACCGCGGTCCCATTGCGAATACCCGGCGCCCATTCCCAGCAGTGTCCCCGTCTCACCGTACTGCCAAGTGGGGGGAGGACCGGGAGGAGGGCCCGTGGGGTAGGTCCAGACATCCATGTTCGCCCCGCCGTAGGGTGATCGGGCAAACAGGTCGATCACACGTTCCGGTCCCCATCCGTTGCCGTCGATGCTGAACGCGAACGCGGAACCGGCGAGTTCACACCCCCCGTTGCCGTCCTGGACGGTGCTGTAGAAGTCCACGTCCGCGACCAGGTTAGCCGGGTCCACACTGTCCTTGTAGAGTCCCAGAGTGACCACGAAGTTGGCCACGCCCCTGACCGCGTAGCCGGCCCCGTTGCCTTGCTGCTGGACGCCGTTGGCGGTGATCCTCACGTCCCAGGTGATCGGTTCAGTTTGTGAAAGGCCCTGACCGTCATCGGGACTGCCCGGGGTGAAGAAAACCTCGGAACCTCCATCCTCGACACAGCGCGCGCCGTGATTGTCCCCCCCCAACTCCAATTCAAAGGAGACGACACTCTGTGCCAGGGCCTGACCGGCGACAAGAATCAACACCACACTCGCGACTTTAAAGCTACGCATCTTGACCTCCCGAAACAATCGTATCATGTGTTCCCTTTACTGCGGATCACCGGCATGTGCTTACTACCGATTGCCTGCAGGTAGAACTCACCGACAGCTATCCGCGGGAACCTCACCTTCGATACAGAAACCCATTCTCCGCATTATAGTGAAAGACACTCGAAGCGGGCAAGGGGCCAGACTACCCGTCCTTCGCTCGCTACTCCGCCTACTCAATGTATTCTAAGCGGGTCGCCCCCTGCATTGCAAGCCCCATTTTGTCCGTTCTCCTCGTGGCTTGCAGGCCACCAGCGCACTGAAACAGGTAAGCCCTTGTGAATAAACGGTTTAGGTCTTCCGTCCCCGTCTTAACAGTCCCCGTTTGCCGGGCCAGGAACAGCTCCTGCCGGCCGAAGAGCCGGGCTCGCAAGACGGTTGACAGGTGGTCGGGCTTCTCATCGTTCATCCTGATATACCAGACGCACGTTCAGAGCATTTGTTACCGGCGGACAACGGGAGATTTGCCGCGGACGGAGGACGAGCACGTTTTGCGAACGCCGTTTCAACGCGGATCGACCGCGATCGCCTTGGGCAGGGCCGGGCAGTGGAACTGGCACGTGCCGCAGCCAACGCAGCCCTCGGGCTTCACTTCGATCTCCCCGCCGTCACTCAGGTCGATGGCCCGGATGCCGATCGGACACTTGTCCAGGCAAACCGTGCACTCCTCTCCATGGTGCCGGAGGCATACGTCATGATCAACCCGGGCCAGCCCCATCGCAATCTCCTTCGGATCGCCCGGGAGTTGCAGCGCCCCGCTGGGACAGGCTTTCATGCACGCCAGCTCCTCGCAGACCACACAGGCTGCCAGGTCGGGATCGATGTAGGGCGTGCCGGCGCGCTCCACGTCCTGGCGGGTCATCGGCTTGATCGCGCGGGCGGGACACACGTCAACGCAGTTCCCGCACCGGTAGCAGGTGTCAAGGAATTCGCTCTCCGGCAACGCCCCCGGCGGGCGCAGCACGGTGCGGTAAACGGGGAGCGGCAGGTTGAGCCGCTCTTCGATGTACTCCGCGAGGGGCTTCATCAGTTTCTCCAGCCCCAGGCGGAACATGGCCCGACGGTCACGAGGCAGGTCGTTTTCGGGAGGCTCGTCTGACAAGGAGGATTCTCCAGGCATGACATCGGCTTCGCCGGTCCGCTCCACCTGGATACCCATGGTAGGAATCGGTGCGGCACGGTGCAATCGGCGCGCCGGCGAATGTGATGGAATCGTGTCCGCGGATCGGTTACGATAGTTGCGAGAGGCGGGACAAGAACAAGCCCATATCCGGGGAACAGGGCGGATGCCGTCGGCAAGCTCCCGTCCAACGGCTGTGCCTGTGACAAGCGGTGCTCGTCGGCAGCCTGCAAGGCGAAGGAGCGGATCATGTCGTCGTCGCGGCGGGGGGACCGATACTGTCCCCGTCTTCATCTCTGGCGTCCGATCGTTGTCTTGGCCCTTGTCTGGGGGCCGGCTCGGGCCCAGGAGAGCCCGTACCTTTATGGCATCCACGACCACGATCCCTCCCCCCAGGAGTATCTGAACCACTTCACGGGGGGCGGCGTGACCGGCTGGGTCACCGCGACCGTCGCCATCGGGCACGACCCCGGGCAGCACGGCGGCATCGACTTCAGGAGCATCTCGAACCAGGGCCACACTGTCACCTGCCGGGTGAACAACGGCTACTGCGAGGATGGCACCATTCCCTTGCCGGCGTACTATTCCGACTTCGCCCAGCGCTGCGCCAACTTCGTCGCGGCCAGCCCCGGGTGCGAGATATGGGTGATCGGGAACGAGACCAACCTTTCGGTGGAGTGGCCGCATTCCGGCACGCATAAGCCCTACCTCTCGCCGCAAAGCTACGCAAACTGCTTCAGGCTCGTTTACGACGCCATCAAGAGCGTCCGCCCGGCGCACAAAGTATGCAGCCAGGCCCTCGCTCCGTTTGGCGGGCCTTACGGCCCCGGAACCGTGTGCGGCTACACGGCGGACGGCGTTCCCATCAACTGGGTTCAGTACATGAACCAGATGCTCACCGCGATCACCAGCAGCGGAGACGGGCCGGACGGCATCGCCCTGCACATCAACTCCCGGGGCTACACCTACGGCGACATCCACAGCACGGCGAAAGTGAGCGCCAACGGCCAGAACCTATACTTCAGCTTCTACGTCTATAAGGACTGGATCAACCTGGGTATCCCGTCCGAGCTGTACCACCTGCCCCTGTATGGCACCGAGTGCAACGGCATCTATTACTGGGACGGCGGCCATCCTGAATGCAGCAGTTGCTCCAATCCCTCCTGCTGCCATCAGCCCGGTTGGATGCAGGAGATCTACGCCGAGATCAACCGCTGGAATACGGTGACCGCCCCGGCGGCCGGCAAACCCATCTTCCACTGCGTGAACATGTACCGCTGGTGCGCCTGGTGCGACGGCTGGCACATCGACGGTGCGGCGCGAAAGGGACAGATTCTGACCGATCTCGACGGCGCGGTAGCGCACGGGTATCGCTGGGATACGGTGCCGCCTCGGCCCGTGGCGGACTTTACCGGCGTCCCGCTCAGTGGAACCGCCCCCCTCACAGTCGATTTCACCGATCAATCCACGGGTACGATCGATGCCTGGTCGTGGAGTTTCGGTGACAGTGGCACCTCGGCGGCGCCCAACCCCCAGCATGAGTACCTCAACCCGGGTAACTTCACCGTCTCGCTCACGGTTACCGGCCCCGGCGGCAGCGATACGGAAGCCGAGCCCGACTACATCACGGTCAGCCCAAGCGCCTACGACGGCGACTTCGATAACGACGACGACGTCGATCAGGAGGACTTCGGGTTCTTCCAGGCTTGCCTGACCGGCGCCGGGGTTTCTCAGACTCTTCCGGAATGTGAGCCGGCCCACCTCGACGAGGATGGCGACGTGGACCAGAGTGACTTCGCCATCTTCCAGTTCTGTTTCAGCGGGGCCAACGTCACCCCGCCGCCCGAGTGCCTGAATTGAGCACGCGCCCGGCTCATGTGGGGGGGTTCCCGGCGGCCAGCCTGGGTTAGAAATGAGGAAACGAAACGTGGTGTAGCGCGATCTCGTGAGAAGGCGGGCGAGTAAGAAGGCGAGCAAGTCAGTCCCGAAAGCATGGAATCACGCCTGCCGATCGGTTACGATAACAGTCAGAGCGGAGTCGGAAACAAATCCGAGCCCGGCGACTCCGGTGACGGTCAGTGAGCGGCAAGTCGGAGGAGTGAATCATGTCCTCGTCGCGACCGGTGCAGCGAGCTTATCTGTGTGGTCTGGCGGTGGTTCTTGCCTTTGTCCGCGTGCCGGTGCGGGCCCAGGAAAGCCCGTACATTTACGGCATCCACGACCACGACACCGGCCAGCAGGAGTGGCTGAACCACGTCGCGACGGGGGGAGCGACCGGATGGGTCACCGCCACCATCGCCATCGGGCACGACCCCGGACAGACCGGCGGGGATGATTTCCGCTGGATCTCGAACCAGGGCCATACCGTCATCTGCCGGCTGAACAACGGCTACGGGGATGCCGGCACGATACCGGTTCCCGGTCAGTACGGGAACTTCGCCCAGAGGTGCGCGAACTACGTCGCCGCCAGTCAAGGTTGCAGCCACTACATCATCGGTAACGAGACGAACCTGGCCTGCGAGTGGCCCAAGGTGGGCGGTTGGCGGTCGTACCTCTCTCCGCAGAGCTACGCTGACTGTTTCCGGCAATGCTACAACGCGATCAAGCAGGTGGCCCCGGGCGCCAACGTGCTCTGTCAGGCGTTGGCACCTTTTGCCGGCCCCTACGGCGCGGGACCGGACCACGACGGCAATCCGCTCGGCTGGACGGAATACATGAACCAGATGCTCACCGCCATCAACAGCACGGGCGGGATCGACGGCATTGCCGCACACATCACTTCCCGAGGCTACACCCACGCCGACGTGCACTCCACCGCGAAGGTCAACGGCCAGTACTGGAGCTTCTACGTTTACAAGGACTGGGTGAACCTGGGAACGCCGGCTTCCATGCGAACCCTTCCCTATTACGCCACCGAATGCAACGGCATGTATTACTGGAAGGGCGGCCACCCCGAGTGCACCGACCCCGGGAATCCCAGTTGCTCCTACCAGGCCGACTGGATCGAGTGGATCTACGCGGAGATCGACAACTGGAACCAGGCCCACGCCGCGTCGGGTGAGGGCATCTATCACTGCGTGAACATGTACCGCTGGTGCGCCTGGTGCGACGACTGGAACATCGACGGCTCGCCGCCCAAAGGTCAGATCCTGACCGATCTGGACGATGCGGTCGCTCACGGATATCGGTGGGACGGCGGGGCGGGTGGTTTCACCAATGATCCCCCGACCGGCACCAACCTCTCGCTGACTGCTGCCCAGGTCCAGACCGACTCGGTCTACGGGCCCGAGTGGGGCGGCGATAAGGCCATCGACGGCATCGTCTCGTCCGAGAGCAAATGGACCAGCGACGGCAGCGCCCCGCCGCATTGGCTGAGCCTGGACATCGGCGGGACCCGCACCATCAACGGCTTCGCGGTAGTCATGCCCGGAGCGGTGCCCGAAGGAAGCCAGTTCAATGCCGAGGCCTTCTCCATCCAGAGCGCCAGTTCGATGAGCGGCCCCTGGACCACGGAGGTCTCGGTCGATAACAGCGAACAGGAAGACATCGTTTACCGCAGCTATATCAACCCGAAGACGCTGCGGTACGTCCGCCTGTACATCACCGATCCGGGCATCGATAACTGGGCCCGCATCCAGGAGTTCGAGGTCTGGGGTGAGCCGCCCGCCAATCCGCCCGTCGCGGACTTCGTTGGCGCCCCGCGGAGTGGAACTGCGCCGCTCGTGGTCAGCTTCACCGACCAGTCAACCGGTACGATTGACACCTGGTCGTGGAGTTTCGGCGACCAGGGCACCTCGCAGCAGCCGAGCCCCTCGCACAACTACCTGAACGCGGGAACCTACACGGTCTCGCTCATGGTCAGCGGCCCAGGCGGCGACGACACCGAGATTAAGACCAACTACATCACCGTGAGCCCCGGTTCACCGGGCAGCAACCTCATCGCAAATGGCGACTTCGACGACGACCTGAACGGCTGGACGACATGGATCGAACGCGACCTGGCAAGTGACTTCACCGCCTCGGTGGTCAGCGGCGAGCTTCGGCAAACCGGCACCAACTACAACGCCGGGGTCTGGCAGCAGTTCAGTACCGGCGGGGCCGGTACGTACATTGACGTTGCGGGCGTCTGGCGATCGCAACCCAGCATACCTGACTATCAGTGGGGCGAGGTCATCATCATCAACAGCGATCGTACCCCGGTCAACGGGGTTGACGAAGGCGGCCAGGCCGACGACGTCCTGATTTACAAGAACGACACCTGGGCATCGCCCGGTGGTTGGAACGGGAACATGGCCGACACTGCACCCGTGGCCAACCTCGGGACATTCGTCGCGGCCGATGACACCGCCACGATTCTGTTGAAGAGCGGGAACACCGGCGGGACCAGTTCCGGGGTGGTGTTTGATGACCTGATGGTGACGGCCAACCAACCGCCGACCGCGGACATCCAGGTTGACCGGGACAGCGGGTCCGCGCCGCTTACCGTGCATTTCGACGCCTCCGGGTCGAGCGATCCGGAGAACGACGAGCTCGATTATGACTGGGACTTCGACGACAACGGCACCGGCAGCGGCGTCGTGATCGACCACACGTTTACCACCGCCGACACTTACACCGTCACGCTGACCGTTGATGACCGGCGGGGCGGTGTCGATACCGATACGGTTCAGATCACCGTGACCCAACCGACGGGCTACATCGGCGACTTCGACGGTGATGACGACGTGGACCAGGAGGACTTTGGATTCTTCCAGGCGTGCCTGACCGGTTCGGGGGGCGAACCGCCGGCTCCGGCGTGTGCACCGGCCAGGCTCGACGGAGACGATGACGTGGACCAGGATGACTTCGCCATCTTCCAGCCCTGTATGAGCGGCGCTAACGTCCCGCCGCCGTCCGCATGCCTCCATTGACCCCGGGCAGCCGCACGTAAGGATCAGGACGACCGCGCACAGTCTCCCGGGAACCACCGCCAGCCCCTTTCGCCAAGTTGTTATCGCTTCTTCCGCAGTCGTGGAGGTCCTGAACCCGGATTATTCATGGAGGAATTCACCACGAAGACACGAAGGCCACGGAGAAAAGAAGTTGCGTGAAATCCTGGCGGATCGATGTTTCGACAGCGTGTCGATGGTCATGTCG
>CAZOIA010000132.1:0-15779 GCA_964579675.1 uncultured Planctomycetales bacterium | reverse complement strand
GTTGGAGACGAATTAATCCACAAGACGCTGTCCTACTTCACGGACGCGGCCGCTACGATCGAAGCCCGGACGCGGGCCCGCTACAACGATTCGGGCAGCTATGGCGCGTTTCGTTTGGAAAAGGCGCTGCGTGACGCGGGCGTGAACTTCGGTGACATGCGCTTGAAACAATGGGACTACCCCTCGTGGGAGACCCTGTACGACACCACGTTTTACCAGATGGCCGGTGGACTCGCCGGCCTCGTCCACGAAGGCCGCTACAAGCTTGAACCGTTCGACGAGGCGGTCGCCCGATTCACCGGCACCGAGCGAAAGCATACCGCAGAGGAGCTGCTGCGGTACCACTTTGCGTTTCTTCGGGGCGGAACGCGGCCCTTCGGGAAACACTGGGGCACCAGCATCTATGGGCAGTGCGACCCCGGCATCGCCCCCCGGGCCGTCACCCTCGCGTATGAGATGGGCGCCCGCTACATCTGGTTCTGGACCTCTGATCACGACCATCACGTCCCCTGGCCGGAACAGATTGCGCTGGTTAAGACCCTCCGCCAACACGCCGCCCAGCACCCGCGGCCCTCGGTCTTCGGCCCGCGACCGACGCTAGACAGAGCCATCGTGATCCCCTACGGCTACTTCCTGTCGTTGGAGCATCTCTGGTGGGTCCGGGTACTCGATAAGGAAGGCAAGAACGACGCCTCACAGAGGTACCATCGGCTCATGAAACGGGCATTGGCCGCAGTCCACGACGCCCTCGACCACAACGAGAGCTTCGACATCACGGTGGATGCCGGCACCAAGATCACCGGTTACCGCCGGGTGATCCGGATCAGCGACGAGCCCTAATCTGAGCAAACTCAGGAAAGGTATACCTGCTGTCGAAGCCTGAGGCGGCCTACTGCGCGCAGTTCGGATCGCCCGGTACGTTTGCCCCGCTCATGCATGCATGGAAGATAGAGAAGTCGTCGTTGTCTACATCATTGTCGCCGTCGAGGTTGGCGTCTTCGCAGCCGGGTGGGGGAGGCCCGGAGGCCGGGCCCGTCAGGCACGTCTGGAAGTGGCCGAAGTCCTCCTGATCAACGTCGTCGTCGTCGTCGAAGTCGCCCGGCTGGCCCGTCACCGTCAATGTCGCGCTGTTGGAAGGGGTGTCCCCAGCTTCATTGCTCACCACACACCGATAACTGGCGGCGTCACTGATACCGGCGTGGGAAATGGTCAGAATCGTCGTGGTGACGCCGGAATAGTGCCCACCGTCGCTGAGATTCGATCCGTTCTTCTGCCACTGATAGGTGAGGGTCCCCTGCCCGGTGGCTGCGACCGTGAACTGTGCGGTGTCGCCCAGGGCTACCGTCTGATCGGACGGGTGCTGCGTGATCGTCGGCGGTTGACTGGCGCCCCCGATGACAAAATCTTGCAATTCCGCCATCGTGCCGTTGAACACGTCGCAATCTACAGAGCTGCCTATGCCGGGAATTGAACAACTGTCCGTCCATTGCCAGAAGGCCCAGGCGTTGAACACGCCAATGTCAGGTTCGTCGGTCTGCGGATTGGAAGGGTACCATTGGGCGATCCACACGTCGCGGTGGGCCACGGTCCAATTGAGGTAGTAGGTCGCGTAGTTGGTGTTGGTGTAGATGAGCGGCTCGACGCCTGACTGCTGCTCGACCCGATCCATGAAGCTGTTGACCCAGTTGGAAAGGGCGGTGGCCCCCAGGCTGTAGCCCCACTCCAGGTCCAGAACCGGGCGAAGATATCCGCTGCTCAGGTAGGGGCCGGCGACGCTGACGAAGTAGTCGGCCTCGTCGACGGCGGCGCAGTACTGGGGATCCGCAAAGTGATAGCACCCCATGAGCAGGCCGGCTTCCGACCCTTCGTCCATGTTGTCGAAGAACTCGGTGTCCGTGTAGTAGGTGCCTTGCGTGGCCTTGGTGAAACAGAAAACGTACCCGGCATTGTAGGCTTGCTGCCACTCCGCTGGCGTGATCTCGCCTTGCCAGTGCGAGACATCAAACCCCTCCGGGCGGTAGGCCAACGCCCCCGGCGCGACCATGAAGCCAACCGCAAGGGCCAAGGCTCCCATCCCAAGCCCGCGCCGGCCAATAGCCGGGACCGCAAGGTGACTGCGCCCCGACAACCCACCGGTACCTGCCTGTGAAGTCCGATGTCCTGACACCGTTCCATCTCCTTCTCAAAGACCCGGTCGAGATGACACACACTCACCCGTCAACAGTGGCAGGCCCCGCAGCCCAGGCATGGCTGGTCAAGTGGAGTTCCTCCTCTCCGCCACACCCTCCATGTTAACAGAACACCCCCTTTGGGGTCAACACAGATTGCCGCCGACACCCGCCCCGGGGGCAAAGCCGCCCAGGAGCGCCTTCACCATTCGCAACAGCGGCGTCGAGACGATGGATTGGTTAATTATCGGCGGCGACTGCTTCTGTCTGGATGGGCGGATCGAACATGGCCCCTGATCCGGGTTGCGAAACGTAGCATGACCTCAGCCCTCCAACAGTTGCCGAGCCCAGCGCGTGTTGCGGGGGCGGCAGGCAGGGGCGCCGCAGCTTCTTGTGAGGCTTGTGTACGATGATCCGCAAAGCTACGCTGAGATTCGACGGTATGACGTATCGCGCAGTGAACGATGAACGCATGCACCTCGTGGGTCCGGCTGACTGCGATAGCCAGCGGCCGTGACGTGGTGCGCCCAGGACCGAGCGAGGTTTCCGCCGGCAACGCGGCCGGAACAGTCATACGGGATAATCGCTTACGAAAGGACACGCAATGGAGCAACATCGCGTCGCGATTCTGATTGTCAGCGTGGCACTCTCGGCAGGCGTTGCGTTGGCCGACGACGAGTCGGCACTCGTCAACCTGGCGCCGCTCGCAGGTATCCAGGATTCGGCCAGAACCGACGGCGCGAAGTCGGGCTGGAACGTCAACGACGAGGACCCCCAGACCTACTGGTCCGCCTGGCCGTACACGATGAGGGGCGATCAGGATGTCATCACGCTCGACGTCGTTTTCCCTGTGCAGGTCAGAGTGCATCGTGTCGAAATCGACGAGGGCATGCGATCGCCGGAGGTCCAATTGTCGATCCGCAGCGCCGGACGGTGGCGCGATCACGGTGCACAGCTTCGACAACCCGCGTCGAAAACGCTGTTTGAATGGAGCACGCCGATCGAGCTGGATGCGATGAAGTTCTCCTTCCCACGCATTCGCGCCGAGCGGTCGGGCGTCGTGATCAGGGAAATGCGCGTCATGGGCGAGTTGGCGGGTGAAAAGGTGTCCGCCCTGTCGGACGCGGAGACGCCCGACCTGGATTGGACGCCGATCACCGACGGCATCTCGCGCTCATCGGGCCAGACACCGGTCCCCTGGTACGAGGCCGGGCTCGAGTCTCCGCAGCCCGTGCTGCGAATCGAGCTGGATTGGCGCGGTGCCGACTATGCAAAAGGAACTGTGTTGGAGTTGCAGGGTGCCGACGGACAGCGATGGTTTGTGCCGCGTCATCGGTTCAGCACCTCGTTCACATTCGAAAGACCTCGCGAGATCACCCGTGCCAGGCTGTACTGCACGCAGGTCTCCAATACGCAGCATGTGAGCCTGACCGGTTTGCGACTGTTCGGCAAAGGCAGGCCGCCGTCACCGCCGGCCCATCCGCAAGTCGAGCTGTGGCCGGAATCCGCACTCGTCAAAGTGCGGCGCGACGCCACCGGCCCGGGTGAGCTCTCCCCCTTCACGAAAGCGGATCCCTTACGCGTCAGCCTGGTGAGGAACGAGTACGAAGCCGGACAGATCATCGTACGCAACAACGGCGGTAGCGTCCTGCGCGGGGTGTCGATTGCCGTTGAAGAGCTGCGCAGCGACAGCGACACAGCTCTGTCCGATATTGCGGTGAACCCCGTTGCCTATGTCAATGGTGAATACGCGGATGTGCTTTTGCCGTCCGGGGCGTTCAGAGTCACCCCCGGCGAGGTTCGACCCGTATGGATGACGTTTCATGCGAACGCGGATCTCGCGCCCGGGACCTATCGCGGAGAAGCGGCGTGCCGATGTGCCGGCAAGACGGTGGCGCGCTTGCCGATCGAGGTGACGGTATGGGACGTTACGCTGCCGCGGGAGACCCATTTCAACACCCACTACTTCTCTATATGGGGAACGAAGCACTTCCTGCGTGATCGGTTGAGTGACCCGGCCGAGGCTGGACGCCTGGTTGAGGAAGTCGCGGACCAGTTCATTCGACATCGCGTCTCACCGGGAAATCCGTTCGTCATCGAGGATTACGAGCGGAGTCTCGCCGGGTGTAGCTGGGCGGAGTTCGTGGAGCGGTTCGATCGCGGCACCCGGCGCTTGCTGGACGGCGGATTGCCGTTTGTCGGCCTGTTGCCCGGACGGCAAGGACTGGATGGGGCACCGGACTCGGAAGAAGCGTACTTGCAGTTTTGGCAGCAGCATCTCGCGGACCGGGGCTGGCTTGACAAGTTCGCCGTTCGCGTTGGCGATGAGCCACCACCTGGGAATCAACGCGTGACCAACGAATCTAAGAAGATCAAGCGTATCGCGCCGAAGCTCCGACGCCAGTGTGCGTTCTCGAGCTTCGGTGTCGGCGGCACGGATACCTGGGTCGGACTTATCGACGAATGGGGCGTCGCCCCGCGCGTGTATAACAAGGATCGCATCGAGGCCGTAGTCGAGTTCTCGCGCGGGCGGGCGGAAGCAGGCGAGGGCGTGTCGTGGTACGTGCATCACGTGTTGTCGGTGGACGAAACGCCTTACTTCCCGCGCATGTTCTTCTGGCGGCTGTGGAAGTACCGCGTCAGCGGCGCTTTGCTGTACGGGGTGGCGGAATGGGCCCACCGTGACGTCGATCGCTGGGAGGAGGAATTCGTCATCCACGGCACCGGATTCAGGACGTGGGGCGTGCTGCTCTGGCCGGCGCAGGGTCATCTGCTGGACTCTGTCCGCTTCGAAGCGGTTCGCGATGGCATAGAGGACTGGGAATTGCATCGTTTGCTCGAAGAGACGATCGAGGCGGCCGCCCGCAAGAACCCGCAGCATCCGGCCGTCGCCGAGGCGCGGAGCCTGCTCGACGACATGGACGACATCTTCGTCGATCTCAACGCCGACCGGGTTGCTGAGGCAGGCCGCTATCGGATTCAGGACCGGCACTCGGACAGCCCGATTCTGTGCACGAACGCGGCACCAGCCGACCTGTTGAATGCGAGGCGAGCTGTGGTCGCGTCGATCATCGCGATGCGCCGGCTGGCGTCGGAAGACGCGCCAGCGGCGCCCGAGTGGGCGCGTTTGTATACGGACGGGCTGCGGGCGTGGCGTGAGATCATCTACTACTGGATCGATCGTCAGCGGCCGGACGGCACGTTCGGGTTCGGCTTTGGCGAGGACTGCGAAATGATCGTCGGTTGGCCGGGCGTGATGATGGCCGCGGACGACAGGCGGATCGAGCGGGCGATCGAGCGCCTCGCCGACAACAGGTGGTACAACGACAGCATCCAGAACGGATACGTCTACTTGGCCACCGAGGCCGAACACGGCGCCGAGCCGACATCCTACACGCAGCCCGTCATGGTCTACCAGAAGTTCGGCAGCCCCAAGTTCATCGAACGTCTGATGATCACGTCGAAGAACGTGGAGCACTGGACCGGTATCACGCCGCGGGGTGATCGCCATATGCGCTCGACCTACTTCGGCTCACAGCAGATGCGCGAGTGGCCGTTCTACCACGAGGACAGCCCGATCAATGCCCGCACGTGGCTGCCGATGATGCACCTGCTCCTGTACAACCGCGACCCCCACCTGATGAGCTACTTTCTCGAGTGGACGGGGGCATGGGCGAAACACGCAATGGCGACCGACTGGGGCAAACCGCCGGGCTTCCTGCCGGGCCAGGTCGAGTTCGAGACGGGCCGGCCCGGCGGCTACACGCACAACTGGTGGGGCGCTGGAGCCCACGACTTCAACAGCCTGTGGTACAAGACCCGGCTGCACGGGATGCTGGTCGTGGCGTACGAACTGACCGGCGACGCGGCCTACATCGCGCCACTGCGTGAGCTGATGCGGTTCCTCTCGACCTACGCCCGGCCCAAGGCGGAAGAAGGCAAGTCACCTCCACCTGACCGTTTACCCGAGCAGTACTCGTTTCCAGCCGGTTGGCGCGAAGGCGACGCAAGCACGCGCTACGCGTTGGATGTTGCGCGCGGGCATCCGGGCTGCTGGTACTACTATGCGACTAACGATACGCAATTCGACAAGAAGTTCGAAGCTTTGCTTGGCACCGAAATCAAACGTGGCCCATTCGAGCGGATCGACATGGGGATCGTGGAGGCGGGCTGCAAACGGGCAGAGTCGTTCCGCGATGGCTACTTCACGAACGTAGTGCCGAAGCTCAAGTACGGCGGTTCCACGGCCAACTACGCAGCCGCGTTCTGGCAGAAGCACTACGGCACGATGACGTTCGGTAACCGGTGCTTCCGTGACGGCGGGCGGTTGGCCAACAGCGTCAACTGGCCGTGGGTCGATTATCCACCGCCGGCCGTTGTCTGGAAGAACACCGGTTACGACACCGCGATCTTCGTGCTTGAGGACAGCCCCCAGAGATTCCGCGTAGAGCTCTGCAACGTTGCCGGCAGTCTGCGCCGCATCGGCGCCCAGTTGTTCACCCTCGATGAAGGAGTGTATGAAATGAGCGTCGGTCCCGACGCCGATGAGGATGGAACATTCGATACTGTTGCCAGCACTGATCGTGTTGACATCGAGCGAGGCAGCAGGGTCTTGGTGGAGCTGCCCCCCGGGGTGACGACCCTGCTCGAACTGAGACGCGGGCCCGCAAGCGGGCCGGTCCCACCGTGGCGACCGCGGCCCGATCTTGCCCTCGACCCGGGGGACATCATGGTCTCAAAGGAGAAGCCCTCACCTGGCGACCGCGTCACCATCACCGTTCAGGTACACAACATCGGCGCCAAACCCGCGGAAAACGTCATGATCCATCTTCTCGGCAAGAAGGGTGACTCGCAGGTTCTGTTGGCTGACGCAACGTTGGATCGGCTCGATCCGCCGCAGAGGCTCATGCCCAGCTTCGCGGGCGTTTCGTTCGAGTGGAGGGTGGCGGAAGGTGTCCACGAGATTGGCGCGCTTCTCGATCCACACGATGCGGTTGACGAGTTGTATGAGAATAACAACGCAGCCTGGGTAGAGCTGTCCGAGGCAAAACCATCACAGCCGGTCAAGAGAGTTATCCAACACGGACCTGTCGTCAAGCCGAGCCTGAGGGACGTCACGCGGACAGATCTGAGCCGGTACGACGTGCGGTTTCGTCGCGGGATCAAGGTGGACGGCCTTATCGGCAAGCGGGAGTGGCACGGTATCGAGCCGTTCGAGTTCCTCGCGCACGCCGACGGGGGTCGGCCGAAGAAGCGCACGTGGATGAAGATGGCATACGACGGGAATGCTCTGTACGTCGCGATGCGCTGCGAGGAGCCCGATCTGGAGCTGCTCGACACGAGCCTGCCGAGAATCGATGACATCTACTATAACGACGGCTTCGAGATCTTCCTGGACCCGGCCTCACAGGTCTGGCGGTACTGGCAGTTCACGTTCGACACGGTGCCCCACAAGTTCCAGACGCTTTCGCGGAACCGATATGCTCCCAAGGCATTGTGGCACGTTGCGGTGGCCAAGGGCGATGGCGAGTGGACGGCAGAAGTGCGCTTTCCGTTCAGCTCTTTCGACGTTGACCCGCCGGAGCCGGGCTCGCGCTGGCGGATGAACGCGATGCGGTTTACCACGACGTTCCGTGACCCGGCGAACCCGGACCGCAGGATCTTCGAGCGTTCGCACTTCTCGCCGAAGGGCAAGCTGCACCATCATCACAAACCGGAACTGTTCGGGGACCTGTATTTCGCCGGGCACGCCGACCTGGCTCCCGAGAACGACGCGATAACACCAGAGAAGCCCTGACGGAACGAAGCAGCGTTGACAACGATATCACCCGGTCCGGCACGACGAACGACGTCGCCTGGCTCAGGCCGCTCCTCTCCTGCGCGGTACCGCGTTGAAGGCTGACAATACCAGACGTCGAACGACGATTGATGCAGGGTTGCTGGAAGGGCACGCCACAGGGGCCAAACACGTGACTGAATAAGGCAGCTATCGCCCGAGAGTCGCCTGGTCCGGGTGCAGGCTCATTCATCGCACGGGCGGGTATCGCAGGGAGTGTCCCGCCCGCAGCATGGCCTTTCCCGGCCGCAACGTGTCCCCGACCGACCATAATCGGTCGCGTGGAAACCAGTCCCCTTGAAAGTCACAGCCGCCCCTGTTCCGAGCAGTCGGCGCACAGGACGGCCGCATTCTGGACAGGTTTTGATCGGCTCATCCTTGATGTTCTGGAACTTCTCGAATCGCTGCCCGCACTGCTCACATTCGTATTCGTATGTCGGCATTCGATCATCACTCCTGCGATGGTTCTATTCGCGGCAATTGCACACGCCGTCAGCTCACAATGAACCTTCCTCTGTATTCGCCGTAGTCCTTGAGGGTCTGCCTGTGAACCGGCGCAAGGTCCTCCGGCAATTCCGAAAGCGGAAAGAAGCGCACCTCGGAACCTTCCACCCCGTCGGCCCGGGGCTGCCCTTCCCACCGGCGCACGATAAAGGCAATGGCAAAACACTGTATTTCATCACCGTTGGGATAGGAGAACCGCTGGTCCGGCCCGGAGTACAGGGCCATCGGCTCGGCCTCAATGATCCGCAACGACGTCTCTTCCGCTACCTCGCGTTTAAGGGCGTCAAGAGCCGACTCATCCAGCTCTACCGAACCGGCGGGCAGGCCCCACAGGGGCATGTCGGTTCGCCTTTGCAGAAGGACGTCCCCGGCTTCATTGACGAGGATAGCCCGAACACCGGGCACGACAAGACGGCGTGAACCCACCAGGCTTCGCATCATTCGAACGTACTCGTTCATTGCCTATGGAACCTCGAATCCCCGGTCCTTCTGAGCCGCTGACAGCCCACCGCCAACCCCGCTTTGAGCCGGTACCGCGATTCGTCTGCTGTGATCCATCAGAACACCCGGTTTCCTTCCGCCATGCGGCGCTGGTCCATGAACGTACCACAGGCGGTGGCCTTGACCTGCTCAGCCTGCACAACCTCCGCCTTCAACCGGTACAGAGGTGGTGATGACTCGTCAATCCAGGCACGCACCGTTGCAGCCCGGCCGGTGATGACAGGGTGCCGAAAACGTACGTTCAGCTCCGCCGTCACGACTGGGCAACCATGAGCGAACATGCAGTTCGTCATCGCACCGTCCAGAAGCGATGCAATCACTCCACCATGTAAGAATCCCGCATAGCCTTCGAAGGCGATATCGCAATCGAAACGTGCCTTCACGCTGCCGTCCTGAGATACTGTAAAATCCAGGGACAGGCCCCGGCTGTTTGAAGGGCTGCAAATGACGCAGTTAGAATGCGCTTGCGAGCGAATCTCGTCGAGTTCAACGTCAACAGACTCAGTGATCACAGATGTTGTCTCCCGTCGGCAACGTGCCGTTCAGGTATGCTGATGCGAGCTGTTCAGGCGCCTCCGCCGCTGCCCCGACAACGACGGTGATTCCATTTTGCGCGAACAGTTGCTGCGCTCGTTGGCCCATTCCACCGGCGATGATGACGTTGGCCCCCTGTTCGTGCAGCCAGCGCGGAAGCGCCCCCGGTTCGTGAGCCGGTGGTTTGTGCGCGGACTTGTTCAGAATCTGCTTGCTCTGTTCATCGACCTCCACTATTGCGAACTCTTCGCAATGCCCGAAGTGTGGGGTCAGCCGACCGGCGGCCAAGGGAATTGCAATCTTCATGCGGTGGGTCTCCTTCTGCTGATCCTCTGTTTCGATTGTCGTGTCAGCTTGTATCCGACGTTCTAGAATGAGACGTACGACACCGGCAAACGCCTCGCTGGCCGGGCTTTGTGTTTCCCTGTCAATGAAGGCTCTTCCCGCATCGCCGGAAGTGACGATGTCCGGGTCGATTGGAATCTGTCCAAGGAACGGCACTCCCATTTCATCAGCTAAGGCTTTGCCGCCACCGGTCTTGAATACATCCAGCCTTTCGCCGCATTTCGGGCACACGAAGCCGCTCATGTTTTCCAGGATCCCAACAACTGACAGGGACAGGGCGTTGCAGAACGAAACACAGCGGCGGACGTCTGAGATGGCCACGTCTTGTGGCGTGGTTACGATCACGGCCGCTGCCGGCGAGCCGACAAGCTGGGCCACCGACATGGGCTCATCACCCGTTCCGGGCGGCGAATCGACCACCAGATAATCGAGACGGTCCCAGGCAACGTCTTTGAGAAACTGGCGAATCACATGAAACTTGCGAGGTCCCCGCCAGATCACCGCATCGGTGCCTTTCTGGAGCAGAAACCCTATCGACATGACGGCCAGGTTGTCATTCATCCGGACGGGCAACATCTCGTCTCCGGCGACGCCGATCTGCTGGCCCTCCAGCCCCAGGAGCTTGGGGATGCTCGGCCCGTGGACGTCGATATCGAGCAGGCCGACGCTCTTGCCTGCCGATGCCAGGGATACCGCCAGGTTCGCGGCAACCGTGCTCTTACCGACCCCGCCTTTACCGGACAGAACGAGAAGCTTCTGCCGGATGTTCCGCATCCGGCCTTGAAGTATCTGCTCCTCGCGACGCCGCTGCGCCTCATCCACCGCCGGTGGCTGCTGACGAGTTTGTTGTGTCATGCTCATTCGGTCTCCTTGTGGTCAAACCTGACCGTACCCCTGCCACGATGAAGACGCCGGTCCGTTGGCTGCCCCGCAACAGGGAACGTCTGCGAAGCGCTCGCAGGGGCTCAGCCCACCTGCGTTCCGGTTGGTGCCCCGAGACACGCATCCGGACCCGACCATATTGGGCCAACAGGGCGCGGACCTGCTGCGGGGAAAACAGTCGGGCGGAGGCGTAAGGCTCTTCACCTCGAGCAACACGCTCGCGGTTGAGGGGGGCCAGCTTGTTGAGTGTGCCGATGATGACGCTGCCGTTGAGCTTCGTGCAGCGGAACATTTCGGCAACCGCAGCCTCGGCGTCCGAGATGAATTCCAACGCCGCGATTGCGGTGACGACATCGAACGAGGCCCAATCAAAAGGCAGCCGGCAGGCGTCCGCGATCTCGAATCGGCATCGAGGGGAATCGTGCGAGCGAGCAACATCGACCATTTCAGCCGAGGTGTCGATGCCGATCACCTCGAAACCCAACGATGCGAAAAAGCGGCTCCAGTGGCCTGTGCCACAACCCACGTCCAAGAGACGATCACCCGGCGCAAGGGAGGGGAGCACCTTTAGGACAGTGGCTTTTTCCTCTCGATCATAGGTCTTGCCAGCCGGTGTGCGGTACCATCGCTCGTACCCGGCCGCCAACGTGCCGAAGTCAAAAAGGGAATGTGTCTCGCGCGCATCGGCGGCAAGTGCCTCGGGTTTGCTTACATTACTGCAAGACACGCAGGCCTTATTCAACTTTCTCGCCCAGCCGTCTGTCATGACGGGCTCTCCGCGGGTGGAGAGTCCAACTGACTTATCGCATCCGAGACCTCAGCCCAAAGCTGCCTGATATCTGTCGCGACTCCATTTCTGGCGTATTCGACAACGGACTTCTTCTTGATCTGGGCCTCAGTTACAGCCCGGTCGTAACGAACCCTACCCGCCATCCTCACGCCCCGCTGGCGAGCTTGAGTCTCGATCTCTGATGCAAGATCCTCGTTCAGATCCGACTTATTGATGCATACCAGAGTCCCAATGCCGAAGTGTCTCGTCAGGTCGGACACTCGCTCCAGATCGTGCAGCCCACTCAACGTCGGCTCGGTCACCACCAGGACGAGGTCTGCGCCCGTGATCGACGCGACCACCGGACATCCGATGCCCGGTGAGCCGTCGATGAGGATCAGATCCAGATTTCGCTCCTGGGCGATGTTCTCCGCCTGGGTCCGAACGAGGGTGACAAGCTTGCCGGAGTTCTCCTCGGCGACCCCGAGCCTGGCGTGCACCATAGGCCCACAGCGAGTCTCGGAAACAAACCATTTCCCATTTACGACCGGCGCAAATTCGATGGCGTTTTCCGGACAGAAGTAGGCACAGACGCCGCATCCCTCGCAGGCTATCGGGTTTACTCGATAGGTTTTGTCCACCTTTCCGTTGCCCGGACCGCTGTAACTGATGGCGTCAAAGCGACAGACCTCCGCGCATTTCGCGCAGGCGGTGCAATGTCCGGACATGATCCTGGCACGCGAACCGCCGGAGAAGTCCTCCCGCTTGATGATCCTTGGCTCAACGACAAGGTGCAAATCGGCCGCGTCAACGTCGCAATCCGCCAGCACAACCCTCTCCGCCAACGCGGCGAACGATGCCACAATAGAAGTCTTTCCTGTTCCACCCTTGCCACTGATGACAACTAACTCTCTTGCCCGATGTTCCATTTTATTTCCCGATATGTTCAGCTTGCCTGTTGATCTTGTGCCTCTAATACCGAGCGAATAGCCGCGTCGAGCCTTTGCGTTGTGTCGCCGTCTACGGTTTTGAGTGCCGCCAAGCTTTTTTCGATCACCTTTTTCTCTTTGTTGAAGTACCGTTCCATACGACCCATGAATGCTGCACGTTCCGGCGCTGTCTCGAAGTGATCCAGCAGACGGCGAACCCACTGAAGGTTGGCGGCGACGTCTTGGGGTATTCTTTCGCTGTCGTGGCGAACGGCTTGCTGGGGACATGCACTGTGGCACTTGCCGCAACGTATGCAGAGATTGTCGTCTATAAACGCCAGCGCGTCGTCATTCAGCGTAACGGCTTTGACCGGGCATACCTCGACGCAAAGTTCACAGCCCGTACACATTTCCCTGTCTATCCATGGCATAACGTTTACTCCTTCTTGGATTTCGCCGCCTCAGGTCCCATTTGCGAGAATCTTCGATTCTTCCGGTGTTGAACAGAACGTCTCGAGCGCCACGGACCGGTTCCAACGGTGCAATCCCGGAATACCCTTGCATTTCGATGGATGCAGGGCACAGTAGACCATGTAACCGCCGCTGAGATTCAGCGCCGGATAACCCAGTTGCTTAAGGATTCTGCACACATAGTAGCTGCGAATGCCGGTTAGACAGTAAACGAGAAGAGTCCGGTCCCTCGGCAGGTCATGCAGACGCTGGCGAATCTCATCGATTGGGATGTTCGTGGCTTCCTCGATGTGGCCGCGATGAAATTCCCCCGCTGTTCGAACGTCCAGCAAGAACCCGCCATCTTCGAGCAGCAGGTCGAGTTCGTCCGTGTGGAATACTTCCACGTCGCCTTCAAGGATATTGCCGGCCACATAACCGGCGATATTGACCGCGTCCTTTCCAGTACCGTACTGTGGAGCATAGGCCAGTTCGAGCTTGGTCAGATCAAAGACACTCATTCCGGCATGCAACGCCGTCGCCAGCACGTCGATCCGCTTGTCAACGCCGTCAACACCGACGACCTGAGCGCCGAGAATACGCCCACTGTCCGGCGAAAACATGAGTTTCATGACCATGGGCGTGGCGCCGGGATAATAACCGGCGTGGGAGGCGGGATGCGTGTACGATTTCTGATAAGGCACGCCGTTGGCTCTTAGAGCTTTTTCATTGGCGCCGGTCGAGGCCACGGAAAGATCGAAGACGCGCACAATGTTCGTGCCGAAAGCACCCTGAAACGAAACTTGCTTGCCGAACATGTGGTCGGCCGCCAAGCGCCCGTGCTTGTTGGCCAGTCCTGCCAGCGGCAACAGTCGAGGCCCGCCAAGAATGCGGTCTTGTGTCTCTACAACGTCTCCTATAGCGTACATGTCCTCATCCGTTGTCTGGAGGTGCTCATTGACGAGAATCCCGCCGTGCGGACCGATTTCCAGGCCCGCTTCCCTGGCCAGTTTGGCTTCGGGCCTGACGCCAATGGCGGAAATCACCAGGTCGCAAGGAATCCTCCGCCCGCCGGTGACGCAAACCACGACTCGGTGTTCCCCGTCTTCCTCGAATCGGTCAACCGGGCTGCCAAGGAGGAGTTCCACACCACGAAGCCCAAGGTGCTGATGAACCCACTCGGCCATCTCCCGATCCAGGGCAAGCATGACCTGATCGGCCATTTCCACCAGCCCGACGCGGATTCCCAGATGGCTGAGGTTCTCCGCCATTTCCAGGCCGATAAACCCTCCGCCCACGACAACCGCGTCGTGCGGATCGTTCTCCTCAACGACGTCCCGAATCCTCTCGGCATCTTCTACGGTTCGAAGGGAAAGGATCCTCGGGTTATCCATACCCGCCACCGGTGGCCGCACAGGCTCGGCCCCGGGTGAAAGCACCAACTTGTCGTATGGCTGACGATACCTCTCTCCCGTCTCGTGATCCAGGACCTCGACCGTCCTCGCCCGCCGGTCGATGGAAAGGGCCTCATTCCTGATGCGGACATCGACGTTGAACCGCTGGGTGAAACGCCGTGGCGTCTCCACGAGCAGCTTGTTTTGTTTGGTGATTTCGCCGCTTACGAAGTACGGAAGCCCGCAGTTCGCGAAAGAGATGTGTTCGCCTCGTTCGAGCATCACAATACTCGCCGACTCATCCAATCGGCGAGCCCGGGCGGAAAAGGAAGCCCCGCCCGCCACGCCTCCCACAACGACAATCCTTTTCGCCATAAGCTTATTGTTCCTTATCGGCCAACTTGTCCAGAATGGCAGAATACACGGCTTCCCGATGCAATCCAACCAGGCGTTTTACCAGTTTGCCGTCTTTGATAATGAGAACCGTTGGGATTCCGATGATCCGGTATCGTTCCGCCAAGGCCGGAAGCTCGTCTACGTTCACCTTGCATACAGTAACCTTGCCGGCGTATTCCTTGGCAAGCGACGAGACGATCGGCGCCAGGGCTCGACAGGGTGGACACCGGTTGGAGAACAGGTCCACCAGACAAACCCTGCCGGACTCCAGCACTCTTGTCTTGAAATCCGCCTCTCTGTCGATCTGAACAGGGACATGCTTGGGGGGGGGCCGTCACCGTTTCGCGGCCGGGCGTCCCGCCGCTCGATCTCTCTAGTTCCCCCTTCGGCATACGTGGAAGCGCAAAGAGAAGTACACCTCCCAATACCGCTCCCCATAGGGCCCCGCGGTATGGATTGGCGGTAAGCGGACATGTGCCGGAAGAACACTTCCCAAAGTGCCCGACCGCAGCTCCGATTCCGGCCCCAATCAGCACTCCCAATACAATCTTCCCGACCATGATCCGGCCCTTTCCAGAAATCTCCGGTATGCGCACGTCTTTCATTGTCCCGGGCATTCCTGACTCGGGCCAGATCCCGTGATCCACATAACCTGTCCCCGCTCGATTACCTTGGCGCGAACTTCAGCAAACCCGCTTTTCATCAGCATCCGCTCCACCTTTTCCGGGTAGTAGTAGTTCTCGTTCCAGAGCTCTTGTGCCAGTGAATCTCGCGGAAAATCAACAATCAATACCTCGCCGCCGGGCCGCAGGATCCGAAGCACCTCGGCCAAGATCGCTCTCGGACGCTTCATCTCATGCAACGCCCACATAGTTACTACTGCGTCCATAGTCCTATCTCGGACAAAATCCAGGCGGGCTGCGTCTTTTCGGATGCACCGTATCCGCACACCATCGGGCAAGCCCCTTCCCTTCGGAAAACTGTCGGAAGAAATGTCCACACCCGTTACCCGCTGGTGGTACGTTCCGGCCAAGTACCGGACCAATTCGCACGAACCACAGCCTAAGTCAA
>CAZOIA010000131.1:0-15918 GCA_964579675.1 uncultured Planctomycetales bacterium | reverse complement strand
AAACACCTGGGGGCGGCGCCTTCCAACAAGCCGCCCAAAGTGTCATGCACCCTCCAAGAACCGGCAAAGAGACGGTTGCGGCAGGTGAACAAAAAGCAGGTTCGTGGCCGACCCGGCGGTTAACCGGGCGGAGGACCGCCCGGCTCGCTGGGTCAATCGGGCGGGGGACCGCCCGGCTCGCTGGATCAACCGGGTGGGGGACCGCCCGGCTCGCTGAATCAACTGTGCGGGTGTATGAGCCGTGAGTGGGCGAACGGATAGTTGACCCCAACGTTGCAAGTCGCAACGTTGGGCAATTGAGAATTGAGAATTGAGAAAAGGTGACGTCCATGAGGCGTCGCCGGATGCCACTAGACGTGATCTGTGGCGGGAACCGCGCTGTGGCCAAAACAGCCCGCTCATACAGGCAAATCACGCCGTCAGCCCGGATTCTATTGCAGCCTTGGGGTTGACGTATGAACGCAACCGCTTACATTGGCCAGGAGGTTGAGCCATGTCGCTGATCTATGACGTTCATACGCACGTGGGGCTGGACCAGGCTTTTTATCTGCGCGGCTGGTGGCCTTACGCGGCGACCGCCCAGGACCTGCTCCAGCACATGAACGCGGAGGCAATCGACTGGGCGGTGTGCTTCCCGTTTGTGCTGCCGTCGGCGTTCGACCCGTACGCCTTTGCTGATCGCCAGGCAATCGAGCTGCTGCCCGGGCGGGTGCCGTTCGATCGAGAGAACGAACTGCTGGTGAACGAACTCGACCGTATCGACGCCCAGCACCGGCTGATGCCGCTGGCGATGTTCGATCCGTCGCGGCACGTACCCGAGCAGTTGGCGAACCTCGAGAGACTCGTGGGCCGAATTGCCGGCCTCAAGGTGCAGTCAACGATCATCCAGTCGCCGATCCGGTCGCTTCTCGATGCGGGCCGCGGGTTGATGGCGTTCGCCCGACAACACGAGTTGCCGGTGCTGTTGCATGCGAGCGTGCAGCCGGAGGCGATCTGGGCCCAGGTTACGGATTGCCTGTCGGTGGCGGAAGCGTTCCCGGGGGTACGGTTCAGTCTGGCCCATTCACTCGGGTTCCACGCCGGGCACCTGCGGAGAGCGGCACAGATGCCGAACGTCTGGGTTGACTGTGCCGCGATCCTGGCCCAGTGCCGGTTGGCCCGCGAGGACTCGCCGATCATTGCCCCGCCGGCCGACCGCGTGGACGCTGATTATTCGCACCCGGCCCAGGTCCTGGAGGTTATCCACGAGATGCTCGGCGGCCGATATTTGTGGGGATCGGACAACCCGTTCATGAGCTGGTGCGACGACGAACTCCAACTTCTGTTCTCCTACAAGGATGAGGCAGAGGTGTTGCATTCGTTGCCTGAAACGGTGAAGCTGAGCATGAGCAGTACCGGGCCGCGGCGTTGGCTGTTCGGCGAAGGTTTGATTGAGACATGATTGATCTGACAGGACACGCAGCGCTGGTGACCGGGTCCACAAAGGGCGTGGGGCGGGCAATCGCGGAGGCGTACGCCGCGGCCGGTGCTGATGTTGTGATCCACGGTCGATCGCTCGGGTCCGAGGCGCGGGAGGTTATCGAACGATGCCGAGCGCACGGAGTGTCAGCTTCTTTCGTCGCAGGCGACCTCTCGGGACCGACCGAAACGGCGGTGGCTGAGGTTTTCGAGGCGGCCATCGCAGCCCGGCCCGAGCTCGACATCCTGGTCAACAACGCCGGTCAGTATTTTGACGTGCCTTTCGAGCAAATGACGGTCGAGCGGTTCGCCAAGACGATGCAGCTCAACGTGACGGCGGGATACTTCCTGACCCAGCGTTTTGCCCGCCATTGGATCGCAAGCGGTGTGGCCGGTCGCGTGCTGTTCGTCGGTTCGATCAACGGCCGGCTCGCCGAACCGGTTTCCACCGCCTATGACACCTCCAAGGGCGCGGTCGAAATGATGGTCAAGACCCTGGCTGTCGCCCTGGCCCCACACAACATCCGGGTCAACGGGCTGGCTCCCGGTCTCGTCCGTGCAGCTTCGACGCAGTGGCTCGACGAGGAGCCGGACAAGGCGGCGTGGATCGCCCACCACACGCCCAACGGCCAGATTCCTGACGCCCAGGTGTGCGGGGCCGGTGCGGTCTACCTGGTCAGCGATGCCGCCTCGCACGTCGTCGGGCACATGCTGTTGGTGGACGGGGGCATGAGCGTGTGGCAGCATCCGGAGCCGATGTGAAGAACGGTCTCCGCCCCGGGTGATGACCAGGTCTGAAGAGGCCGACATCGCCCCCAAATAGCGGAAGAGGTGTCAGATCGGAAAAGGAGTCGGAAGTGGTGGTAATCGAAGATCGGGCAAGCTGAGCCGATCTTTCTGTTCGACTCATGCAGTCCGGGCCGATTAGTCCCGCTCTTACCACATGTGCTCGATCGTGCCTGCTCAATCCGCGCAGTCGGGATCGCCGGGTACAGCCGGTCCGGTGTAGCAGCGCTGGAACAGACCGAAGTCGGATTGATCGACGTCGCCGTCGGCATCCAGATCGGTCTCTTCACAGCCAACGCCGGGTGGGCCGATATTGGGGCCGGTTGCGCAAGCCCGGAAGATGGCGAAGTCGCTCAGGTCCACGTCGCGGTCGCCGTCAAAGTCGCCGGGGACCGGCGTGGGCGGGATGGAGGTAACGACGAACTCGACGTTGTCGGTGTTCATGTACGTCCACCACCAGGCGTTGTCGTTGTACATTCGCACGCGCAGGGCAACTCCCCGCAGGCCGGTCACACCGGTAATCGTGCCACTCGCCTGGAGTTGATGGAAGTAGTAGTCGTTGCCGGTGTAGTTCCCGTCCACTGAGGCCATGACCTGGTAGTTGTCGCAGTTCATGATACCCATCGGCTCCGAGCCGTCGTCGTTCCAGCCGATCTCCCAGACGTGGTGGACGCCGGTGGGGTTTGGGTTCTCCTCGTGTGTGCAGCGGAGTTGCACCCACGTATCGAGCTGCCAGTCGGCCTCGGTGCTGTACTCATCCCAATCAGTCGCACCGACGACCTGGCCCATATAGAACTCGCGCTGCATGCCGCTGGTGATCTTTCCTCCGAAGTGGGTGCCGAACTGCGTGGTAACCCCCCACGGACTGCTGTTGTCCCACGGCGGGTTGTCGGGCCCCGGCCCCAAAACGAGCACGATTTCCCAGCCGTCGAGTGAGCCTCCGTTGTCCTCGAAGCTGGGGTTGTCCACACCGGGCACGGGCGGCGGCAGGATCGTATAGCTCCAGTTGTCGCCCTCGAAAGCCGTGCCGCCCAAATCGTGGATGCCCCCGGAGGCCAACCCGACATTGACCGTGCCGACACCCGGCGCGGCAAAACCTGTGAACACGTAGGGACCGGCACCGGTGCCGGCCAAATCCGTGGCCGCCGAACCGTTAACCGTCATATCATCGGCGTCCACCCCCGTCACCGCTTCGGAGAAGGTCACGCTCACCGAAGACAACCGGTTGATCGAGGCGCCTCGCGGTGGCGACTCGCTCGCCACTGTTGGCGGGGATGGTACCAGCGTAATCGGCTTGGTGGTCTCGTATTGTCCGCCGTCGGCGGTGATCGTCAGGGTCACGTTGTACGTGTCGTAGCCCGCGTAGGTGTGCGACGGATCCGGACCGCTCCCGTGGGGCGAGAAGTCGCCGAAGTCCCAATCCCAGTCGGTGATGTTCGTGGCGGTGGACGCGTCGTGGAACTGGACGATCAGCGGCGGATCGGTCGGCAGGGGATCGGTGGTGAAATCCGCCACCGGCGCGGTCGCCTCGGTATACAGGAACGTATTGAGGCTGTAAGCCTCGGCATCAAGCGACACGTGCTGGCGCTCGAGTTGAGTGGCTGACATGAGCTTGCCGCCGGTGACCACGTCCGTGATTGCATCTCCCGCCGGCACGGGCTCGGCAAAATGCAGCGTGATGGTCCGGGCGGTGTCGGTATCGTTGATGACTGCGAGCCGATCGTCGTGCCAGCGCGCCACCACTTCGTCCATCGCAGGATCGACCGTGCCGTCAAACGCAACCGGATCGACTGCCGGCAGGGCCCGGAACGCCTGGGCGAACTTGCGGAGCTCGCTTTCGTGCCCGAGGGTCGGGCGGTTCCATCCGAGCCAGGTCATCGTGTCGGGATCCTGCCGGCGAACGGACATGGCGGCGCCGGCGAAGAAGGCCCGGTTGAAGGCGGCGGGGGTGTTGGTGCGGAAGAAGCCGTTGGGGTCGCCCGGTGAGCCGAACTCGAAATACGCGTTGAACGCCTCCTCCCAGTAGTCCTGGTAAAACTCGCAGGACCGGCCCTCGGCGGTTGCGTACAGCTCCGCCACGCCCGGAGCGTAATGGAATAACCGGTAGTTCTCATAGTTTGAGCCCCAGGGCGGCGTCCATCGGTTGGAGTGCTTGAAGCGATCCAGGGCCACCATCATGCCCCGCGTAATCACGATACCGGCATCGCTCGCGAACATGTTCGGGTCGTACCCGTGGTGGCGAAGCAGATTGTAAGGCGTTTCGCCCTGGGCCCACTCGATGTTGGTGCCGGGCACCTCGGACGGCAGGTCACACTGCACGTAGAAGATCAAGTCGCGGCGATAGCCCTTGATCAAGTCGCGGCAGGCGAGCCAGAACTCGCGGGTCTTGACACACCGCCAGTTGATCCAGGCTTCCCATTCCGCGGGCCGGGCCCGAAGCCAATCGTAGGCAGTGCCAGGAGGCGAGGTCGGCACACCACTGCCGGTGTCATTCCTGAACTGCTGGAGGTCCCAGGATGAGTAGCCGGACAGCTTTGCCCCGCGCCAGCCGTCCTGGTCCGACGTGTAGCAGGTTCCGATTTTGCCGTTGGCACGGATGCCGATGCCCCGTACCGCCGGGCTCGACGCACATCGGCTGGCAATCTCGCTCAGCAGATTGAACGTGAGCTGCTGCACCTCGGGCCGAAGGGGATCCAGCGTCGGGTTGCCGAACGCCCGCGTGTAGTCACCGTCCGTGCCTTTCTGGTACGAGTCGCCGGAGAACGACAACCCACCGGAATGCGTCGGGTGCTTGAGCGAAGTGATAAGGGGCACCAGTTGGACGCCCTCGGCCTGGGCGATGGGGGGCAGCTCGGCCAGCAGATCGCCCGCGGAGTTCCAGTCGAAGTGGGCGCTGCCGCTGTACCACGTCTTCTCGCTGCGGTCGGCACCGTTGATCGCATTGAACACGATGTGGTTGAACCCGCAGAGCTTGAAGTGCTGGACCATTCGCAGCAGACCCTCCTGGCGATGGCTTAGCAGCCGGACCGGCGTGCCGTAGTGGGCGTAGAAGTACCACGGGTGCGTCATGTAAATGCCGATGTGCCGCTCCTGGTCGGGGTTTGTCGGCAGGGTGACTACGGGGAATGAGTTGCTCATGACATCGACGAACTTGAATATCCACATCTGCGACACGGCCCCGCCGTCGGTGCCGGAGCGATTCAGGTTGCAGCCCAGGCTCGAGACGACTACCCGGGTGCTGGTCGTCTTGGCATGAAAGATCATGCTGATGTTGAAGGGCTGGTGGTCGATCGGGAGCTCGCGGCCGGTATAGACGGCCAGCCCCACGTCCGGTCCGAACACGGGGCCCTGTTCGGTCCGCGGGTAGTTCTGCTCCCACCACGGATCGCCCCAGGGGTTGTAGGTCGGCTCACCGGTATAGGGCGGGGCCCAGGGCAAGTCGGGCGAGATCACCATATCGTCCGGGTGATGAATCTGGAGACTGGTATATCGCTCCTGGTCGTTGGAGGACTCGGCCACCAGCAGATGGGGCACGCCGGCGATTCCGCCCGTGGCAATGTCGTAGGAGTAGTAGAAGGTGGCGAACCCGTCGTCCGGGGCGGCCGTCACCCGGAATGTCTTGCCGCTGATGTTCATCAATCGCGATGGCTGGTTCGGGTGCGGCGACTCGGCCCAGAGGTTGTCGTCCCTGAAATTGTGGTCGGTCTGCGTGCAATCGACGTAATCCGTGAGTTCCACGACGACCGGTTCCGGCACCGCGTCGGCGTCGAAGTTGTCCGCGATCCTCTTGGCCAGATCGGGCAGGGGCACCCCGGGGTGATTGGCGGTGTGCGCCGCCAGATCCACGTAGTGCACGCACTCGTCGTCCACCGCCCGGTACGTCGTGCCGCTGCACTCGATCGTATCGTCACCGGTGATCGTGCAGTCGGCGGCGGCGTGCGTCGCGGCGGTCAGAACCACACCCGCCAGGTACGTCTGGAAACGCCAGCGCATGACAAAACCCTCCAAGCGATTGATCGAGTCGTGTCAAGTTGCCGCCACCCTCTTATTCGTGCCCGTCGAAGAATCGCAAAAACCTGCGGACCGCGGCAATTCACTGCCGCAAGCGGGCGGCAACAAGTTGCCGCAGTCCTTCTGTTCGATACAGGTACCCCCGGCGGCCGACCTTGCTCTCGGGAATGCCCACTCTCCAGCTATTATCCCGCTTTTGCGCCCGGGATTCAACTCCCTCGCGCTGCACTCGCCGATCATCGCTTGCCCCGGGTCGGGATCGGCGATATCATGCCGGCCGACGACTTGCCAGTTGACAATCCACTCCGGGTGCTTTATCCAGAAAGCAGATCACCGGCGTAGCTGTTTCCAAACGATCGTGCTCGATTACGCACGGTTATTCACGAAGGGAGCTTTCCGTGAGACTGTTTATCCCCGCTGTTGTATGCTTGTTGCACCTGGCTTGTCCCCCGAACGCTTTCTCGCAGGTTCTGTTGATGGGAAGAGTCTGGACGGCCCGCGTCCACAAAGCGGCTGACACGAGGCTGCCGAACACGGGAATCGTCGAGGATTACTTTGCGCCGGGTCGGCCCGCAGACGACCCGAATATCCTTCCGCTGGCCAACGTTCGCTGCTTCGCCAGCCTGGACGGCCCCGGGAGCGAGGCGCTGGCCCACCGGACCTGGGAACAGGCCCCGTCCGGATGGTATCACATGACCGGAAGTGCAGGGCGATACACGCTCCTGTTCACCGGTCCGTCGGTCTTCGTTCGCCCGGTCGTATTCACCAATATCTATACGCGCCCCGGCGACAGGATCGATCGGAAAGTGACCCCCAACTGCGATTATGGCGTTTTCCACGATCGCGATTACGACGACGATCCCGCCGCCTGTTACTACCAGACTTTCGTCGCCAGAGCCACCAGCGTCACCAACGTGGGGTTCAAGGTTGTCCATGACGGTGTGGATGGTGCCGGGCCCCAGGGGCAGACCATCCTCGTGTCGATCCACCGCAAGGGTCCGGGAACGCCCGATACATGGGACCAGCTCGGCCCTGCGGTTCCCGTGCCCAACGTGGACAGCGGGGGCGCCAAGAACTACGAGTGGTCGGCGGCCTGGAACTCGGGCGAAGTCCTGCTCACGCCGGGCCAGACCTATGCCGTGGCTCTCAAGCCCGAGTCGCCCGACGGGAAGTTCCAGATGTTCTGGCGGCCCGACGACAACAAAGACGCCCGGTGCTATCGAATCGGGCCCAAGGGCGAGGCGGGGTTCGTGGATCGCGACCTGTGGATGTACGTCGCCGGTGACGGCGATGGTCTCGTTATCCCCTACAACAAGCATATTCAGATGGAATACGGCGAGTTCGCGGGGTTCGCACGCAAATGGTCCCAGACTTACGTCGCCCGGGGACGAAGTCTGGCCGGTGTTGTCCTTTATACCGCCACCGGCGGATCACAACCCGGGATCCATCGGCAGCGGGCGGTTGTCCGCGTCCGCCAAGCCCGCCCGGACGGGCCCATCGTTGGCGTCGAAAAGATCGCCGTGGGAAACGGTATTCATACCGGCGATGCGTCATGGGGAACCTTCGGTCTGGCCTTTGCCCCCGGGGAGGTCCCCCTGGTGCCCGGCCGGACCTATGCCGTCGAGTTCGAGTCCATCGAGAACTACGCCTCACTCCACGGCTACGTGAACATCAAGGGCGTCGTCAGCGATGAGAAACCCGGGTTCAACCCCTACCGCCAGTGCTCCGGCGAAACGTACGAGGGCGGGACTGCATACCGGGACGGCAAACAGGACGTGGGCTTTGACCTCGACATGCAGATCATCGAGTACGAACACGACGCCATCAACTGGGACGACGCTGTCCATCCTGAGAATCTTCTCGAAAACGGAGATGCACAGACCGGCACGCTGGCCCCGGACAACCCCCGGAACGGCCGGGCCGACGCCTGGGAGCCCTTCTCCACCGACGCCGGGACCGCCCACTGCTATGTAACCGACGGGGCAAACCAGGACAACCGCATCCTGCGCGTGATGGGAGACAAGGTTGACCGCAGCACGGTGGATGGAGGCTTCGTCCAGCGCGTTGAGGGGCTCAGCCACGTAGACACGTATCGCGTCTGGGGGCTCGTCCGGTCATCATGGCCCGTAGACGTCGAGCATGCGTGCTACGTGGGCATCGACCCGACCGGACAGGATGAGAACCCCAGCGCCGACACCATTCGTTGGACCCCGCTGCCCGGCGTCCACAGCATCTTCGTTCCGTATACAAGTGAGCCGGTCCGCCCCGAAACCTCCGCGATCAGCGTCTGGCTTCGCGGGTGGACCAAGTCCGCCTCTGGCCACCCCTTCAAGGCGGACTTCGACAACTTCGAGCTCCGTCGCGTTGATACGGGCGTCCCCGCCCTGCGGGCCGCAGCCATTCGTCGCCCTCCGGACCGCGCCAATTGATTGCGCCCACCGGACCGCGGCAATTCATTGCCGCAAGCGAGTGGCGACAACTTGCCGGATGCGTTTCAGCATGGATAAGGGTTCGGAGCCGGGCTCTGTGAGCCCGGTGCTTCTTCGGGGCGTGAGGTTCTCCCATCCGGGCAAACACCGGCCCCACAGAGGCCGGCTCTGATCGCGCTGGGACTCTGACCGCGCCGGGAAGCGCTATACACGTACACGTTGCCGCGGCCCTTCTGTTGAACGGCGGCTCGTTCTCCATTCGCATGACCGCACGGGCTCCCAGCCCGCGGCTCGTTCGTCAGTTCACGCAATCCGGATCCGCCGGCACGTTCGGACCGCTCATGCAGTGCTGAAACAGGGCGAACTCGTTAAGATCGACGTCGGTGTCGCCGTCGAAATCAGCGGTTTCACAACTCGGTGCCGGTGGTCCGCCGTAGGGCCCGGTAAAGCACGCCTGCAAATGACCGAAGTCCTCCTGGTCAACGTCGTTGTCGTCGTCAAAATCCGCGGGGATATTGTCCACCACGGACACGTAGGCATATCGCACCCGCGTGTCCGGCCCGCCGGGGCCGGTCACGGTAAGTGACACGTCGTAGACGCCGGCCTGCGTGTAGGTGTGCGACGGATTGCGCAGCGTGCTGGTTTCGCTGTCGCCGAAGTCCCACGTCCACGAGGTTGCCGGGCCGGACGATTGATCAATAAACGCGACAGCCAGCGGAACAAGGCCGACCGTCGCAGACGCGGTGAAGTCCGCTGCCGGCTCCCCGAGCGTCCACGCCAGTGTGTTATCGAGGATTCTCCTTCCCGTCGCGTTGGCCTGGAGCCAGGTCGTGTCGTAAAGGTAGAGGAAGACGCGCTTGCCAGCGGCGACGCCGCCGTCGAGCAGATCGGCTCCCGGCTCGGCGACCATCATCGTGCGGCAATTCGGGTCACCGACCGCGGTCGCCAGCACTTGCACGCCGGGAGCCACTGCCCCCGTGCAATAACTGAAGTACTCGCCGCTCGTCGTCAGCGTGACCACGCCGGCGGGCAAGCCCTCCATGACCGGATGAGTGTTGTCCAGGACGTCGATCTGGGTGTGGCCGTCGATGGCTACCGGCCCGTTGGCCATGCATTCCCGGTCATCCGGGTTGTTGTGCCAGGCCAGCGCGGACTCCCAGAAAACAAAGGGAACCGGTTCATGCCGGAAATCCCCCCCGACGTTCGCCGATAGCAGTGTCGAAGACCCGATGACCAGATCGTGCGTGGCCGCTATCTCGGCCGCGGTGGGCCGATTCGCCCGCTCGTCGTCGTAGGCGTCCACGAGCAGGCCAAGCGATTCCAGATGTTCAATCACCTTGGAATCGGACTCCGTCGGCGGCAGTTGCCCGCCGATGAAGGCAACCTTGGGGAAGCTGCCGACGCGAATGAACCCTTGCTTCTCGGCCGTCTCCGGCCCGCCGGTCCCGGTCACCGTCAGCCGGACGGTGTAAGTCCCCTCCCCGGTGTATGTGTGCCACGGGTTGCGGTCCCCGCTGGTCGCACCGTCACCGAACTCCCAGTACCAGTCGCTGGCCCCCGGAAGAGTGGACTCATCGGTGAACTGTACGGTGAGCGGGGCCGGACCCACCGACGGGTCGGCGGAGAAATCGACGGACTGCGGCCAGGTCTTGTCCACATCGCGAAAGGCGTACCAGCTCTGGCGTGGGGTCAGGGTCAGCGCGGTCGTGTCGCGGCTGCACAGGCCGAAGTCGTGGCCCCAATCGGGCGTGCCCGGCAGATCCGTGATGATCAGGTAGTTCGCCTGAAAAACCATGTGGTACTGGGGGTCCTTGAGTGCGTTCAGGACGCTGGTGACGTTGGCGGCTTTGGCGTTCTCGTCCGTCGTGTCCCAGCCGTACTCGTTGAGCCACAGCTTCTTGTGTCCGTCCCCGTGATTGACCAGCACCTGATAGGTGTCCCAGATCGCCTGCCAGTGGAGCGGTTCGCCGTAGGGGTGGATCGCGACCGCGTCGAAATAATCGCCGCCGCCGTAGGTGTAGATGTCTTCAATGTACTCGTAGCCGTGGGTCACGTACGTGCCGTAGTCGAGCCCACCCACGGACAGCACGCAGTCCGGGTCACCCTGCTTCATCGCGTCGTACCAGCGGATCAGCCAGGGTACGTACGTGTGGGCCATGTGGCCGTTGGCGCACCCGTCGTTGATCCAACTGCATCCGTTCGGCTCGTTCCAGAACTCGTAGTACTTCACCTGGCCGCGATAACGGGCGGCCAGTGTGCGGAAGAACTGCTCGAAGTCCGGGATGTACTGCTCGTCCGGCGGAAAGCGGTACCCGATGCCGGAGCCGTATTGTTCGAGAATCCCCGGCGGCAGTGCCCAGTCGGGGGTCAGGCCCGAGTAGGCGAAGATCTCCAACCCCCGGGCCCGGGCCTCCGTCACCTGATGGTCAACATAGTCCCAGTCGTAAACGCCCCGCACCGTCTCGATATCGATCCAGGCGAAGTTGGCCCCGCAGTTCGTCCCCCCCATCTCGACAATCTTGTCCATGCTGCGGCGGTCCCATTCCTTGGCGGTTTCTCCGGTGAGGCCCAGCCACTCGCCCCAGGTAATCCCGCAGCCGTAGATGTTCGGCCGGGCCTGAGCGTGAGCGGAGCTCGGAGCCCAGGCCAGAATGCCCACGCCGACTGTCACCGCCAGCCCTCGCGCGCAGCGGACAACCCCACGACGACAGCCACCGGCAATCGGTTTTCGCACTGCACACCTCGATTTACGTGCGCAAACAACAGCTCCGCGACTCCATTGTTATTATAGCACATTCGCGTCTCTCGTAGGGCACCCGAGATCGCGAATGGGCAATCCGCTGGATGTCGAATGCGTCCAGTCGGCGTGCACTCACATTGCCATAAGACGAGAGTTGCACAATGGCGGGTCCACCTGTGGGCGTCACTCACTGCCGCAGAACGAGGTCCCGGTCAAACCTGCCCGGAGCTTCTGGCGCGGCCCGATCCCCCCTCTACACGTTCCCGGGAGAGGAGACCTCCTTCTACACGATTTGCCTTCCTGCCAACGAGCAGGATCAGGCGCGGCCTATTGAAGGTCGCATGGGCCCGGCTGGTTAGGCGACGCGCACGGACATGGAATCCCAGACGCGCCGCCGCCCGGGCATGCCTCGGTTACTCGGCTCCGACCACACGCCACACCTCATACACCTTGCGGGTCACGGGCCCCTTGGCCATGCGCCCTATTTGCTCCTGCACCTTGGGATCGGTATCCGCGATGGCGGCTTCGGCATCCTCCTTGGATTCCCACAGGCTCAGCGCAGCGTACTGGCCGACTGAATCATCACCGATGAACGTTGCGCTTTTGAATCCTTTCAGCGAGGTGAGAACGGGAGCCCATCCTTCGCACAACTTGTCCGCTGTCTCGCGCATCCCCGGGCCCAAGGTGAAGATGGTCCACATTGCATACATACCGTGTACTCCTTCTCTTTAGCTTGAAACTGCGAAATCCTCTGTCGATCCCACGAGTATCACAACTCCTGTCAGCCGAGTAGTCAAGGTTGCGTCTGCGAAGCTCACTCACCAATCAGGGCAATCGCATCTAATTCAGGATTGCGGTTTCTGCCCGGAATCGTCTGTAATGCCGCCGGACGGCTTTGACCGGTTTAGATGCGATAGCCCTGACCCGCCAATGCTCTGACCGAGAACAGGCCGTCCCCCGCGGCCCAGCAACGTGAAGAAAAGCGCGCCACGCGCCACAAACACACGGGCATATGCATGCATCGGGTCGTATCATATCCCCACCACAGAAGGTGGGCCAATGACCCTACCCGCGTGCCATTGTGGCACATTCGCGTCTGGGCCAGGGCCGTCGTAGCGACGGGCGGGCAATCCGCTGAGGATCGAGTACGTCCAGTCAGACGGTTGGCGCATGTGTGCGGCTCGCGAGAGTATCAATTACACTTACGCGTCGGCCGGCAAGCTCGCCTCGCGGGCGTTCGCGGAGCCGGTGTGCAACAAGGAACCGCCCGGAGTGAAACCCTGATGGCCGGGGAGCCAACCAGTGCCAGCACCTGGACGGCAACCGCGGGGGCCAACCTGCTCGGGTTGCAGAACGCCGACGGGGGATGGCCTTACCATGCCGGTCAGGCATCCGCCACCGAGCCCACCGCGCTGGCGATACTCGCTCTGTCTGTGTCTGGGGATGACCTCAGCGCTGAGCCTCTTAACGCAGCCGCGGCTTGGCTCGGGGCCCGTCAACGCAGCGACGGGCTCTTCACCGCGTGCCCGGTTCACGAGGAAGCCGGTTGGCTCACGCCGCTGGCCGCCCTGGCGTTGCACCAGCGGGGTATCACCTCCGCCAGCCAGGCCGCCGCCGACGCCCTGCTCACGCTGCCGGTGCACACCTTCAGGCCGTTCTGGACCGGGACCTATGGCTACGACACCCAGATCCAGGGCTGGCCCTGGACCCCGGGCGACTTCAGCTTCGTCGAACCGACCTGCCTGGCGATGGTCTTCCTCAAGAAGCTCGGTCACTTTGCCACACCGCGGGTGCGGGAGGGTGCCCGTTTACTTCGTGACCGCGCGCTGGCCGCAGGGGGTTGGAACTACGGCGAACCCCGGGTCCTCGGCGGGGATCTGTTCCCCGCCATCGGTCCCACCGCCCTGGCGCTGCTCGCCCTGGCCGACGAACCGGACGAGACCACAACCGCCGGGCTGAACTGGCTCCTCGATCAACGAGGCCGGATCTCCTCGCTGTTGTCGCTCGGATGGGCCGCGATCGCACTCAACGTACTCGGCTGGCTCGACAGCGACTGGCAAGCGGCGGTAATCAGCCGCTGGCAGGAACTGGCCCCGGAGCGGCGGGGGCCGATGGAGACCTCCCTTTGCCTGTTGGGCCTGGTCAGCGGAGGCGATCATCCTCTGGGGGTGCTCTGATGCGCGACGATCGACACCCGGCCCCGTCCACCACGCCACACCAGCGGCGCGGGCTCACGCGCCGTGAGTTCTTGAAAGCCACGGCCGGTGCGGGACCGGCCGCGATGCTGGCCGGCTGCGTGGGCGATCCGTTTCGCTTCCAGGACAATGGCCTGACGGCCGCCACCGCCATCCTGCGGGCTGGCTATGACAGCCAACTGGCCGATGTGATCGAGATCGGCTTCAATCTTGTCCCCCCGCCGGACGTCACGAACAAGAATGTATTGCTGAAGGTCAATCTGGTGGACCTGCCCCGCCAGGACAAGCCGATAGTCACTAATCCGGCCGTGGTGATCGCCGCAGCCGAGGCTTTCCGCCGGCGCGGGGCGGCAGAGGTCGTCGTCGCGGACGGTCCGGCCCTGGAACGTGACGCCTGGCAAATCGTCGATGCGATCGGCCTGGCGCCGCTGCTGCAGGAGCACCAGTTGCGATTCGTCGATCTCAACACCGCCGAGATGACCCGCCAGCCCAACGCCCTCGGCGCCACCGGCCTGGACCACCTCTATTACGCCCGCCCGGCCTGGGAGGCCGATGTGCTCGTGTCGGTCCCCAAGATGAAGACGCATCACTGGGCCGGCGTGTCCCTGGCGATGAAGAACATGTTCGGCACGCTTTCGGGGCAGGCTTACGGCATGCAGCGCAATATCTTTCACCGGCGCGACCTGGACCACGCGGTGCTCGACTTCAATCACACCCGGCCCGCGGACTACGCCATCGTTGACGGGATCGTGGGATTGGAGGGCGACGGCCCCGTTCGCGGAACGCCGATCGACGTCGGCGTACTCGTCGTCGGCAATAATCCGACCGCCGTCGATGCGACGGCCGCCCGCATCATGGCCGTCCATCCCGAGCGAATCGACTACCTCCGGGCGGCCGCCGGTGCCCTCGGGCCCATAGGCGAAGCCAGCATTGAACAAAGAGGCGAAACCATCCCCTCCGTCCGCACACCGTTCCAACTCCTGCCGCACCAGGCGGCCCTGGTGACATGAGGTCTGATTCGCCGGCGGCTAAAAACTGGCACGTGTTCAGCAGCCTCCGGCGCGATCATAGCCGGCTCCGACACGGTCAGAGCCGGCCTCTGTGAGGCCGGTGTTTCCTCGGACGGGGAAGCCTCGCGCCGGGAAGAAGCACCGGGTTCGCAGAACCCGGCTCGGAATGCGGAGTGCAACGCAGTCCCGTTTTTTGCCCGGTTATCGGCCCACCATTTGCTTGGGTGCCTGCCTGAATCCCCTGGCTGCGCTGTCGGAGATTGGCTTGAGGTGCTGGAGCCAGTTGTCCCCGTGCTGCTCATAGCACTGGGCGACCATCGGGTCGTGGCAGGGGAGCAGGATCGCGCCGCCGAGGGCCAAGTCAACCAGTTTGTTCGTTGCTGCCAGCAGGTTCTCGTGGGTCGTACAGAGTAGGCCGATGACGCCCTTTCTCAGGAGATCATAACGGTAGACGTCGTCGCTGGTGACAGTGGCCGGGCCGTCAGCGGTCTGGATCCGTACGCCCTGGCTGCAGACGGCATGCCCGCCGAGGTAGATCACGTCGATCCCGGGGATCACTTCATCGTCGTCGTGGAAGAAGACCCGGCCTGTCTTTTCGCCTTCGAGGAGGAAATCGGAGAAGGCGTAATCCACGTAGCTGTTCCACTTGCCACCGACGCGCTTGTCCAGGTTCTGCTGCCAGCCGACCCGCGAAGCGTGAATGCGGGCCTCGGGGAAACGCAGCACCGCGCCGGCGTCGGTGGCGTCGGTCATCCCGTGGTGGTCGGCGTGAATGTGGGTGAGGACAATGTGGTTGATGTCCGCGGGGTCCAGGCCCAGGCGTTGCAGCCAGTCGAAGACGTTGCCCCTGGGCTGGACGATGGCGTCCGGGTCGCCCGGCAAATCGCGAAAGAAGCTGTATCGTCGGAACATGTCATTGAGGTAGCCGAGCCCCACCGGGCCCAGGTCCACGAGCACCCGTCGCCCGGGTCCGCCATCGGCCAGGAACGCGTAAAGCGTGAAATCGACCCGGTCGTCGTCGCGGTAGGGGTTCCCCAGCAGGTGGTGCTGCCCCAGTGTGCATTGGCCGCAGTTGAGGGGCGTCAATCGGTAGGGTTTCGTGCCCATGGTTCTCACTCCATCGACGGTTTCCGGCTCAGCTTCAGCATCGGGCGGCGGGCTCCCCACCCGTCAGCTTAACCGGAGACAGGGCCCGAGTCATGATGATTTCCCTGGCGGGTTCGGATGGGGTGCACGACACTTTGGGCGGCTTGTTGGAAGGCGCCGCCCCCAGGTGTTTCCGAACCGCG
>CAZOIA010000130.1:14833-15921 GCA_964579675.1 uncultured Planctomycetales bacterium | reverse complement strand
GCCTATCTTTTTGCCATCAAATCTCCAGATTCCCCAATTGGCGGTACACTACGGCACCCCGCGGTGGGCTTCTCGGACCTTTATATTCGCCCCTGGAGAGCATAGAATCTGATGTGGCTCTGCGCGCTCGTTCGTCCGTCCGCGCAAAGTGCCAACGCGGAGACGGAAAGATGGCTCGGTTGCGTTGGATTCCGGTGCTGGTCTTGGCGCTTGTGCTTGCAGAAACGGCCGCGGCCCAGCCCGTTGTCCACTGGGAGAGGACCTTCGGCGGGACGGATGCTGAGCTTGCGTGGTCCGTCCGGGAGACGGCCAACGGCGGCTTCATCATTGCGGGGTCCACCGCGTCCAGCGGCGCCGGCGCGTATGATGCCTATCTCGTCAAGACCGACCGGAGCGGCATCGAGGAGTGGTCCGAAACCTACGGTCTCACCAGCTTCGACGAGTTCCGGTCCGTCCAGCAGGCGGCTGATTCGGGTTTCATTGCCCTGGGGAAGACGTTCGACGTCGCCGCCCAGGAATACAACTTCCTCCTGGTCAGGACTGATGCCTCGGGTCATCAATCCTGGTGGAAAGAGATCGACGTCAACGCGGTGGACGAAGGCCGATCCATCCAGATCGCGCCCGACGGCGGTTTTGTGGCCGCGGGCGTCAGCGGATTCATGGGCTCAGGCGAACGGGACGGATACCTGTTCAAGACCGACGCCTCGGGCGGCGAGCTGTGGGGCTACAGTTTCGGCGGGACCAGTCGCGATCGGTTCGACGGCCTAGCGAAAACCGCCGACGGTGGCCTAATCGTGGTGGGATACAGCGCTTCCTTCGGAGGTGACGGCACGGATGTGTATCTGGTCCGAACCGATGGCGACGGCGACGAGCTGTGGCACAGGACCTATGGCGGATCGGATAAGGACTGGGGTTATGACGTTCGAGAGACGTCAGACGGGGGCTTCATCATCTCGGGTCGAACGTGGTCGTTTGGCCCCGGTTCGAGGAGCGCCTACCTGATCCGGACGGATGAGTCAGGCAATGAGATCTGGTCCAGGACCTTCGGCGGGTCGAACGAAGACTTCCTGTGGGCCATTCGGGAGACG
>CAZOIA010000130.1:0-14823 GCA_964579675.1 uncultured Planctomycetales bacterium | reverse complement strand
TGCTTCATCGCCGCGGGGTCTACCGAGTCGTTCGGGTCGGGCGGACGGGACATGTACGTGCTCAAGGTTGACGGGTCAGGCAACGAGGTCTGGTCGAAATATGTCGGCGGGCCGAACGACGACTGGGCCTACTCGATAGGATTGATTTCCACCGGCGGCATCATCCTCGCGGGCATTACCGAGTCTTACGGAGCCGGGAACCGGGACTTTTATCTCGTGAGGCTGGGGGCGGCGGCGGACTTCGACGCCGACGGCGACGTGGACCTGGACGACTACGGCCATTTCCAGTCATGCGCGACCGGCCCGGGCATCGGGCCGCCGGCCGCCGGCTGCACGAATGCCGACCTGGACCACGACGACGACGTCGATCAGGAGGACTTCGGCCTGTTCCAGGGGTGCCTGAGCGGCCCCGGGGTGCCGGCTGACCTCGACTGCCCGCCGTGAAAGGCCGAAAGCGGCAGGAACAGGAAGCGAGGGGCAGAGCCCCGGCAGGTTTCCAGGCGCCGCCGACACGACCCCGGCCACCGCCAAACCCATCGGTCCCTCGCGACGGTCCAACGTGATCGTTGCCGGCGGTCAGATCTTTACCCTGATCAGGGGCTTGAAGATCAACGCGAACACGAGTGAGGCGACGAAAAAGTACGCCAGCCACCAGTCGGTCCCGCTGGTCCACGAATCTCGTGAGGGGTAGTCGATGCTGATCGACTGCACGAGCGAATCGCGGGCGAACGGCTTCTCGAGTGGGTGCAGGAGAATGGCCGTCCAATCCCGGGCCGGACGGACGGCACTGACCCGCGTCAGACCGTTGCCCACCACGAGTTCCTTCTCGATGCGCTTTGAGTCCACCTCGAAGACGATACGGTGGCGTCCGTTCTCGCGGGCCCGGATCTCCCAGCAGGCTTCTCGCTTACTGCGAATGCGGACGGGCCCGATCGTCACCTCGGCCCCGGGGAGCGAGACGATTCTCACCGGCGGCATGGCGACCTTGGGATCGCCGGTGAGCCTCATGGTGATGAGCGATTGTTCCCCGGGCTGGAGCGGCCGCCACTGATACCACAACCCCATCTGGGCGAGTTCCAACGACACCGGCACGATCATCACCAGCAGCGGCCAGAGGGCGTAGCGCAGCAGCTTCAGCGCGCCCAGGAACACCCGCCCCTGAGACCGGAACGTGACCGACAGTTCGTCCTTGAAAAGCTTTAGGGCCAGCATGTTGGCCTTGATGTCGTCCTTGACCCGCCCGATCGCCCGCTGGTTGGACGTGTATTTGAAGATGATCAGCAGCAGTACGCCCGTGACGGCCGAGATGATCGTGTTCGAGAGCCACCCCGGCATCGCCCCTATCGGGGCCAGGACGACGCCCGCGACCGCGTTGATCACGACGTTGATGTACCCGAACAGGGGAGCAAAGACGGGGTTGATCGCCCTGCCGATGAGAGCGAAGAAAGAGCCGAGATAGCCGAGACCGTCGTTCCATGCCCACTGGGCGGCATCGCCCAGGGTGAGCAGAATCCAGTTAACCGCATCCAGCAGCCAGTTCATGAAAGACGTTGCCTCGCGACGGTCTCCGGTCCGGTCCAGTAGTAAGGGCTATCCTCCGGGCTGCGACCGCTACTCGATGTACCCCAGTCCGCGGAGGCGTTCCTCTACCTTTTCGTCCGTCTCCGCCGATTCGAGTTTTTGGAGCTCCTTCTCGATAACGTGGATGATGAACTCATCCGTGCTGCTGTAGCCGGCGATCTCGGCGATCTTCTTGACGCGGTCATAGAGGTGCGAATCGAGTTTTATCTTCGCCATGTTGGGCAACTCCTTCCTTTACGCGCAGCCTCAAGTTGCGGCGGGGGGGTTGAACAGGTTCCGGCCGACCATGGCCGGCGGCTGACGCACCCCGAACTCCGCCATGATCGTGGGGGCCAGATCAATCAGCGCGGGGGCATCGGCCAAGATTGGCCGGTTGGTGAAGAGAACACCCGGCACGTCCTCCGCGGCCAGGCAGTGGTCCGCGCTCCACGCGGAATCGTTGTCCGAGAAAACCTCATCCGTCATGTCGCCCAGCGTGGTCGCCCACGAGCAGCGGTGGCCGCGGTGATAACCGATTATCAGGTCGGGCGCCAGTCTCATTTCCGCACCGCTGTAGACCTCATCCGCGCGGTAGACCCTGCGGATAACGGGCTTGCCGTCGATGTCCCGGATCGCTTCAAGCTTCTCGACCAGCTTGGTGAGCAGGGCTTCGCGCTCGTCGCCCCCGCGTACGATGCCGTCGCGCTCGCGCCCTCTTAGATTGAGGTACAGGCTGTTCAGCCCGAGCCCGTATGCCCGAGTCCTGGACCAGTCGGGACCCACCTTGTCCGGATAGAGACCGGTCAGGTCCCTGGCGTTCGAGGGTTGAATGTACCCGTTGTCCCGGAGCCACCGGTTCAGGTTGAACTGCCTCTTGAAGTTGGCCATTCCGTGGTCGCTCATCGCGATGAGGCTGGCCTGGTCGCCGTAGCGGGCGAGCATGTCACCCACAATGCGGTCCATCTTCTTGTAGAGTTCCTTGACGTGACCGTGGTACTTCCGGGCGTCCTCTGGAGACCGAACCGGGTGCGGCTCGTCGGAGTTCCACCAGAACATGTGCGGCTGCAGATCCGTGCAGGCGAAGTAGAAGAACAACAGGCCGTCGTCGTAGTGCTCCAGCGCGTATCCCAGCAGCTCCATACGTTCTTCAAGGACGATGTTGGTTTGCTCGACGTACTCCTCGTCCGTGAAGACCTTGTTGGACAGGGCCTTGTGATCCTCCTGAAACCCGGCGGTGTAGAACAGGCCCAACTCCTTCGAGACCTCCTGGACGAACTCCGGCGGCTCGGAGATTCGCAGGGCCGGGTCCGAGGGGTCGATGTTGATCGGCGTCACGTAGAGCCTGAAGATCGGTGCCACCTCCTGAAGATAGAACCGGCAGATGCCGCTCTGATGCTCGTCGGGCACGAAGCTGGGCATTGGGAATCGGAAATCCAGCCGGACCCATTTGCTCCATTGACCTCGCTTGAGCAGGATCCGTTGGCCCTGGACTTCGATCATGGCGGCGTCGGCCTGCCGGTCACGGTGGATCTTGAACTCGACGCTCGTGGGTTGGGGTTTCTGGAGGAAGGTGTTGTCCGGGCCGATGAGCTTGGCCTCGGCGGTGTCGTTCCGGAAGATGATTCGAGAACGTATTCCACCACCTTCGTCCCTGGGCTTGTAGGGTCCGTTCTGGGCGAAGTGCTGGTATGTTCCGTAGCCTCCGTGCATGTCGGGCGTGCCCAAGCCCGCAAGCGCGCGATGGCGCCCATGCTTCGAGGGGCTCGGCGGGAAGTTCGAGGGGATCTCGTAGATGTGCGTGGGGATACCCGCCTCATCAAGATAGTCCCAGAACGGGATGCCCTTGCGATACAACAACTGCTCGGGCGCGGTGTGATCGAACGGCCAGAAGGTCAATTGCAGCTTGTGCTTGCCCACCTCCCAGTAGCCACTGCCGCGGGACGTCCCCGCCGCGGAGAAGAGCGGCAGATACTGGTGTTTCGGATCGCGATGGATGAAGTCGAAGATGCCGTGGCCGCCCGGGTTGAGCCCGGTGATGAAGCTCGCGAAGGCCACCGGCGTCTGCGGAGGGATGCTCGTACCCAATCGACGGTATCCACCGGCCCGGCGCAGCCTGTCCAGGTTGGGCAGGTCGCCTGCCGCCATCATCTGCTCAGTCAACACCGGGTCCATCGCGTCGAATCCGAGAACGATCACTCGCCTGGCCGACGAACGCTGCTTCCGGGCCCCGCGGGCGGGCGCCGCGCGCACAGCGGCCGTAAAGGCCGCCGCCGCCGTAGTCGACTCCTTCAGGAACTGCCTCCGGTCAAGCTCGCGCTCGTTGCCGGTCATGCCGCGATCTCCGTCACCGGTGTGCTTGTTTCGCCTGCGTTCATCTTTCACACTTCGTCCTACGCGCTCCCCTTCGGGTCGCGGCTAAACATTCTTTGCCAGTCCTACCTACTCGCTCCCCTTCGGGTCGCGGCTAAACATTCTTTGCCAGTCCTACCTACGCGCTCCCCTTCGGGTCGCGGCTAAACATGCTTTGCCAGCCGGTTCGCATCCGCCACCGCCAGGGGTCTGCCGTCCATGTGTTTGGGCACCTCCACGCCGAACATCTCGAGCACGGTCGGCCCGACGTCGATAAGCCGAGGATGCTCCGTCTCGATCCTGCGGTTGCACAGCAGCACGCCCGGAACAAGCGGCGGGTCGATGCAGTGATCCCCACTCCAGGCCTTGGTGTTGTCGTGGAAGAGCTGATCGGTCAGTTGCCCGACGGCAGCCTCCCACGACACGCGATAGCCTTCATTGTAGCCGACGATCAGATCAGGGGCGTCACCCTTGTAGGGTCCGCGGTAGACCTTGGATGCCTGGTAAACGTGATTGATGGCGACCTGGCCCGTTTCGGGATCGGCCAGCCCGGTGAGCTTCTCGGTCAGCTCAGCCCGCAGGTTGTCCGCCTCCTCGCCGGGCTCGACGATGCCCTGTTCCTCGCGGCCCTTGATATTGAGATAGAAGCCGGCCAGCCCGATCGCGAACGCCCGGGTCTGTGAGAAGTCGATGCTGACCAGGTACTTCTTCGTCCGGTCGGCCCCTTCCTTGAGCTTCAGGTAGCCGTTCTGCTCCAGCCAGCAGTTAAGATCGATCCCGCGACGGAACGTCTTGAACCCGTGATCAGAGATTACCATCAGCACGGTGTTCTCGTCGTCGCACCTGGCCATCGTCTTGCCGACCAGCTCGTCCATTCGCAGATACAGTTCCTCGATCGCGTTGCGGTGTTGCTCGTGCTCGGGAACCTGTCCGGAGTGGGCGGGATGCTTCTCGTCGATGTACCGCCAGAACATGTGCTGAATACGGTCGGTTCCGTCGAACACGCAGCAGCACAGGCCTCGCTTCACCTTGTCCAGGGCGTCGAAGAACATCCGCTCGCGTTCGGCATCCGCCTGGATGCACTGGTGCAGGAACCCGTCGTCGCTGAGGATCTCGGCGTTGAGGGCCCAGGTGTCTTCGGCGAGCCCCAACGTGGCATACTTGCCCTGGCTCTTGGACAGATAGGTCGAGTAGACCATGGGGTGCGAGATCGGCATCGCCGGTTTCTCCGGGTCGATGTTGATCGGCGTCACGTACATCTCGAACTCGGGCGCCGTGCTCAGCAGCAGGAACTGGCAGATCCCCCGAACCTTGCACCCCAGGCCGGTCTTGAAGTGAACGTTGATCCATTCGGAGTACTTGCCCCTGGTGAGATGGTACGTGTCGCCGTTGAGTTTGAGGGCCGCCTCGCCCGGTTTGCCGTTGAGCGTGACGGTGAAGGGGCATGTCATGATCGGCTTGTCACGGTGCATGCCGTTCTCGGGCCCGACCAGGTGCGACCGGATCGTGTCTTGCTCTTTCCGGACGCGGAACTGCTCGCCGCCGATGTGCTCGCCCTCGCCCTCGGGCCGCGTCGTGTAGAAGGAAAACGTTCCCTGGCTGCCGCGAAGGTCCGGCACACACATTGCCGAGAGGAGCACGCCGCGGAACTTTTCCGGCGGGAACGTGATCGGCACCCGGATGACATCACTGAAGATGCCGTGCTTGCCCAGGAAGAACCAGAACGGCCTGGCCTTGCGGAGCAGCCGGATGTCGGGCTTGCCGATGGGAATCTCGTACTTGCCCAGGCGGAGCGTCCGCCGGCTGGGCCGGATGCTGACCGAGCTTAGCGTCGGCAGATAGGTTCGCCGGTCACGGGTGAGGAAGTCGTAGATGTTGTGCTTGCCCGGGTTGGAGCAGGTCAGGAAAGACGACCACGCGACCGGCGAGAGCGGCGGCATGGTTGTTCCCAAGCGCTTGTAGCAACCCCGGTCCCGCAGTCTGGCCAGGTTGGGCAGCTTGCCCAGAGCGAGGAACTTATCGACCAGCGTCGGCTCCATGCCGTCCAGCCCGAGCACGACGAACCGTCTGATCCGGCTCCTGGCGTGGGCCCGTCGGCCGCGAATCACTCGAAAGATGTATCGGACCGGCCAGGTGAACAGCGTCACCACTGCCGACAGCATGGCCGTGAACATGACCAGAAACGAGCCCAGGGCGGCAAAGCCCGCGCCAGGCCCGATATAGGCCAGCACCGGCCGAGGGAGCAGCAATACACAGACCGCACCCAGGGTGATGATCCGGAGCGCGGCACCGGCTGAACGCCCGGATGTGCCGGAACCATGCTCTATCCTAACGGGTTTGCGATCACTGCTGCTTCGCATGACGAAATCTGGCTGGAATGACCAGTTGTGCCACTATAGACTAGTTTCGTGGCGGCGGCAAGGTGAGTGCATTATTCGCTGATCGTGAGTTCGCGGGACTCGATTCCTCTGGCGACCGGCTTCTTCGGTGAGCCGCCCATCGTTCCCCGGATGTCCGGCTGCTGGGTCTCGAGTGATCAGCGGCTCGATGCCACCAGAGCGCTGCGGTCACCGTAACGGGCCACGAAGACCTGGTCGGCCGGGACTTCAAGCCAGGTGCTCCATCGCCCGTCCAGCCAGTGTACCGTCAGGCGATCCACGTGACTTGTCTCTCCCAGCCCGAAGTGGACGCGGGGATCGCAACTGCTGCAGTAGCTGCAGGCCACGAATACCTGGCGGCAGCGGGTCTTCCCGCCCGCCTCGATCTCGACGATCGCCCCATAGGCGTCGCGCTTACCGTCGGGGCCGATGCAGCGAACCGCAAGCGAGTGATGGCCGACGGGCGAGTTGTTCCGCAGCAGGCGCCCGGGGCCGCCGTTGTGGGCAAGGGCCAGGTCCATGTCGCCGTCGTTGTCGTAGTCGATGACGGCGCTGCCTCGCGTGACGTAGGCCACGTCGAAGACCGGGCCCGCCTGCTCGGTGATGTCGGTGAACTGCTGGCTCTGGTAAGACCATTCCAGCAGCAGGTCGCGTTCCGCGTAGGGGTCGCCGGGGTTGTAGATGACCTTGTTGGCCTTGTTGACCTTGCCGTTGCCGAAGTAGAGCTGCATTCGGCCGTCGTTGTAAAGGTCCAGTACGCTGATGGCCCATGTGGTGAACCGCCGGGTGGCGATGTGCAAACGGGTGCGCCGGCTCATGTCGTGAAACATATCCCCGCGGTTGAGGTAAATGGTACAGGGGTCGTCCCAGAAGTGGCCGAGGAGCAGGTCGAATCGCCCGTCGAGGTTGAAGTCCTCGATCGTGATCCCCATGCTGGATTGGGCTGTGCCCTCCTCGTTCAAGTCGCACAGCAGTTCGGGGGCCCGATCGACAAAGGTGTGGTCCGGCCGCTGGATGAGCATTCGATTGGACCTGGCGTCGTTGCCGACGTAGATGTCCTGGAGGCCGTCGCAGTTGAAGTCGCAAACGCCCACGCCCATACCGGTGCCGATGAGTTCGCCGATCCCCACTTCGACGCTGAGGTCGGTGAAGGTACCGTCGCCGTTGTTGTGATAGAGAATGTCGCGATCGCCTTTGTAAACGGCGGGGCCGCAGTAGTCCCGCTGGGCGATGTCCCGGATGGTACACTTCTTCTCATCGGCCGGATCCCAGACGAAGTAGTTGCAGACAAACAGGTCGAGCCAGCCGTCGGCGTCGTAATCGAGAAAGGCCGCCCCGTCGCCCCAGCGAGGATCGCCCAGATTCGCCTCGGCGGTGACGTCAGTGAACGTCCCGTCGCCGTTGTTGCGGAGCAGGGTGTCCGGGCCCGTGTTGTAGACGAAGACGTCCACGTCCCCGTCGTTGTCGTAGTCGCCGCAGACCACGCCCATGCCGAACCCGGTGGCGTTGATGCCGGCCCGGATGGTGACGTTCTCGAAGGTGCCGTCACCACGGTTGCGGTAGAGCTGGTCGGAGAGAAGGTGCCCGCCCTCGACGCCGGGCAATTGGCCGCCCTGAACGAAGTACAAATCGTAGAAGCCGTCGTTGTCGTAGTCGAGAACGCCCACGCCCGCGCCGTTGATCTCCGGGACGCGGAACTCTCCGGTCTCGTGCTTGTCGTGGACGAAGTCGGTGCCGGCCTGAGCCGTCACGTCCTCGAGCAGGGGCGGCGCTGAAGCTCCGGCCGGCACGGAAGCGGGGGCCGGACAAACATCGCCGTGCGGCGCCTCACCGCTGTCCAGGACGGGTGTGTCTTCGGAATCACACGCTGCCATCAGCAGTGCGCCCGCAGCCATGAGCATGGCTGCCCGCCCGGGTCGCGGCTTCACCTCCCGCGTTCGCCTGAAACGCGCTGCCCTTCGGTTCGCGGCCAGATGATCGGCTGCGGGATGTTTTCGCATGTCGCGCGCCATTTCCACTTCGCATCAACCGCCGATCATTCCGGCACCGGGGGTGACTCCTGTGTTGACGGTGCCGTCGTTGGTCTCTTCAGCACCGGCCAGAAACTCTGCCTGGCTTCGGCCCTGGCCTTCAGTTTGCGGGTATTCTCGTCGTTGGGGCTGACGCACAGGGCGGCGTCGAGCAGCCGGTTCGCCTGGTCGAAGTGCCCGAGCATACCGTGTGCGGTTGCCAGGCCAACCAGATACGACAGCTCAATGGGGTCCTTCTTGATGCACTGCTCCAGATCTTCGATCACCCCGGCGAGTCGGGCCGCCGGATCCGCCTGGCCCTGCGGTGGCGGGAAGTTCTTCTCCATGACTGCGATCTGGATCTGGGTCAGGGCCCGGGCGTACAAGGCCACAAGCATGTCGGGCTTGAGTTCCAGGGCCTTGTTGGCCGCCTCCAGGGCCTCTGCGAACTTGCCGACGTTCACGAAGATGAGAGCGAGTTCCGCATAGGGCTCCGGCCTGTCGGGCTGAAGCCGGCAGGCCTCAAACGCATACCGGGCGGCGTTGCGGTAGTCGCGTAACTGCCGGCAGCATTCAGCAAGCTTGCCATAAATAATGGGGTAGTCCGGATGGTCCTTGCCGTATCGAGCGAAGAGGTCGTCAGCCAGTTCCAGTGCGTCGCGGTACCGCTTGCTGTCAATGAGCCCATCGAGCTTGGTCACGAGCGGATATCGGGAGGTCTGCAACTGGCGGACCCTGATGCCTACGGGGTCGTCCATTTCCCCGCCCGGCAAGCGCTCGGCGGACATGAGCAGATGAAGCCGGCTCTTCTCCTGCTGTCCCAGGTGACGATACAGTGCCCCGAACAGGCGATGGCCCTGCTTGCCCACGTGACCTCGCCCCTGGTCCTCCAACGCCTTGGCCTTTTCCAGATCGCTCTGCATCGCCTCCCATTGCCCCTGGTCGTAGCGGAGCTGCGCCCGTTGCACGTACCCGAACGGATCCTCGGGCCGCAGTGCGATGTACCGATCGATCAGGCCGAGGGCGGCATCCGTGTCGTCGCGCTCCACCGCCCGCCATGCCAGATGCATCCAGACCGGTGTGTACTTGGGGTTGAGTTCGCTGGCCTGTTTGAATTCAGCTTCAGCGGCATCGATCCTGCCGTCTTTCGCCAGCCTCAGGGCCAGGGCATAATGCCACTCGTAATCGTCAGGCGCCATATTGATCGCGCGATGGTAGAGCTCCACCGCCAGTTCGGGAAACTGTTGGGCTTCGTACAGTTGCCCGAGCAGACCGTATTCGTCGTGGAGGTCAGGCCTGCCTCGGAGCCGGCTGAACATCGCGTGGAACTGGTTCTGCCCGCCGGCGTCGATGCCGGAGATGTCCGGCAGCTCGGGGAGTCGAAGCTTCCTGCAGATCTCGCGTGCCGGGGCCTGGTCCTTGCGGAAGGATTCGATATCACCCAGCTCGGGCAGTGATTCCCGGGCTTTGGTCACGTCCTCCGCCGCGAGTCCCGACTCGCCCCGGTCCCGGTGGATCCGCAGCCGCAGAAGATGGCCTAAAGGATCCTCGGGACGAAGGGCAACGTAGCGGTCGAGGCAACCGAGGGCGGCGTCGGTCTCCCCTTGTTTCATCGCCTGCTGTGCCCGGCGCAGCCAGTCGGCCTCGCGCTCCGACTCGAGGTCGTCCGGAGCGGGTGGTACCGTCTCGGCCCCTTGCTGCCGAGCGAGGTAAAACCCGATGCCAATGCCGATGGCGACGACGCAGAGGACGATGCCAAAGCACCAGCGTTGGCGCCGGGATTGGGCAGTGGTCCCGGGTGCATCGGTTGCCCGTTTACTCATGGCGATGCCCTACCTGCTCAGACTGAGCGTCCTCCCGTATCCCGGCGGGCGGAACGTCGTGTCCCAATCCTGTCGGTTTGAGTTGCCTGCCGCGGCGTCGGCGTAGCGTGCGACGAACACCTGATCCGCGGGCACGTTGTGCCAGGTGCTGACCCTGCCGTCGAGCCAGTATACCGTGACGCGATCGGCAACGGTGGCTTTACCCAATCCGAAATGAACGCGAGGGTCGCAACTGCTGCAGTAGCTGTAGGCCACGTACACCGGCCGCCGCCGGGGCTTCTTTCCTCCCGCCTCGACCTCGACCACCGCGCCGTAGGCGTCCCGTACGCCGTCGGGGCCGACGGCACGAACCATGAGCCAATGACTCGATTTCGGGGCGTTGTTGCGCAGCAGGCGGGCCGGCCCGTTGTTGCTGAAGACCACCAGGTCCATGTCGCCGTCGTTGTCGTAATCAATGATGGCGGTGCCCCGCGTGCATAGTGCCGTATCGAACACGGGGCCGGCCTGGTCGGTGACGTCCGTGAACTGCTGGTCCTCGAAGGACCACGCCAGCAGCAGATCAGGCTCCGCGTACGGGTTGCTCTCGTTGCGGATGACCTTGCTGGCCATGTTCGCTTTCCCGTTGCCGAGGAGTATCTGCATGTTCCCGTCGTTGAAGAGGTCCAGGACACTCATGCCGAACGTTGTGACCCTGCGGGTGGCGATGCGCAGGCGGGTGCGTCGGCTCGCGTCCCTGAAGAGGCCTCCCTCGTTCAGGTAGATGGTGTTGGGGTCGTCCCAGAAGTGGCCCAGCAGCAGATCGAACCTGCCGTCGAGGTTGAAATCCTCGATGGTGATCCCCATGCTGGATTGCTCGTCTCCCCACTCGTTGCGGTCTACGAGCATTTCGTTGGCCAGGTCGAGGAACGTGTGGTCGGGCTGCTGGATCAGCATCCGGTTGGGTCGGGCGTCGTTGCCCACATAAATATCCTGGAGCCCGTCACCGTTGAAGTCGGCCACACCTACGCCCATGCCGGTGCCGGTGAGTTCGTGAATCCCAGCCTCGACACTCACGTCCGTGAAGGTGCCGTCACCGTTGTTGTGATACAGCGTATCGGGCTCGGCATCGTGGGTAATCGGCCCACAGTAGTCCCGCTGGGCCGTGTCCCGGATCGTACACTTCCTCTCGTGGGCCGGATCCCAGGCCACGTAGTTGCAGATGAACAGGTCGAGCCAGCCGTCGGCGTCGTAATCGAGAAAGGCCGCCCCGTCGCCCCAGCGAGGATCGCCCAGATTCGCCTCGGCGGTGACGTCAGTGAACGTCCCGTCGCCGTTGTTGCGGAGCAGGGTGTCCGGGCCCGTGTTGTAGACGAAGACGTCCACGTCCCCGTCGTTGTCGTAGTCGCCGCAGACCACGCCCATGCCGAACCCGGTGGCGTTGATGCCGGCCCGGCGGGTGACGTTCTCGAAGGTGCCGTCGCCACGGTTGCGGTAGAGCTGGTCGGAGAGAAGGCGCCCGCCCTCGACGCCGGGCAGTTGGCCGCCCTGAACGAAGTACAGGTCATAGAAGCCGTCGTTGTCGTAGTCGAGAACGCCCACGCCCGCGCCGTTTATCTCGGGGAAACGGAACTCGCCGGTCTCGTGCTTGTCGTGGACGAAGTCGATGCCGGCCTGAGCCGTCACGTCCGTGAGCCAGGGCAGATCCTGTTCCCGGGTTTCCCCCGGCGTCTGGCCGGTCGCTTTCGGCGGCGGGGAGGTGGATTCGGACTCGCAGCCGGCAGTCAGCCAGAGCAGGGCGGTGGCAATCGTCGCGGTCATGAGCCATCGAGACAGTGGCATGGCAACGTATATCCGCCTTATGGGACACGGTCGCCGGGACGCGGAACCCTACTGATACGTCATTATAGTCGGTGCAGATCGTCCTGCGATCCAGATCGGATCCAGGTTACCCGCGCGGCCTCGTGGTTGGCATCGGCGGCGTTGGCCGCGGTTCAGAATCCGTTCAGGAAGTTGACGCCGGTCCTGATCGACTCGACGACGTTGCCGCCGGTCTCGTCTTCCACGGCGTGCCAGCCGTCGTAGCCGATAGCTTCCATGGCCGCGATGTACTCCTTCCAGGGCACGTCGCCCTGGCCGAGCGTCGCTTTCTTCGTCGCCCGGTTCAGATCCTTCGCGTGGGCGTGGACGATGTACGATGCGAGAACGCCGACGCCCTCGACCACACCCCAGGGCAGCATGTTGGCCGGGTCGTAGTTGCATCTGGCGGCGGGGCTGCTCAGTTCCCCCAGGAAGCGCATGAGACACTGCGCGGATTCCTGCCCGGTCTCCATCGCGAAAACGCCACCGATCTTCTCGGCATGCCGGACCACCTCGCCGACCGATCTGAGGTAGACTTGATAATCGGGGTGGTTGGGGTCTTCGGGGATTTCGCCGACGTGAGTGGTCACGATCGGAGCCCCGAGTTCAACGGCAAAGTCGATCGCCCGCCGGGTCTTCAGGATGCGATCGGCCAGGCCCGCCTCCTCCCCGAACCCGCCGAAACCCCCCGGCCCGACCAGTTGGGCACACCAGCCGCTGATCGCCAACCCGCGCGACTCGATCGCCCGGGCCACCTCTCGGCGCTGCGAGGCCGTGCAGCGATCCGGATCAAGCGCGCAGGGCGTCTTGTGCTCGTCGCAGTAGTCAACGTTCCAGGGCTGCACCGCCTTCGCCCCGACCTCGCAGGCCAGATCGAGCTTCTGCTTGAACTCGTCCAGCGTTGAATGCGGCCCAAACGACCACAACGCGACCCCAATCTTGAGATTGGCCATGTCCGAGCTCCTGTCTGGGTCGTGGCTAAACATCCTTTTTGCCTTGCGGCGTTCTCAGCTCTCCACTTGCCTCGTTCGTCTTACGCGCTCCCCTGCGGGTCGCGGCTGAACATCTTGAATTACGCGCTCCCCTGCGGGTCGCGGCTAAACATCGCCCCGACTCACGACTTCTTATTCTGACCTCTCACTACCCACTTCTCACCTCTCATTCCCTAGTTCACACTTCTCACCTCTCATTCCCCACTTCTCACTTCTCACCGTCTCCTGCCGGGCGGACGTAGATGTCCTTGAATCGCACCTTCATGGCCCCGCCGGCGTGCAGTTGCAGCGCGATGTGGCCCGCCCTGGCGAAGGGGTGATCGCTCACGTCGCTGACGCGATAGCCGTTGAGATAGACGGTGACGTGATCACCAACCGCCTTGACTCGGAAATCGTTCCACCGGCCCAGGCGGTGCAGTTTCTGAATGAAATCCGTGATCTTGTCCTCGTTGATCCATCCGCCCGCTCCGGAATCATACAGCCCGCCGGTGTTCTGCGGGGCAAACTCCGCCTGGGGCCCATGGATGTGCACCCGCCGGTTATACGCCAGCGTTTCGGTGTGGCCACACTTGGGGCATTTGAATTTCTTGACATCCTCCGGCAACTCGCGGGCCACGTGGCCGCAGTTGGCGCAATGCGGCGGGAACGAGCATCTGAAGAAGATCCCGCTGTTACCCTCCTTGGACTCAAACAGCATCTTGAGTCTGAGTTCAAAGTCCGCGAACTGCTTGTCCGTCACCAGGTAGGCGTACGGCGACTTGCGGACCAGTTCACCGATGATCTCGCCGTTTTCGACCCGCCAGACGTCCGGTTCTCCGTGGACGTGCCAGCCGGCAAGTGTCTTGCCGTCCAGAAGGGGCGTCCATCGCTTACCCTCGCCCAGGTCCTGGATGCGGATGCTGCGCCACCGCACCTTGACCGGCGTGGCTCCGCTGTGCACCTGCAGGGCGATTATGCCGCTGCGGGCCTGGCCGTCGTGGAAGTCAACCGTCACGACGTCGTTGACCGCCAGTTGAACATGATCGCCGATGGCCTGGATGCGATAGCGGTTCCATTCGTAAGGTTTCATGGCGGCCAGGCCTCGGGCGTCCGGCTTGGCGAGCCACTTGCGGCCTTTCTCCTCGTAAACGCCGCCGGTGCCGTGATCGGGGCGCGGGTCGAACTCGGCCTGGTAGCCGTGCATCTCACCATCGACCATGTGGCTGCGGAACTGGATGCCGCTGTTGCCGGCGGCCTCGTGCCGGCATTCCAGCTCAAGTACGAAGTCGGCGAAAGGCCGTTCCGTAATCAGCCAGCCGTAGCGCCCATCACCCGTCTCGCCGATGATTTCGCCGTCAACCACGGACCACTTCCCGCCGCCGACCGCCTTCCAGCCCGCGAGGGTCTTGCCGTCGAACAGCGCTCGGGCGTCGGTAAGCGGCGCGGGTTTCGAAGTGGTGGTCGGCGGTTTCCGGCCCGCTCCGGCCCCGTCACCGGAGCCGCAGGCCGGACTGAGCATAAGAATGAATGCCGTCAGGAGCTGACCCCACTGCCGGAACCGGGCACGGGGCGGTTGGGGTTCGACAAGTCGGGTTGAAACAGGTTCTGATCTGGCCATGCAGCACCTCTCAGCCGGTGTTCAGGTGGTTCTCGATTGCCGGGCCAGAATAGCCGAATTCGTCCGCCGAAGCGAGTGCGCCTGCTTCAAGCCTCAACGGTTGTGGGGAACCGACCGATAGACTATCGTTTCATTCCACTGGTTTACAGTGGCCGGAGTATCCATGGATTCCGAGTTCCTCAAAGCACTGAAAGAGCGTGTCCTCGTGTTGGACGGGGCGATGGGCACGAGCATTCATACGTTCGACCTGCCGCTATCAGACTACCGCGGGCTGGAGAA
>CAZOIA010000129.1:0-15942 GCA_964579675.1 uncultured Planctomycetales bacterium | reverse complement strand
ACTGCACGCCAGGCGAACGTGCGGGGATGGCCAGAAATCTGTGAACGGCTACGATCGCTGTAAGTCCTTTTCGTTGCCTTTAGTTACACTCAAACCGCCAGATAACCGCCAGATTGCGGGAGGTCGGTCGGGAGACGTTTGGGTTGATCAGGAACGGGGCCGTCCGGGGTCTGGCGGGCGTCCATGCTTCTCCCGCTTCACTGCCGCGTTTCCATGTGTAAGAAAGGGGGACGAGACGAACTACCCGGGCTTGCTATTCGTGTCCTTCACCTGCAACGGTGACCATGACTCTGCTGGTTTCAGAACCAGAGGACCGCTTCTTTCTACCGGGTTAATGTCGAACTGGGTGGACATCGCCTCCGTCCGCCCATCCTCGAACGTTCGGAAGAGAAAGAGCGTATCACCCCGCAAGGCCGACGTTATCCCCACAACACGACCCTGGGCAGTCGCCTGTTCCTTCGCCGAACTCATGCTGAACTGGGCAGCCAGGTTCAGCAGCAGAAGCATGACGACGGCAACAAGCATTCCTTGGACGCCTTGGTTCCTCATGGTATGTGACTCCTGACTTAAGACCAATGCGAGACGGATGCATCATCCGTCTCTGATGTAGACACGCCGGACGTTCAAGCGTTAGCGAGCGTTGTGAGTTCGATCATCGTCCTGAACAAGTTGTCGGGCGTCCGAGGCGCAGCCGATTTCCTTCCTCATGAGAAGGCTCGTCGCGAACCTCGACTCAAGGACGGTTACCGCCGCCTATGCCAATAGCTACAACGAAATCAACTGACGAAGAGAGATCAAGCGGTTCTCGGCAGTCCCAGCCCGAAGTCGATCTTGCTGGCCTCGGCCACCAAACGGGCATCGTCGTTCTGAGCGTAATACGTGCTCAGAATCACCTCGAAATCCGAGTGCCCGAACATCTTGATCATCAGCTTCCAGTCAAGCCCCTACTGCGCCACCGTCGATGCCCAATACTTCCGCAGGCTGTGAACCACGTAGTGCTTCTCGAAACCGAGTTCGTCACAGATCTCCCTGAAACGCTTGGCGACGTTATGCGGATGAACCTGAGTTCCCCTCTTGGTCTCGAAGACCCATTCCTTCTTCCGGTTGTTGAGGCGCAAGCGCTTCAGGATCACTTCCAACTCCGGCACGATGGCAATCCTGCGGATAGACAGCTTGGTCTTTGGCTGCCACCACCTTCCATTCTTCTTTCCCGCCCGAATCAGAATGACCTTCTGAACCAGATTCACATCCGCCCAGGTCAGGAAGATCGCTTCCCCAATCCTAATGCCGGTCAGACAGATCGAGGCATACAGGTCGGAGTAGTCGTTGGCATTGATGCCCACGTAGACAGGACGACCCCTCTCACTGCCGTTATAGACACGCTCGCCTGTGCCGATCAGGTTGGGGGATATATTGGCCAGGATGAGCCTGGTTTCTTCGGGCGTTGGGCAGGGCCAACCCTGAATGCCATCGTCGTCATCCTGATCGGCGTCAATGTGGAGGGCGCGTTCCACTTTGGGGACACGGAGCAGATAGTGCTGCTTCTGAGCAAATTGGAGAATCTGAACGATGAAGTTGAGATTGCGGTTGGAGGCGTCGGTCGAGAGGCACTGAGATTCGTGCTGGAGGAAGTCTCTCAACATGACGGCATCCACTTGGTCAACGGCCAGCACGTCGTAGCCTGCACCGACGAATGTCTTGAAAGCGTTGATGGCAGTTTTCAGTTTTCTAAGGCTTTCGGGGCGAAGTCGTTTGATTCCACGACCAGCCTTCCTGGCGGCGAGGTGCTCGTCGGCGACAGTGGAGAACAGAATGGTAACGCCCTGAAATCGGAAGCGGTCCTGGGTCTGTGTGGCGGCCTGCTGGTAGACCCACTGCTCGGCCTCAGACCTGTTCAGCTTCTCCGTGGGGGTAGAAGTCCACTTCTTTCTCGCCCTCTCCCACCGCTGCCACGACCAGGGACCGTTGGCGGTATGGGGCGGGCAAGACACCGGTCGAAGCCGGATTGCCTGTGCGCACGCTTGTAGTGGGTCTCTGCGGTGTCGCCTTCCGTAGGTCAGCTAAGCAAGCTTAGTTTTTGAATGCACAGTCGGAGGTCTTGTTTCTTCGACGAAACGGCAGGCAACTGTGCATTTGTATCTGCGAACGGCTTAGCGAGCACGCAGGAGACTCTCGATATCGTGCGCGATGCGGTGGGCGGCGGGGATGAACAGAAGGACCACCACGGTGGAAAAGAGGATTCCGTAGCCCAGCGAGATCGCCATCGGCACCAGGAAGCGAGCCTGGGCCGACGTCTCGAAGATCATCGGGGCAAGGCCAATGAACGTGGTCAACGACGTCAGCACAATTGGACGAAAGCGGCGGATACCCGCGCGTTCGACGGCTTCGGGGAGAGGGATCCCGGCTGCCGTACGATTGTTCATGCCCACCGTGAGCACGAGGGCACCGTTCACGACCACGCCACAAACCGCAATTAGCCCGAAAACGCTGATGACGCTCAGGTCGTAGCCCATCAGTACGTGACCGACGGTGGCGCCGGCCACGCCGTACGGAACGCTCAACATGACCAGCAGCCCTTGGGTGTAACTCCGGAACAGCATCGCGAGCAGACAGAAGATGCCGAGCATGGCAAAAAAAAGTCCCTTAAACAATCGCTTGAGGGCTTCGGTCTGCTCGCGCTGACGGCCCTCGAAAGCATAGCGCAGCCCCGGGTACTGGGCCGCCAGCTCCAGCAGCGGGCCGGCAGCGAGATCGTCGCGAATCTTGTCGGCATTTGCCAACGTCGGCACGACCTCTCCCGACACGTTCAGAACCCGCTTGGCATTGACGCGGTTGATTCTGGTGTACGCCCGTCCCGGCTCAATTTCGACCGCTTGGGCGAAGGGCAGTTCCGTGCCGCCGGGCGCTCGGATCATGAGTTCCTCCAGGTGGTAAAGCGATGCTCTTTCGCTGCGTGGGAGCCGGACCATCACGCGGACTTCGTCACGGCCTCGCTGCTGCCGCAGGGCCTCGGCCCCAAAGAAGGCGTTCCGCAACTGACGGCCCACGAAGTCGGGGGTAAGGCCCACGCTCTGACCCTCGGGGCGCAGCGTGAAGTCGAGTTGCGGTTTACCCGCGGCAAAGCCGTCGTCGACCTCCGTCACACCGGTGTAGGGGGCGAGCTGGGCGGCCAGGCTCGAGGCCGCCGCTTCCAGGATCTCCGGTTGCGGATGCGTGAGTTCGACGGTAAGGCGTTGCGACCCCGGCCCCACGGCGAATTCGAAGAACAGCGACTCCAAGCCCGGCACGTCGCCGGTTTCCTCGCGCCAGATAGCGGTGAACTCGGGCGGCGTAATCGCACGTTCTGACTGGGGCACGAGCGTGATGTTGACATCCACCGAGTTCGTCCCATGGCGCCCGAGGTACCGGGACACGCCGATCATGATCTCGCGGCCGCCGGCCCGCTCAACGGTCCGCATGCCCGCATCCTCGATATGTTTCGCCACGCGGCGGGATTCCTCGAACGAAGAACCGTACGGAAGCAGCACTTCGCAATCGACACGGTCGCCAGTGATTTGCGGCATGAAGTTGAATTCCAGACGACCGCTGTCGTACCACGCCCAGACGACGACAAGTGCGGCGATGAACGCCGACGCGGTAAGGTAGCGATGGTGCAGCACCTGCCGCAGCAACGGGGCGTAGACCCGCTGGGTTACCCAATCGAAGCCGGCCGAGGAACGGCGCTGCACCGCCCTGGGTATGCTGAAAAGACCCCGCGACGCATTATCCTCTCCGATCTTCCTACCGTGACCCAAATGGGCAGGTAATACGAACAGGCATTCGACCAGAGAGACGACGAATACCGCGATGATCACGGCGGGGAGAACCCCGAAGAACCGCCCGGTCGTTCCCGGTACGAACAGCAGAGGAACAAAGGCGATGATGTTCGTCATGACCGCGAACAGCACCGGCACGACCATCTCCCGTGTCCCGTCTATCGCAGCCGGCAGGCGCGGCATCCCCCGTTCCATCTTGTGAAAGGCGTTTTCCCCGACGATCACGGCATCATCCACCACCATGCCAAGCGTGACGATGAACGCGAAAAGCGAGATCATGTTGATGCTCGCGCCGGCCAGTGGAAGCAGCAGCAGCGATCCGGTGATCGAGATCGGAATGCCGAGAGCGACCCAGAAAGCCAGACGTGGGTTGAGGAAGAGCCCCAGGACGATGAGGACCAGCCCGAGCCCCATGCCCCCGTTCTTGAGGAGCAGAGTCATTCGGTCTCGGTAATCAACCGACCGATCCCGCATCGTGATGACCGTCATTCCCTCCGGCACCCGTTTCCGTAAATCGGCCACGTATCGGTGCACCGCACGGGCGATATCGAGGGGGCGCTCGTCGCCCACCTGATACACCATCAAGTCAATGGCCCGCATGCCGTTGAAGAACCGCTCACTTTCTGTGTCTTCAAACCCGTCGCGGATTTCGGCGATGTCCCCCAAGCGAACCTTGGTGCCGTCGTTCGTACTGACGATCGGAATATCGCTGAACTCGCTCGCGTAGGTGCGCCGTTCCGTGGTCCGCAGAAGGACTTCGCCGGCGTCAGTGCGGATACCGCCCGCGGGCACGTCGAGCGCCGACTCACGAATGATCGATGCGATGTCGCCGAGGGTCAGGCCCAAGGCGCGAAGGGTCTCCTGCGGGACCTCAATGCTGATCTCGGGCGTCCGGTCGCCGAACGCGGCGACCTGGGTGATCTCGGGCCTGGTAAGCAGCTCCTCCCGTGCACTCTGCACGAACTCATACAGCGTCCGTTCATCCACGTCACCCGCAATCGTCAACTGAATCACACTCCTCCGGCGAAGCGCGAGTCCGATCGTGGGATTCTCAGCTTCCTCGGGGAAGGAACTGATGCGGTCGATAGCGTTCTTGACCTCCTGCAGCGCGCGATTGGGATCGACTCCATCGACCAGTTCAATGGAGACGAAGGCGGAACCTTCTTCGGCCTCGGCGGTCAGCCGCTTGACCACTTCGAGGCCTCGCACCTGCTCTTCGACGGCGAGAATGATCCCCTGCTCGACCTCTTCAGGGCTTGCCCCCGGGTAAGACATGCGGAAGCTGATAATGTCTAGTTCATAAGCGGGAAAGACTTCCTGCTTGATGTTGAACCCCACGAGGACGCCGCCGCCGAGAAGAGCGACCATGATGATGTTCGCCGCGACGTGGTTTCTGGCCATCCAGGTCACCAGGCCGGCCTGCAGCTTGGGATGGGAATTAGGATCGTCCACTGTTCTAATCCGGGGCGCTGCCGACCCGAACCGGCATGCCGGGTAGGCCAACGGCCAGCCGGCTGACAATCAGCTTCTCGTCGGGGGAAAACCGGTTGGTCACCAGCACACTTTCCGGACGACGCCATACGACGTTCACGTCGTGAATCTGAAGGCGGCCGTCCGCATCACGAACCCAGACCTGGTCGTTCTCGCGCAGGGCGACGCGGGGGATCTCATACACGTCCTGCAGGGTCCCGGCGTCGATCGCGACCCGCACGTAACTGTTGAGCAGAACGGGCTGGGTGCTGGGATCGTCAGTGTCCGAAAGACCCAGGGGATCATCGATAGCAACGAGCACGCGTGCCATCCGTCCGCTTTCCGAAAGATCCCCCAACAACCGCAGAACGTGGGCCTCCCGAGCGCTGAACGGGCCGTCCTCCGGACCAATGACGACCGTAGCCGGCGATCCGCCACCGCCCCCGTCGTCGGCGAAGCGAATGCGGCCAATGTGGTCGAACGGAACGGACACCTGCACCCAGAACCGGTCCGTCCCCACCAGATTCGCGACCAACGTCTGCGGCGTGGCCAACTGTCCCTCATCAACGAACTCATCCACCACCAGCGCGTTGAAAGGGGCGCGCAGGACCGTCCGCGCAAGCTCCAATTTGGCCAGGGCGAGCTGGTTCCTGGCCGCGGCCACGCGGGCGGTGGCCCGCCGGCGTTGCGGTTTGCGAAGGGCGAAGTCGGTCATCTCCTCCGAGGCGTCGATCTCGTCCTTGAGCATGGCCCACTCCTTGGCGGCCACTACCTGTTGGCCCCGCTCGAGCTCGAATTCCGCCTCCGCTAATTCCACCGCCACCTCTTCTTGTCTGACCCGCAATTCGTAGTCGGTCGGATCGATTTGCAGCGCCTCCCTACCGCCCTCGATCACGCCGCCGGGCATCAACGCTGGATGCTGGTCGACGATACGACCGCTGACCTGCGCTCGAAGGGCAATGCGCCGAGCCGGAACGACGGTGCCGAACGCCTGGATCACGATCCTCTCATCACCGGCGTGCAACTCAGTGACACTGACCAGTGGGGTTAGAGGTGCCGGTTCTGCTTTCTCGGCTACGGGTCGGGTCTGATAAAGCGTGTGCACAGTCCACGCGCCGCCGCTCAAGACCAGGATCGGAAATAGTGTTCTGACCAGGATTCGCGCGAGCTTTTTCATGCCATTCCGAGTTTCAATCGCCTCTTCCGGTTTTCCCACGGCCGAGCGTCAGGATTCGAGGGCCCGGTCTATCGCTTCGAGGTCCTCCGGCCAGCCCCCACCCAGCGCTTGATACACGTTGATCAGTTCGAGGAGTGTCTGCTGCCGGCTTTGAATAAGCTGGGTCTGGGTCGTGAACAGGGTGCGCTGGGTGTCGAGCACCGACAGGAAGTTCAACATGCCGACGGGGTATTCGAACTTGGCCATCTCGAACGCGCGTCGGTTAACCTCATTCACCTGCTCGAGGGCTTCGGTGCGCCGGCTCTCCGTCGCGAAGTTCGCCAGGCTCGATTCCACCTGCTCCAGCGCGGTCAGGACAATTCGCTGATAGCGGATCAATGCCTGCTTCTGCGTCTCCTCCTGGACTGTGATATTCGAGACGATGCGTCCGAAGTCGAGAATGCGCCACTGCACAGCAGGACCGAAGGACCAGCCCAGGCTGTCGCGTTCCGCGTAACGGTCAACATCCGCCGTTTGCAGGCCGAAAGATCCCGTGAGCGAGACGCGAGGGAACAGCTCTGCCACTTCGACGCCGATGCGAGCCGTCTCTGCCGCGAGTCGTCGCTCGGCCGCCCGGATATCGGGGCGGCGCCTCAGCAACTCGCTAGGCAACCCCACACTCAGAAGGTCCGGGGCCTCAGGAAGCGGTCGAAATTTGCTGAGCTCATCCAGCAGGTAGGCCGGTTCGTGCCCCAACAGGACGCCCAAGCGGTAGATGGTGGTGAGTACGCCTGCTTGCAGTCGAGGAATCTCGGATTCAGTCCTCTGGAGTTGTGATCTGGCCTGCAACACGTCGGTCCCCGTCGCCAATCCGGCGGCGAACCGCGTCTGGCTGCTTCGCAGCGTGTCGCGCTGAATGTCGATGTTCTCGAACGTGATCTCGAGCCGGCGTTGGAACCCGCGCAGCGTGACGTAGTTCCGAGCGACCTGGGCCGCGAGGTCCACCAACACTGCCTGGCGATCTTCCATACTGACCATTATGTCGGCGTCGGCCGCCTCGACCGCCCGGCGAACACCGCCCCAGATGTCGATCTCCCAGGTTGCGTCCAGGCCCGTTTCATACAAGTTGCTGTCACGCTGGAAGCCATCTCTGGATCCGCCGAACGTGCGCGAGCGTGAAACGTTGACATTCGGGACGCTCTGCCCTGACCCGAATGGAGGTAGCGTGATCGAGGCTGACGTATCGCCGTAGCGGACGTTCACACTCGGCGGAGCAAGCCCCGACTCGTTGGACGCCGATCCGGAGATCGAAACCGAGGGCCGCTCTCCATCCTCACCTTGTCCGGATCTGTTCCGTGCCGACCGCTGATGAGTGTAGCTCGAGCTCAGATCGACGGAGGGAAACAGATCAGCGAACGCCACCCCCCGCAGAGCGATCGCCTGCCGCATGCGCGCATCGGCCAACCGCACGTCCAGATTCAAGCTAACCGATCGCTCGATCAGTGAAGTGAGAGTCGGATCCCTGAGGGAGTCCCACCACCGGCTGAGATCGGCCGACGCGCCGGCCGGCCGAGTCGTGGCGGCAAAGGCCCGCTCATCCCGTAGGCTGCTGAAGTCTCGGGGGACCGGGGCCGCCGGCCGCGCGTAGTCAGGGCCAACCGCACAACCCGCGAGGGTGAACACGCAGGCCGCCAGCCGAACGGCCATTCTGTTCGCCCGATGCATTCCTGGGCGGCCTTGTCTGCGCCCACTGGGTGCATGCGGCCTCTTCTTCGGCGTCGTGCGTATCATGGCATCCAGCGTAATCCGTCACCGCCCCATGAACAGAATCATCGCCTTTCGACCCCGACGGTTCCCTATTCCTTACCTTACAATGACTTGCGCTTCAAGTAGCTGCGACACGGAAGTGACCAGCGGGCCGGAAACACGACGTAAGCGCGGGTCAGACGGCGGTCCGGGCTTATCGTTTCCTGCGACTGTTCTACAACGCCGAGACGACCATTGACGTGAGGGCAAAACACAAGGCCGCTACATGTCCGGTCACGGAGCGTCATCTCTGGCGCACCGTCCGCGTTCAGCCTGAAGAGCGCCGTGGTGCAAGGTCATTCCCCCGGAGTTCCAGTCGGGCCGCTCCGGTTGGGGCTACGCTCAAGTCCGACCGGGGTTTACCCTGGCTGTCGCAGAGAAGAAGATGGGCGGTCTTATCGCGCGCGACGGCGAAGGCCAGACGCCGCTTCCCCTGGGCATCCTGTATGTATAGACCGATTGAGCCGTCCTTGTCTTCCCCCAGGCGCGCACGCACTTGGCCGGTTCTGTCCACGACAACGAATTCCTCTGCCCTGACGGCGTCCGCCGGCTGGGAGTTCTTCGCGGCATACGCTGAACCTTCTGCACTCGATCGGATACTTGCGCACCTGTAGACTCATATTATCTGCTTGCCTTTCCATTGGCGGCCTGGGCAACAGGGCCGCAGAATCGGATCCGAGCCTCGCAGTCAATTCACGGCGACACCTCCGCAAGGTGTTCCTGGCCCAGAATAACGTTCACTGCGGCATGTCAGTTGCAGTTGGGGCCGGAGCAGAGTTCGATCGGCTTAGGGTTGGGGCCGACGAGGAAGGCGGCATTGTCGCTCTCGTCGGCCGTTGGGTCGATGTCCACCGGCACATCAGCGCAATTGTCCTTGCTACTGCACATCGGCTCCGGACGCTCCACTTCGACCGCGTCGCATTGCCGACCCTCGCAGGCCTCGAAAACATCATCGTCCGGGGGCTCCGAAACAGCGCCGCAGTTTGGGTCCCTGCAGAGTCGCTCCGTCTCGGCCGGCTCGAAGGCATTGCAGTTGCGGCCGTGGCAAAGGCATTCCGGCTCCGGGGGCTCGACGGCGCGGTCCTTGCTGCCGCAGAGCGGGATCGGCTCAGGAGCCGGCTCGTCCGCACAGCCCCTGTCAGCGCAAGCCTCGAAAACGCCTTCGTCAGCCTGCTTCTCATCGGCGACTGCAAGGTCCTCAAACTCGTCAGCCACGCAAACCGGGAACACGTCCGCGCCGGGCTCCTCAGCACAGTTCCTGTTTTTGCACATTGGCGTGGGCTCGGGGGCCGGCTCGAACGCGTTGCAGTTGGGGCCCTTGCAGGCCTTCGCGGCCGGGGTCGCCACACCGGCCACCGCCGTCATCTCCGCCACCATCATCATCGCCGCCTTGGTTGTCTTTGTCGTACGCATCGTCGTTCTCCTTCCGGATCAGTCTCGTTTGCCTCGGGGTCTCATTTGCCCCTTCACCCCTATATGCGAGAAACAGGGCTGAAGACCCTCAAGAATCCCGCGTATTTCGTTAAGTCCTGTTTTTACAAGGGCTTACGGCGATGAGAACCTTTGTGCCCCGGCCTGATTGTGCGGATTGCCCTGTAATCCGGCTGGGAGCCATTCAGGGGGCTCTAACACTCAACCTCACGCCCCGTAAGGCGTTACGCCAATTCGTCGAGCTTTACCTGATTCAGATAGAGCAAGGTAGGACAAGATAGGATGAGGTCGCGCCACCGTGAATGTGATGAGTGATCAGGCTAAGCTGACGTGGAATCTCACCGGCATCAGCTAGATCCGCGGCGTCGGCTATTCGAGTGAGTATCGGTCTTGACATTGTCTCGGTCTGGACCTAGTCTAAATACGATGCGGCAACTGATCGCCATTTTGCGGCAGCAGGGTATTCAGCCGACCTCGCAGCGCCTCGCTGTAGCGGAGGTCGTCTTGGACCGCAAGGGCCACCCCTCGGCTGAGGAGGTCTGGGACCAGGTACGCCGAAAATGCCCCACGGTATCACGGGCGACTGTCTACAACACCCTGAACCTGTTCGTTAAGAAGGGACTGCTGAAGCTCCAGGTACTAAAGGAGGGGACCGCCGTCTTCGACGCTGAGGTTCATGCTCATCACCACTTCATCGATGATGAGACCGGGAAGATCTATGACGTGCCGTGGGAGTCGCTCCAGGTCAAGGGAGAGAAGTCCCTCCGCGATTTCGAGGTGAGGGAGTTGCAGGTTGTGCTTCGGGGTCGCAGGCGGAAGAGATAGTCTTTTTTTGAGCATATTAGATAGGGTCCAGAACGGTAAGCAGTTGAGACACTTACGAGTTCCACAAAGGAGAAAGCCATGACAGATAAAAGGAAACTGACCAACAACGTCGGCGCACCCGTTGCCGACAACCAGAACGTGATGACCGCGGGTCCCCGCGGTCCGCAGTTACTTCAAGACGCGTGGTTCCTGGAAAAGCTCGCTCACTTCGACCGGGAGGTGATCCCGGAGCGTCGCATGCACGCCAAGGGCTCCGGCGCCTACGGAACCTTCACCGTCACCCACGACATCACCAAGTACACCAAGGCGAAGATCTTCTCCCAAGTTGGCAAGAAGACCGAGCTGTTCGTCCGCTTCTCCACGGTGGCAGGCGAGCGCGGAGCGGCCGATGCCGAGCGCGACATCCGCGGCTTCGCGATGAAGTTCTACACCGAGGAAGGCAACTGGGACCTCGTCGGCAACAACACGCCCGTCTTCTTCCTGCGCGACCCGCTCAAGTTCCCCGATCTCAACCATGCCGTGAAGCGGGATCCCAAGACCAACCTGCGCAGCGCCCGCAACAACTGGGACTTCTGGACGTCGCTGCCCGAGGCGCTGCACCAGGTCACCATCACCATGAGCGACCGGGGTATCCCGTATTCCTACCGCCACATGAACGGCTACGGCAGTCACACCTACAGCTTGATCAATGCCAAGGGCGAGCGATTCTGGGTCAAGTTCCAGCTCAAGACCCAGCAGGGGATCAAGAACCTCACCGACGCAGAGGCCGAGGCGATCGTCGGCAAGGACCGGGAGAGCCACCAGCGCGACCTGTTCGACAGCATCGCGAAGGGCGACTTTCCCAAATGGAGCGTGAAGATCCAGGTGGTGCCAGAGAAGGACGCCGCCAAGTTCCCGTTCAATCCGTTCGATCTGACCAAGGTCTGGCCTCACAAGGACTACCCGCTCATTGACGTGGGTGTACTCGAGCTGAACAGGAACCCCGAGAACTACTTTGCCGAGGTCGAGCAGGCGGCGTTCAACCCTGCCAATATCGTGCCCGGCATCGGCTTCTCACCTGACAAGATGCTACAGGGGCGGCTCTTCTCCTACGGCGATGCCCAGCGTTATCGCCTGGGTGTCAACCATCACCTGATCCCGGTCAACCGCGCGCGCTGCCCGGTCCACGGCTATCATCGCGACGGCACCATGCGGGTGGACGATAACTACGGCGGCACTCTAGGTTACGAGCCCAACAGCTACGGCGAGTGGCAGGAGCAGCCCGAATTCCGCGAGCCGCCGTTGAGCCTCGACGGCGCAGCCGATCACTGGAGCCACCGCGAGGACGATGACGACTACTATTCTCAGCCCCGTGCTCTGTTCAGGATGATGAGCCCAGAGCAGCAGAAGGTGCTGTTCGAGAACACGGCCCGCGCCATGGGTGACGCGCCCAAGGAGATCAAGGTCCGCCACATCGGCAACTGTATGAAAGCTGACCCGGCCTACGGCGAGGGTGTAGCCAAGGCGCTGGGCATCCCGATGAGCGAGGTCCCGAAATAGACCGCTGTCAGTTACTTAACGGTTTCAGCGCGGCGCAAAACGCATGATCGAGGACATGCAACTCGCCGGCCTTTCCCAGGGCACGCAGGAGGCCTACGTCAGGTCCGTACGGCAACTGGCCGGGCATTTCCGCCTCTCACCCGATCGGATCAGCGAACGCCAGCTGCGGGACTACCTCATCCACCTGCGTGACGTGCGGGGCATCGCCAAGGGCACGTTCCAACAGCATTTCTTCGGCATCAAGTTCTTCTTCGTCAACACCCTGGCCTACGACTGGCCGCTGGTGACGAAAAAAAAGTCCGCCAACCCCTTCGCCAACGCCTGCCCGACGTCCGAAGCGACGAGGACTGCCGCCGCCTGATCGCGGCGATCACCCAGCCGGCCAATCGTGTCCTTGAGGTGAGCCTGCGTGACGGCGGACGGGTGGGCGGCTGCGCGGTGAATCTGACCGGCGTCAGGAGGTGGGTCTGGGGGGAGCAGGTTCGCTGCTAAGCGTGTTCCGGTAGTTCCAGGGCATCCACTTCTCGGGTTGGGCGGCGAGGTCTACGGGGTGGCGCTGCAGTTCGGTCAGGTAGTCGAAGGGTTCGGCATGGTTGAGCCGGCAGGTGTGGATGAGGCTCATGAAGACATCCCCGACGTGGGCACCGTTGCGGGTCTTGTAGAACAAGGCGTTCTTGCGGTGGAGGATCGCTCGCTTGAGGGCTTGCTCGCACACATTGTTGTCGAGGGGGGCGCCCGGTTTCCGCAGGAACAGCGTCAGTCTCTCCCAGTGGTCGAGCAGGTAGGAGATGGCCTCGCCGAGGGCAGAGTTGGGCTCGACGCGTCGGTCGTCGAACTGCTGGGTGAGCCAATCGTGGAGTTTCTTCATGATCGGGCCGCTCTCGGCCTGGTGGAACTGCAGCCGTGCCTCCGGTGATAGGCTCCGCTCCCGGGCCAGGGCGTCGTTCTTATACACCTCGGCCAGCGTCTCCAATACGTAACGACACTCGTCGGGGAAGCGATCCACTACATCCACGAACTGGCGTCGGCCGTGGGCCAGGCAATTGGCCACGATGGTCTCGAGTTCTGCGGGCAGATTGCGGGTCAGGGCGTCGCACATCTGGATCGGCGGGGCCAGCGTTGCCGCTCGCTGGGCCAGCACATCGGCCAGGTTCTCCCCGGCGTGTTTGCGCCCGCTGAAGAACAACGCGATCTTGTGACCTTGGCACGTCGAGACGATGCCCGAGGTGAACATGCCGCTCCGTCCGGGCAGATCTTCGGCCGGCGGATGCCGCTCGGCGCGTTGTAAGAGCTCTTCTATCCGATCCATGTTCAGCTCGACGACTTCCTGATTCGGCGTCTTCATGTGACCTGCGACAGCAACTGGCGAAAGTCCCGGCGCAGCGCATAGCCTCACCGCCTGCCTTACAAGGACTGCTTGCGGCCCCGGGAACTGGGCATCTCACTGACGGAGGCCGAACCGACTCTCACGGTGGGGTAGCGAGGGCAATCGTGTTCCCCGTCAGGCCAGGCTGTTTTCGCTCGGCGTGTTGAACTCATGGAGCGAATTCCAGCAGGTGCTTCCAATGCTTTTCGAACTCCCGCCGGCCGAGCCTGGTGATTCTGTAGGTGGTGTGGGGCATCTTGCCGACGAACTCCTTCGACACCTCGATGTAGGCAGCCGCCTCGAGGGTATTGATATGCGTGGCGAGGTTGCCCTTGGTCAGGCCCAGGGTGGCGAGTAGGAAGTTGAAGTCCGCCTCCTTGGCGGTGCTCAGGACCTTCAGAATCGCCAGGCGCACGGGTTCGTGGATCACCCGGTTGAGGCCGTTCATGTGCTTTGCACTTGGCTCACTCATTGAACGGGCGATCCTGCGTGATCCGTTTCCAGATCCGGCGGTTGTAGATGTGGACGGCAACCGCGGTCACTAGGCCAGCCGATGCGAAGAGGATCACGTAAGCGGCAGCCAAGGAATAATCCCAACTCCTGCTGTGGAAAGGCGTCGGGATGCCCGAAGCGACGGCGACGGCCTCGAGCAGCAGCAGGCCGCCGAGAACCAGGCAGAGGGGCACAGCCCTCTCCTTGTTGCGGAGGTAGATGAAGAAGGCTCCGGCCACGCTCAGGATCAGGGCGAGCCCCCAGCGGTTGGAAAGGTATTCGGCCTCGGTCAAAGCTGCCGGAACAGTGTGCACGATCAAGAACACGATCCACGCGATCAGCGGCGTCCGTCCGCGGGGCAGTTCAATCACGCCATCCGCGCGATAGAAGCTCATGCCGTATCGCTTCGCCAGCTTGAATGCCAGCCAGAGCGATCCGATGCTAAACAGGACTTGGAGCAGCACGACGGCCAGGACCCACCGCGTCTCCAGCTCCAGACGGACCTCGACCTCGCTCTGTTGGATTTCGTCGTCGGCCAGAAACCGATCGATTCTCCAGGCGATCAACTTGTCCATCTGCAGCAGCAGTGCGAAGTTAATCAGTACGATGGCCAGGGCGATGAGCAGGCTTAGCGAGCGGCTCTGGGCGTACCTATTCACCAGCGTGCCGAGCCGTTCCAGCCGTTCCAGTTCGCCCTGACGTTCCGATCTGTCTGGCGCCATGGCGTTGTCTCCGGAAACTGGTTTCTTATACAAACGATTCTAAGGCTCGGTGGGGTAGGTGTCAACGGGATTCTGCGGATTCTTTGTCACAGCGGGCAGCCAGAGACGCGGGGGATCTCCGGATGAAGTACATCCGGCTTGGGGGGCTCAGACCGCCGGGCTGACCGAACGCCACGCCGGAGCCGCCTGCGCCCCGTCGGGATTACCCGCGGAAAGAAGAACCTGCAACTGGTGGGCCTCCAGGGTCCTGGCTGCCCCGGTTCGACTGGCCGGCCACCAGCGAAACCGACCGCTCGACATTCTCTTGTGACATAGCCAGAAACCCTGGCCATCATACACAAGTACCTTCACCGCCGTGGCTCGCCGGTTCCGAAACACGAACACCCCGCCACCGAACGGGTCACGCTTCAGCGCCTCTTTGCAGAGCCGGGCCAGGCCGTCGATCCCCTTGCGGAAATCCGCCGGCTCCACCGCGACCAGGATTCGCATCTGAGGCGTGATCTGGATCATGCCCCCACGCCCCAGAAGCTTCGGCTCAGCGCCGTCAAGTCCGGAGCCTCGCTGCCCTTGAGGTGGACCCGCATCTTCGCGCCGCCCGGGTCCTCCAATTCCAGGATGCATTCGCGCGAGCCACCGGACGCGGGAGGAGTCAGCTCGAGAAAGGTGGCCACAGCCTGCCCCCCCTTGACGGGGGCCATGGCTGTCAAGGGCCCGTCAGCAGACACGGCCTCCCGGTCAGAGATGGAATAGGTGGCGACCTTCCCACCAAACACGCGACGAGAGCCGGCGGCCTCGACGCGCTTCTTGAGCGCGTAGTAGTCGAGGCGAAGCGCCCACGCGGTCTTGGCAAGCCCGTACTGGCCGGCAGCCTTCACCGCCGAGGCCCACAGCGGCTCGGGGATATGAGATCGGCCCTTGCGTGTCCGACGCCAACGCTCGAAGCGCCGGCGGGTCCCCTCCAACCGGGCAGGTAAGTCACGTGTACCTCTGGTTCTCATCGACTGTCCTCCGTGCCGTCTCGCACTGACAGCCGACGATACCAAACGCTTCACGCCGATTCATGCAGGCCCACCGGAAGGACACGACCGGCGGCATCTCTGCATAATCCCCTAATCCCATTCATAAGATGGCGTACTCGGCCCGCGTATCGAGCAACCGGGCGGCGCAGAATCATCAACACGGTGATTCCGCCGGGGCGATGGCGCAGTTGCGTGCGAAAGACCCGGGCACTGCCAACCACGGGGCTTTCTCTATGATTACAGTGTACGCCCGCGGGAGCGGACCCCTTACGGGTGACTTGAGAAGTATTCCCACACCTGG
>CAZOIA010000128.1:0-16159 GCA_964579675.1 uncultured Planctomycetales bacterium | reverse complement strand
GATGGCCATAGCCGTCTCCTCATCTCACAGAACTGGCCCACATGCGGGGCAGTCGGTCCTTGATCTTCTCCAACGCCGGTCCCATGAACGCCCGGCGGTCGTATCGCTCGTGCCGGAACCGCCCGCCGAATTCGTGCGCCATCGCTGACGGGCCGACGATCGAATAGGCCGGCCCGATGACCACAAGCTGCTCGTGTTTCTCCACCGCATACAGGATGGCCCGTCGCAGTTGCCCGCGCCGGGTTTTCGGCGGCGTACCGGGCAGTGAGGGTTTTGGGCTTCGACGAATGGACCGGCGGGCGGCCAGGCGGATGGCGGCACCCGCATGGCCCAGTGATTCGATGCTGGCCTTTCGCAGTTGGCGTAGGACCTTGGGCACATCGTCTCGCGTGCGAACCGTCATGCCGACCATTACCCCGCTCCCATCCTCAGAAGCCCGTGATGATTCCCCGGCCGCTGCTCGGCCCCGATGTCGCCTGAAGGCCAGGCCCGGCCGATGGCCGGACTGATCGAACGCAAGCGATAATCGCCATTGGCCGGGTCGACGAACTTGGGATCGTCCGCGATCACGTCGCCCACGCCGGGGGCCACGTTCTCGTAGTTCGCGGTGCAGCTTGTGATCAGGTTGCTTCTCAGGGTGGTATTAAGGCCGGCCGCTTCGTAGGCTTTCACGCCGACGGCGTAGTTGTGGATGATGTTGTTGGCGGCCAGGGCGGATTGAGCACTGAAGTAAAGGCCCGCCTTGCCGCTGGCCTTGGCGGTGTCGCTCCCGACAATCGTGCAGTGGATCACCCGCGGGTTGGACATGGACGACGTGTTCACCCCGTCCCCGTCGTTGTTCAACAGGCGGCAGAACTGCAGCAATCCCGCACCGGTGTAGGGCGTACCGGCGCCATTGATGAACTCGCATCCCAACGCGTCCACCGGACCGTATGCGCCCTGGATCGTGAAGCCGTCGAACAGGCAGTTCAGGGCGAGGCAGGGATCCGACGCATACAGGTCGACGAAGTTGTTCCGGCCCGCGTAGTTCACGAACACCGCGCCGGCGATGTCTATCGCCTGTCCGTTGGCACGGTTCTGCGCTTGGACGTTCCTGAACACGTAGTTGAGCTGCCAGGACAGACTGCCCTTGGAGATCGCAACGTAGCTGGTCCCGTTGCAGTCCAAACACACTCGGTAGTCGTCGAACCGGGCGTCGCTCGGCCAGATGTGCGGGTTGGCCTGGAAGAAGGCGGTCGCGTCACCCTTCGTCTGGCGATAGCCCTCGACCACAATCGGCTGAGCGATGGTGCCCTTGGTCTTGAGGGTGATGATGGGGGCCCCGTTCGGCAGGTAATCCCCGTCGGCCTTGATCCAGATCGTATCGCCGGGATTGACGCAGTCCGCGGCCTTCTGCGGCGTGGCGAATGCCCCGCCGATCGCCCACGTGAGCCCGGAAGCAGTCACCGTCGGTGTGGGGCTGACCCGAACCTGAAAGGACCCCACGTCGATGATCTCAAAGATGTCCGTGCCGTGGATGCCGTCGGTTCGCCCGGCGATCCGGATCGTATCCCCAGCCATCACCGACGTCGGGTCCTCATCCAGGAACACCGTATCGAAGCCGGCATTCGTTTCGGCCTCGGCACCGCTGACAACCACCGACTCGGACGAGCCGCTGTGTTCGTCGCTGGCCAGGGTCGAGACGTGATACTCAATTGCCATCAGGCTTCCTCGAAGTACACCACCCAGCCACCACATTGCCAGGCGGCACTGAGCCCGATCGTCAACGGCTCGCCCGGCTCCGTCTCCAGCCAGGGCATGGATCGGTCTGCCGGTATCGGCAAAACGAAACCACTCCGATCACCCACGGGGATCGGCCCGGTCAACGCCGTTCCCGTGTCCGCTGGACCGGAGTACAACGTCACGTCCACCGCTTCCTCCGCCAGCAGGCAGATACCGAGCACGCAGATGCGCTTGCCCGAGACGCCGGCGATGATCTCGTTGCCCGCGGCCCCGTCGCTGGCGGCATCGATGATCGCGCGTTTGACCTCGGTGCCGCCGCCGGTGCGGACCAGCAACTCGCCGGTGGCCTCGTCGATCGCCACCGTCGCCGCCTGGATCCATCTGCGCTGTGTGGCCATCCGTTTACCTCACCACGCGAAACGTCAGCGTCAAGACGCTGGTGAACACCCGGTTCTGCTCCATGTGCTCGGCCGCGTAGATCGGAGCATTCTCCGTCTTGACCCACACCGCCTCCGGCAGCCCTTCGAGCCGCCTGAACCGGAAGTGGTCAGCAATCTGCTCCACCAGCGCCATCAGCGGGTCGAGCTCGGCGGCATCACCGTTCTCGAACTTCTTCTGGATCGCGATGTCGATCCGGTAGTCTTGCTGGTTGCGACCCCGGCCGGCCGTTTCGATCGTCATGCCTTGGGGCACCACCGTCACATGCAGTGTTCCCATCTCCGGCAGGTCGAACACCGGCCGGTAGCGTCGCTCAGCCGTGAATGCCTGACTGAACGAGCCGGCGTTCAGCTCGGCGGCGACGGCATCGGCGATCTCCGTGATACCAGCCACGTCACATTTCCTCCCGGGCAATGCACGGCCGCGAGATGATCTTGTCGTGCACCGATCGGCTCAGTTTCATGAGATCACTGGTCATCGCCGTCAGGTCGCGAATCGCCTCCGTGTTGGCAGCAATGATCCGGTTGTTGGCCTCCAGGACATCCAGCAGCTTGCGGATCAGCCAGATGACCACGCCCAGCAGCACCATGGAGAAGCCGAGGAAGCCGTACTGCACCACCGGTTGGATCATCCAGTCTTCCATCTACGCATCCTCCGTCGCCACATGCTTGGTGTGGATCCGGAGCGTCCGGCGATAGGGATCCGAATACCGCCAGTCGGGCTCATTGCCGCCCGGTCCCATCACCTCGTGGACAAACACCTTGCCGTCCTGCGTTTCCCTGATCCGGTCACCACGTTGCGGAAGTGTCGGTTCACCGGCGAGCACCAGGTCGGCCGTCCGGATCAGATAGTCGCGCCGCACGTGCCGGATCGTGGCGCCGTAGCCCTCGTCGAGCTGGAAGACCGTCTGGCCGACGGTGGCCGCTACCTCCACGGTCTCGCCGTCCCGCTCGTAGACCACCGTCCGCGTCATGTGCTCATGACGCTGGTCCTCCAGCCAGGCCGCGCCCTTCTCGAGCACGTCTGCCATCGGTCCCTCACTGGCTTAGCCGTACCCGCACGGTCGCATCCGCGTCGGCCGCGGCCTTTACCGTCTTGCCGATCAGCTTGTTGGCGCCGGCCTCGGCGTCGGTCTTGGCCTCGGCGTCGGCCACGTCCCAGTAGACCTGGCTGCCGGCAGTGATCGCGGTCCCGCCGCCGGTGGCCTTCGGGAAGTCGAAGACGCCTGAAACCGCCAGCGCACCGGACACGTTTGCGGCGATCGGACTCTTCGCCACACCGAGCAGATCACCTTGAACGACCACATCGCCGGCGGCCACGTCTGCTGTGGGCGTGTAGTCGACCGCATCGCCCTCGTGAATGAACGTTGTCAACATGTCCTTCGTCTCCTTGTTAATCCCCTCATCCGCTAAGTCATCAACTGTTGCAGCAGCACGAGGACGGTGAGATCGTTCTCGCCAGCCGTCGATACCGCTTTGCCCAGCAGTTTGTTGGCTCCACCGTCGCTCCAGGGGGTGGCCAGCCGACTGGCCGCATCCCAGTAGACCGCCATCCCGATCAGCACGAAGGCGCTGTCCCCGGTGACCTTGGGGAACTCGAACACTCCCCGGATCGCCAGGGACCCCAGTGTGTTCGCCTGGATATCGCTCCGAGCCACACCCACCAGATTGTTGAGCACGACAACATCCCCGGCGGCGACATCAGCCGTGGGGGTGTAGTCGATCGCATCGCCGGCATGAATGAATCTGGCCAACATCCGTGTCGCCTCTTCACGGCAATCAGCGGGTCAGGAGAGGCGGAGACTGTGCGTTCATCACCTCCGCCTGGCGTGCCTGCTCGCCCAGAACCGACTCACGCCTCGCCCTTCGCCTTCGCCCCGCCCTTGGGCTCCTGCAGCGCGACACCGAAATCGTGGTAGCCGCGCATCTGCACGCCCAGCACGTTGAAGTCCGCCTCGGCGGTCTCGATCGTCGGCGACTCCTGGCCGTTGAGGAACGCGACCTCGATCACCGCCAGGTCGTTCGGATCGGCCAGCAAGTACCATGCCTTGGCCGAAGAGCCCGTGTACTGAGCGTTGGCCAGGTACCGGCTGACCTCGGCCCGGAACTTGCCCGCGTGGGGGTTGGCGACCGGGTACTTCGTGCTGGCCGTCGTGTCGCGAATCTCCAGCGACTTGAACAACATCGTCGCCATCGCGCTGAGCGACGTGGGCACGAGCATGACCGCCGGCATGATGCCGATCGGCTTGCCGTCGGCGTCGGTCTGGTCCATGAACGTCTGCTCGGCCTTGCTCAGGCCGTCGATGCTCAGGACGGTGTCGGCGCCCTCGAGGTAGTTGTTGTTGGCAGCCTTGAAGAAGTTGGCGTTGTTCAGGAAGATGGTCCAGAAGACGTCGTTGATCTTCAGGCCACTGCCGCGCCCGAGCTTGCGGGGCACCGTCGTGATCGCCCCCAGGTCGTCGTTGATGATGTCCCGCCGGTCGATGGACAGGAGCAGGCCATACGTGTCGGCCTTGTTGCTGTAACTCTCCTCACCCAGTGTGCCGTGCTTCAATTCACCGCCGGGGGCGACCTGCTCGTACTGATCCTTGCCGATGAGCCGATAGCTGGTGACGGTCTTGAAGTCGCTGACGTTGCGGACGGACGTGATGTTGCGCCACGTCCGCTCGACGCTGAAGAAGCCCTCGAGCAAGAACTTGTTCGCCACGTTCGACAGGATCCCGCCGATGTCGATCGTCGAGAACGCGGCCCGAAGATCATGACCGAAAGCGTGCCGCAGGACCGAGCGGCTGTCGCGGAAGTTCCGGCCGGTGAACCCGTTGGCCCACGCCGCTTCCAGCAGCAATTCCTGCAGGCCGATCCCGCCGCGGAACCGCTTGCTCGCCGCCTCGAGCGTCTTGTCGTCGTGCAGCTCTTCCACGTCCGCGAGCTTTGCGGTCAGCATGCACGCGGCCTCGAGGACCTGCCCGTCCATCGCGTTGTCCACCACATGCACGGCCGGGGCCTTGGGACGCGAGGCGCGGAGCACCTCCAGCTCGCACTTGTCGGTGCTCCAGCCTTCGGCGATGGCTTTCTCCTCGACCTCCGGGAACCGGCCGTTGCAGACGCGCCGGATCGCGGCGAGGCGTTTAGTTTCCGCGATGGCCTTCGCCCGGATCTCGGGCACCGGATCGACGGGCGGGCTGGCCTCCGTGCCAGCCTCGTCCGCCGCCTGCTCACGCGTGACTTCCGGCTCGGTCGCCGCCTCAGAAGCCTCAACGACCTCCGTGTCTTTCGTCTCATCCATGGATTGACTCTCCTGCTGTTGTGCCGCGATGGTCGCGGCGGTATTGCTGTCTGCCCCGAGGTCCACGAAGCTGATTTCGCCCAGCACTGTTCTGCGCGCCACGTACAGCGGGCCCTCGAGCGTCCGGCCGTTAACGGTCACCGCCTTGCCGGCCCGGACGAACTCGGACTGCTGCACGGCCGCGCCGAGCGACGCCTGCCACGGGAAACCTCGCCTTCCACTCGCTACGACCTCCCGGGCCGCGAGCGTGTCGCGAGACACGACGCCCTCGGCCACCAGCCGGCCGTTCTCGACGGCGATGCGCTCCGTGTGCCCCACGCCGGCGTACATGCTGTGCCCGAACCGAACGGGGCGGCGCTGAGACGGGATCGTGAGGCCTTCGAAGTCCACAACGACCGGGAAACGCCAGCCCTCGATGCGCATCGCGTCGCCGGAGTACGCCACCATCGTGAATCGCGGGATCACCTCGCCGTCACCCTCGGCCTGAGCGGCCTCGATCGTGATGTTGCCGGCGTCACAGACCAGGTCGATCCGGCCACCCGCGGGCACGTCGGCCTGCCGTTGGCACACCGCGAGCCGCTGATCGCTGTCTGGGAACTCGCGCTTCATCACGTCATCCTCCATGCACCGCCGCACAAACGCCGCGCGCGGCTCACCGTCATGCCGTTTCGGCAACGGCATCCTCGTCCTCCGTGACGTCGTCTTCCTCAGCGTCTCCGGAATCCGGACTGCGGACTCCGGACTGCTCCAGCCCCAGCTCGCGCATCAGTTCGGCCTCGCGGGCTCGCTGGCGAAGCTCGCTCTCCCAGTCCAGGCCCGCCTTGGCGTACTCCGCGGCGAGCGTCGTGGTGTGGCTGGCCAGACGCGTGGCCTGTGCGTTGGCCTCCTTGGCCGGATCGACGTGCTCGAAGCCGTCCCAGAACCACTGGTGCGGGAACTCGACGTCCAAGCTGCGGAGTGATTGCGGCAGGTAGCCCTCGATGAGCACGGCCTCGTCGAGCCAGGCCTTGAGGACCCGATCCAGGACCATGTCGCCGAGGTAGGCCTGGTCGATACGGATCGCCTTGAAGAACGCCTGATGGTCCAGCCGGCCGGAGGCGTAGTTGTAGCCCGACGAGTTGCCCGCGGCGATGTTGAACGGCATGTTCAAACAGCGGGAGATCTCGTTGATCACCTCATGCTTGAAGTCGCCGTACACCGTCGTGGGCTGCTCGGCTTTCACCTGGCCGATCTTCCAGCCGAACGGCATGGTCATCCAGGTGCCGCGGTCCATCTCGACGGTGTCCAGCGGTTCGACCTCCGAGGCCTCGGCATCGGCCGGGGCGTCGGTGTAGATCACGCCGCTGGGCAGGGCGGCCTGCTCGGCCGAACCGAGCACCGCCAGCGTGTAGCGCCGCAACATCGCGAACAACGACAGCGAGCTGGTGATCTCAGGAATCCCGCGGCTCTGACCCGGGCGCTCGGCCCGGAACAGGTGAACCACTGCATCGGCCGGCAGAAGGTCGTAGTCGAAGCCGGAATGGAAGGCTGCGTTGTCGCCGGGATGACGCTTCAGGACGTAGTAGGCGATCGGGTTACCGAACTCGTCGAGGACGATGCCATCGGCGGTGTTGGCCTCCCTACGTAGCGCCGGCCACGGTGTCCCGACCTGGTCGGCCTCGATCGGGCGCAGGTCGAGCTGAACCGGAGCATCGATCCGTGGGTTGGTAGCCAGGAGACCAAACACCTCGCCGCTCTCGCACTGGGCGATCCGCATCGTGCGGAGCTTGTGCGCCAGGCCCACCGCTCTGGCCCACCGCGCGAACTCTTTCTCGATGAGGCGGTTGGCCTCGGGGTCGTCGGTGAGCATCTGCAGCCGCGGGCCGGTGCCCACGACGTAGTTCGCCAGCGTCAGCACGATCCCCTTGGCATAGCTATTGTTGGCGACCTCGTATCGGGCCCGGCTGCGCAGGATCCGCCGCACCTCGGCGCTGGCGGCGGCGTTGGCCGACAGGTGGTCGGCGTTCGCCCAGTGCCGCCGATTCTCATAGGTGGTCTGTGCCGCGTCGTACTTACCGCGGACAACAAGCAGCCGCCCAGGGCGTTTGCCGTCCGCCAACTTGCGCGTCGCGAGTTGTCGCAGCCACTTCAGCACTGTCATACCGCTCCCGGCGGAGACACCTTCGTCCGCCGCACGCCCAGACCCTTCTTGGCCGCCTCTTTCGACGACAGGTACCGATCCGCCTCGATCTGGTCCTTCAGATCGTGCTGCTCCATCTCCCCGCTGTCACCCTTAGCCCGCTTGGGCCCCTGGGCGTTCTCGCGGATAGTGTCTTTGAGGTCCTCTGCCATCGCGGCTCTCCGAATTGCGGGAGCAGCATTTGAACCTGCGTCTCCGGGTTATGAGCCCGGCGCGGTGGCCGCTCCGCTATCCCGCCGATGATCCGGGCATTCCGGGAGGCGATACCCAACAGAAAACGCCGCACAGGGGTGCAGCCCTGCACGGCGTGTCACTTGCTGGCTCGACGGCCCGGCGGGGATCAGCCACCGACCGCTCGCCTCCGGGAACTCCCGGCCCGGTTGTCTACTGCATATATACCCGATGAATGAGGCAGTTCAACAAGGATTTGCCCACGGGATGAGAATCGTTACACATCTGGACCTCGCCCCACCCGCTTAGCCGTGGTGGACGTGGGCGTGCTACCCGATCAGCAAGGAAAAGGATCAGCGGTTCGTTCAGGCCGCGCAGTTTGGATCGGCCAAAGTGTTCTCGTTGCTCAGCCACGGATCGAATAGGCCGCAACCAGCAGGGTCAGCGTCCCTGCACTGTGGTGAAGAAGCTCGGCCGGCGTTCCCGGGGCCACCGGAGCCCCAGCAAGCCCAACATGGCGAGCAGTATCATGGTAGTCGGCTCGGGGATAACCCTGACATGCCCGCCCTCAAAGGTCACATCGGCGAAGCCAGTCGGGTCGAGCGGGAAGCCCTCGGTCAAATCGCTGGCTGTGATACTGGCAATCACGTCTTTCTCGCCGAGTGCATCCGCTGAGAACGTGATGGTCGCCAGCAGAATGCCAGCCCCGCTGATGCTGTCGGGGAACGCGAGAGCGGCCAACTTGTCCCCATCGGGCGCGTAGGCCGGTGACCACAGTGCTCCCAGCACCGGGAAACCCACCTGCGAGATGATCGCCGGATCTTGAATGGTTAGATCGAGCCCCCATCCGACAACCGGATCGGGAATATCGGCCACGATGTCAATGACGAAGGTGGGCTCGGCGTTGCGATCCACCGTCATCGCTGGGGGATCAAATCGAACGATCACGGTTGCCCGCGATTGGCCCGTGAAACCGAGCCACGCAACCACGAAAGCAATATGCCAGCGATTAAGGGAAAGCATCGAGATTTCCCCTCCCTACTCCAATCCTTACCACTCTTTCATCTGCGGCTCTGTTCCCTACGGCGAGTTGGCCGCATAACCGACTCATCGTCCCTCAGTACTTGCACGACAAATCAAGCATCTGCTCGGGCCCGCTCAGACAACGCTGCAAGATGCCGAAATCCGACTGATCCACGTCGCCATCGTTATCAAGATCCGCGTCCTGGCAGGCCGGAAGGACCTGCGAAACGCCCGGTCCGCTCAAACAGCCTTGAAAATGCTCGAAGTCCAGCTCATCCACATGGCCATCGCGTTGAAAATCACCCAGAACCTCCAATGGGGCAGGTGCGCCTGCCTGTCCGATGAAATTGCGGTAGTAACCAAGCCAAGTCTGGTAATCGACGAATGTGACTGTGCCATCCCGGTCATAATCGGCCTCGGGGTTGTACTCGGGGCCGCCCACACTGTGGCCGAACGCGGCCAGGAAGAGGTCAAAATCGTCAGCGTCTACGTCGGCATCGCGATCGAGGTCCCCGGGCACCGTCATTACCGCAGGCCAGAAACCGTTATTGACAGCGTAGACTCCCCCAACAATCGGTCCGACGCCTCCGTGCTGGGCCGTCGATGCGAGGAGAGCGTATGGCCCGGCTGTAGACATTGTTCCACCGCCGTTGATGTCCAGGGGCTCCATCGTGTATGGACCGCCTACCAGGGCGGCAACGCATACTCCGGTCAAGAGAACAGAGCAACTTATCGCCGCATGACGTAGCATGAAATCCACTCCCTGTCTGCTTGCGCCTTCGTTTGTTGTTCACAATGACTGTTCACGCGTTGTTTCTCCGAGTGGCCATGAGCGTGCCTGTATTCACTTGACTCTCATTATCCAAACAACCTCGTAATACGATGGAAGTGTTGAGTCTGAGTTTACCTGATGAGTATGGAAACGATATTGTTGGTAGCTTCCAGAAGAACCCGTAGTCAAGTCTATAGGGCCTGATCCTGGAGTACCCGTACTTCCTCCATGCGAATGGTATTCACTGCCGCCGATATTGCCAGATGCCGCAGAACCTCTCAGGAATCTCTTCGTGCTGCCACCAGAGCCGTTTAGATTGGGAATTGTCTGTCCGTTATAAGGGCTCTCCGGATCGGAAAGGGCTTGCCCATTGCATTCAACCCATCCGTTCGGCAGGACAGGAGTATTGGGAAAAGACTTCATCCATGCGACGACGCTTCCAATTGGGCTGACCCCAGGAACCGTAGCGACAGTATTGGTGACGTAGCTTCGCACCGCTTTCTCCGTGGGAACCGCCGCATCGCTGTTATCTGAGAGCGCCCCGTCATTCGAGAACTCGTTAATGGCAACTCCGTTTTGCAGCTTAACCTTACCCCCCATGTCCACCGTCACGGCTGCAGTCTCGGACCCCGGGATGTTCAGTTGCTCTGCCGCAATTGCCTTGGCCGCCGACTGGGCGGTCGTAGCTGAACCCGCGGATGTGGCCGAATCGGCGGATGTCGCGTGGTCCGCACTGGTGGCGTGATCCGCGCTGGTCGATTGATCTGCGGCTGTTGCGTGGCCAGCATTGGCCGTGTAGTAGGCATAGGGAGCGCTGGCCAGCACGTGATCGGGCGAGAGTTGTGCCACGCCATTGGTGCCGTCGTCGAACCAGATTCGCAGCACCACGTTGTCGTCATTAAACACCGTGCTCGGAATCGCGGTCATGTTGGCCAGGCTCGTGTCCCCAAGCATGACGCTGTAGATACCCCTGGAGACGGGGAGTGTCACCGCAGCCGAGGGCATCCCTGGCCCGGGGACGCTGGAGCCATCGTTGGTCCAGAGGTTGTTGCCGGTATCGGGATCGACCAGGGCAAGACGAAAGCTACCGTTACCACTGAACGGCACGTTATTGACCTTCACAACTCCCTGATGGTTGATCTGTAGGGGAATCCCTGCCGAGCCTCCGCCGGAAGCCCCGATTTGCATTACGATGGGCACCGTAACGGGCAGGAACGTGAAAACGCCAGCGGAAACGCCAACCGAGGCCAGCGCAACAAGGGCCAGCACGCCTGCAAATCTGAGCGTGAAACGTCGCCCTGGCTTTGTTGAATTGTCGCCATGTTTTCTCATGATTCGTGACCTCCGATTCGGACCACGCGTACCAGGCAATGAAAAAGAGAGAACACCCGAAGGCGTCTCTCTCGCCCGATCAATCCGTCATGTGCTGGAAGCGGTAGCTACCGAGGTATGGCTATCGCTTTTCCCACCGAACAACAGGGTAGCCTACCCGGCACCGCCCCCGTTGTCAAGGGTCCAGCCTCACTTTATCGCCGCGAATAGTCGTTGCCTCAGCCCGGATTCCGGCCGCCAGCACCCTACGGAACGCGGGGCAGGCAAGTCGTGTGAAGACAGTAACCTACGAACTGAAGGCCTCTGTCTCCAATGCGCCGGAATCAGAGGAGATTCAAGGACCTCGGACTTTCCAGAGGCTTTGCCCAACCCACCGTGGCAAGAATAGCGAAAGCCCACCGGCATCAGTCCAACGAAGCCTCGCTGGCCAATGGATGCACCGACCATATTCCAAAATGAGTTGCCCAGGATGGTGCTGCAGCCTACCCGCTGACTCGTTCCGTGGTCGTCACTCGCCTCCCGCAATGCTGGCATTCTCGCCGCCGCATAACCTTGCCATCCAGTTTCGGCCGCGTGTAGATCACCCGGAAGTGACCGCAGCCGCACTTCGGACAACGCAACCCGCGTGGCTCGACCTGGGCCTGCTGGACGGCATCCTTACCCCGCTTCATCGTTTTGCCCTCTGCAACTCCGACAACCGAACCCGTGGTCGCGGCGCGGGCTTGGCATCCGTTTCGAACAGCGTGGCTCCCTGGATGGATGCGGCCACGGCGGAGCCGACGAGGCAGTCGAGCCAGTGGTTGTCCAGCCCGTCAGCGCGGAGTTTCCATTCGTCGACGGTCCGGCCGCGGCCTTCAGTCTTCACGCGATACTCTGAGGTCAGGTGCTCGGCCAGCAGGCGGTGTTGGTCGGGCTTGCGGCCGAAGAGCGACAGGCACCCGGGGTCGCCCATCGCCACCGCGAACCGCGCGTGGACGAACGACTTCCAGTAGTTCGTGTCGAATACCACGTGCCGAACGGACCGCCTGCCCTTCACGACAGGAATGCGCCAGTTCAGGCCGACGCGGTCGCCGCGCTTGCGCTTGTACTCGCTGAACGGGATGCTCGACGCCCCCACGTACCGCCCGTGGCTGGGAATCACGATGCCGGCGTGCTTGCTCTGCCGGCAGAACTGGTAGACCACGTCCGAGGACTGGCCCCAGTTCGCGTCGATCAGGCAGCGGTCGATCCGCACCATCGCGCCGTCGTCCCGACGCCATTCTTTCCCGATAGTCCGATCCGTCAGCCGTTCCAGACCGGCGTAGATCGCGCCTTCGAGGCCCGCTCGCGGCGCGACCATAGCCAACGTCCGGCGCATGTCCCGCAACGTGAAGTATGCCGCCTTCTGGTCAGGCTCGGTGCAGTAGTCGATCACGTAGCCCGTGAAGCCGTCCTCCCACGCGGCCACGAGCCAGAACAAGGCCTTGGCCTGCACGTCGATGAACATCGTCAGGTGCGTACAGCCGATCGGGACTTCCCCGCAGCTGTGGCCGTTGACCTTAGCCGCGATCTGATCGGCGGTCAGCAGATCGTCGTCCGGCACATCCTCGGGCAGGGGCTCGTTCTGGTACTCGGCCCAGAACGCCGCCTCGCCACGATCAAGCTTGAGATCGATGGCGTGCTGAATCGCCGACAGTTCATCCGGGTGATGCCGCTCCGGCCAGGCGACGACGGCGCCCTCGTCCATCTCTTCCCTGTGGGCACGGTAGAACTCGGTCGCCTCCACGATCCCGTGATCGGCTCGCATGCCCTCGCGCCAGAGCTCCGCGTAGCAGGCCCACAGCGCTTCATTCGCCGGCCAAACGTAGACCATCTTCGTGCGTTCGCCCTGCCATTGCGGATGCTTCTCGCGATCCAGGATCCGGTCGGCCATGTCGTCGGGGCGCACCACCGTGAGCGTCATGAGGCCAGCGATCTTCTTGCCCGGGCCGGCCAGGCCGAGGATTGCGCCGGCCAAGATGCGCTCGCGGGTCGCACACTGGCTCGGGCTTCGGGCTGATTCGTCGGTCTGCGGATCGTCGATGAGCACAAGCGACGGCCTGACGCTCGTGCCGTCGGCCCGCTTGTGCTTCATGCCGCGGATGCGGCCGGTGATACCCGCGACCCGAATGATCCCACCCGAGGCCTTGCTGCCGGGCATTGTGGGCAACACGATCTCGCGGGCTGTCCAGCCGATGTGCGTCTGCCTACCCTGATAAAGCTGCCCCGCCGAACGCTGGTGGATGCCCTCCAGCTTGTGGATTGGGTGGACGACCTCGGGGAAGTCCTCCAGCAGGAGGTCGCTGTGTTCGAGCTCGGCCTTCATCGAATCGAGCATGCTTTCAGCATGCTGCTCGTCCGCGCCGATCAGCGTGACGAACTCACGATGGCCATAGACCAGGGCCCACAAGCAGGCCGTTTCACACAGGCTCGTCTTACCACTCGCTCTGGGCATCGCCATCGCGAACAAGCCACCCTCCAGCACCGCCTGCTCGATCTTGGCAACGACCTTGAGGTGATCTGGCGACCACGGCAGGTGGAACGTCTGCGGAAAGTATTGCTCACAGAAAAACCGGAAGTCGCGCTCAGCCCTGGCCTTCCGCTCAGTGTTCGCGACATCGGGTAACTCGCTGATGTCCCGCCCCATCAGCGACAGTTCGATATTCCGCTGCCTCGCCCGCTCCTTGAGCGCCTCATAGCCGGTGAGGCCCTCAGGTTCGGGCTTCGGCTTGTGCCGCTCCTGGACCAGCCAGGCAACGTAACGCAGCAGGTCGATCGTGCGCCCGTCACCGATCCGCAGCCCGGCCCTGGCGCGATGGCGGTACAGCTGCCGCTCGCTGATCACCTCGCCCAGCGGCGTCGAGTTGAGCAACTGCACGAGCTGCGTCGGCCGAAGCTTTCGCGGATCAATCGCCACGGTCGGACATCTCCTTCACCGGTCCTTGACATATCGCTGCGGCTTCGCCGCGATCGCATGGCGATCGGTCTCGCTCAGCGAGACGCGACATGTCAAGGACCAGCCAGGCAGCGTATTGCACGAGGTTGATCGTGCCGTCGGCGTTGGTCGGCGCGCCGGCATCGATGTCGGCCTGGATCTGTTCCGGCGTCACCGAATACCCGCCCGCCGCCGACAGCAGCCGGGCCGCATCGGCCACGGCGATCGCCGTCGGGCTCATCGGTCGGGATGTCGCCTGCTCGCTCATCTACGCCGCCTCCCGACGCCGTGCCGTTCGGCGACACTGCATGTTGGTACACATGTGTACGGTGTTGCCGAATCTGCAAAAACCCTCAGATTTCGGGCAGAATTGCCTTCCCTTTCGGCCAAACGCAGCGTAAGGACATGACTGAAAGGAGGCCCAGAAATGGCCAAGGCAACGACAACGAAGCGAGACCTGGCCCGATTCGACGCGAACATTGCCCGTTGGCAGCGGGCCGGCAGACGCCGGACGGACGCCGACATCGCTCGCCTTTACGAGGAAGACGTCCGGGACCTGCGGGCGATTCGCCGAGCCATTGCCGCGGGTCGGTTTGCCCGGGCCGCGAACATGATCTGGCACCTGGATACGGTGGTTGCCGAGCGAGTCCCCGCTCGCCTGTGCAACCATGTGTTCGACATGGCGGGCTGGTAACAGGCCAGCCGCGGAGGCAAGACCATGAAGATCATGCGGATCGACATCGAGGGACCGATGGGAACCGCGACCATCCGCCGCGAGAATCGCCGGATCATCATCACCGGCACTCGCGTGACGCGGGTCGTCGAGCGCCGCGACGGTGAGGGCGTCCCGATCGGCGAGGCGTTCGAGCTGGAGGCCGACGCGAGAGAGACCGCCTTGAATAGGCAGGTCGCCCGGACGCTTCAGTGCTATCTGGACGGCTGCCGCGGTACCAACGGCGACGTGGCCGAGTACCGGCGGGTCATCAGTACGTTCGAGGACTGAGAAATCGACTTTGGGACCCGTACAAACGGAGACGAAACCATGACCATCGAACTGAAAGCCATCGAGTTCGACAACGCCCACGAGGCGATCCAGTGGACCGACGCCAGCGGACGCGGGCGGGCCATCACCGTCGGCGGCCGGCACCTGGTCGTCGAGCCGAGCGAGGCAGACCGCCTGGCTCGGGCCGGCGTTGAGTTCGCGTACCTGCATGACCACGAGCTGCCCGACGGCAGCCATCGGATTGTGACCGTTCCGGTCAACGGTTGATCGGACAACACCTTTCTCGCAAGGAGACGTGCCATGAAGAAGGATGAAGTCAAGATCGGCGGGCTGTATGTCGCGAAGGTGAGCGACAAGCTCACCACGGTTCGCATCGACAGCACTAACAGCCGAGGCGGGTGGAACGCGACGAACACCGCCACCGGCAAGCGCATTCGCATCAAGAGCGCCCAGCGGTTGCGCGGTGCAGCCGCCAGCAAGGGCGACCAAAAGAAGGCGCCCGCGGCGAAGGAAGGCAAGGCCGCCCGCAAGCCGGCAGAGAGTCAGCAGCAGACAGGCGAAGCGCCCCGCAGCGAGTCGACGCGGGATGAGGCCGCCAAGCCCGATGCATCCCAGGCCAAGAAGCGAACCCACAAGGACAAGGATGCCAAGCCGAAGCGGACCAGCGCCCTGGACGCGGCGGCGGAGGTCCTGAAGGCCGAAGGCAAGCCAATGACCTGCAAGGCCATGATCGCCGCGATGGCCGAGCGCGGCCTGTGGACCAGCCCCAACGGCAAGACGCCGCAAGCGACATTGTACTCGGCGATCCTCCGGGAGATTCGCAAGGCAGTCGAAACGGGCACGGTCTCGCGGTTCCGCAAGACCGACCGCGGGCAGTTCGAGTTCAACGTGGTGGTCGCCAAGGGGGAGTGAACCGTGAACACCACGACGAACCATCGACCACCGCTGGCCAACGGAACCCCCGTCCATGTCCGGAGCGACCACTTCGCTGGACAGTGCGACGGCCTCGTCACCGCCGCCGAGTATGACGACGGCTGGCTGTACCGCATCGACGTGACTGCGGGCGACCGGCTTGACGAGCACCGCAACGAGCACGGCGAGTTGTGGGTATGCGAGTTTGAAGTCCGACCCATGAAGGCCAAGAACGCCTGAGCCCATCATATTCCCTCCACCAACGCCTCCGCGACGACGGGGGCGTTGCTCCGGTCCTCCCGCACACAGGCTTTGGGTAGTGTAACCCTTAATTGGGGTATCTGAACTGGGGCTCACGCTTTCCTGCTA
>CAZOIA010000127.1:0-16213 GCA_964579675.1 uncultured Planctomycetales bacterium | reverse complement strand
AGGTGCCGTCCCCTTCTCCGCCCGAAGGTCCCCGCCGGAACTGTCACGCACCCAGGTGAATTGTCCGGCCGGTAGGCGTAGAATCCGCGTATGCCCGCGCAGGGATCGCCGACGATGGATCGAGGTTCACCGCGCCGGTGGAACTTATCGCTGGTTGCGGTGCCGGTCCTGGCCGGCTTGTTTGCCATCGTTGCGTGGCGTTCGGTCCGGCACGTCAACACTCAGTGGGACGAACTGAACGATCACCTGGCCGCTCTGGCCCTGCTGGAGCATCCGCTGTGGGGCAGTGGCATCGACGGCTCGCAGGCCCGGCTGCCCATGTACGTGACAGCGGGAGCGTACGCGTGGTTTGGCCCGTCGCTGTCGGTGGCCCGCGGGGTGAGTATCCTCGTCGGGGCGGTCACGATCGTGGTGACTTACCTGGCCGGCCGGCGATGGTTCGGGCGATCCGCGGGGCTGTTGGCGGCCGGGCTGCTGGCGTTCTCTCCTTATTTCATGGGTTTCTCGCGGACCGCTCTGACCGAAGGCGACGCCTTCTGCCCGCTGACGGTGTTGCTGACGGTGCTCGCGTTTCACGGGTATCTCTGCCGCCGGGATACCCCCAGCGTGCTCATTCTTGGCGCGACCCTGGGCATCGCGCTGGCGGCGAAGTTCTACACCATTCTGCTGGTCCCGCCGCTTCTGATCTGTGACTGGCTTCAGTATCGGGCTGAGCCGGGGTTGGATGGCAGCGAGAAGCGGGTGTTTCCGGCCGAGCACCAAAGCGTCGCGTTCTGGGCGATTGCGGCCCTGTTGTTCCCCTTGGTCGGCATGGCTATTGTTCAGGGGTATCGCGAGGCGGTGTTTATTGCAGAACTGTTCTGGCTCGCAGGGCTGAGCTTCCTCGTGCAAGGGGCAGTTCGATTCTTTCTGATACGGCGGCGGCCTGCCGAAGAGACGGCGGTCTGGCCCGTCTGGCGAGCTTGGCTGGCGATTCCGGCGGTGGCTGTCCTCGTGTGCCTGGTGCTGTTTCCCGAACACGTCATCCAGCGCGAAGTGCCCCGGGCCCTCGTCCGCCGACTGATCCGTCAGGACCACGTGCTGGCGATGACCACCTTCATCGACCCCGTCCGGCTCTACGGTGGGATCATCCTGCTGAAACTCGGATTGCCGCTGGGCCTGTTGACGGTGGCGGCACTGGTGTGGGCGTGGGTCCGATCGCCTCATGAGCCGGTCGTGCGCGTACTGCTCGCGGTGGTGGGCCTGTATGTGCTGCTGCTCACCACGTTGCCCGTTCGCCAGTCGTTCTACCTGATGAGCGTCTATCCACTGCTGGTGTTGATGCTGTCGGCCTTTATCGTGCGGGCGGCTCACTGGCTCCGCGATCGCGAACGGGTGCGATCCGCATGGATCGCGGTGGTGGTAATCTCTTGTGGGTACTTGCTGTGGGGCGTGGTCCGCGTCTATCCCGACTTCGGCCTGTACGGATACGAGACCATCGGCGACCGGTGGCTGGGCGCTGAATCGCGAGGGTATCGCAACCTGATCCAGGTCACCAACGACGGGACGGAAGATGCTCTGCGCTGGTGCACCGGGCATGTGCCCCCGGGCCAGCGGGTGGTCAGCTACTTGTGGGACGACCACGTGATCGACGCGTTCTTCGATCACCATCCGCCGGCCTTCGAGCTGGTCCGGCGGCTTCCCCAGGCCGACCCGAAGGGCGGCCCGGCCGTCGAGGACGCGGACTTCCTGCTGGTCGGCGTCAACAACCAGGTGACCTACCGGGACATGCCGCCCGCCGAGCAGCTAGCCGATCGATTCCGGCCCGAGCCGGTCCACACCGTCTGGCGGGGACGCGGGGTATACCGCGTACCCGTGGTCCGGATCTATGAGCGGCAACGCGTCGCGTCGGCGCCGTCCGGGTGATACTACGTGTCGATTGCGAATCTCGGCTTGTTGGTCTTCCATTTTCCGTGCGTGAAGTCCGGGCATTCCACCGGCGCACTGCCTTTCGCGATCGACTGCTCCGACAGCGGCGCGATGACGCTCATCATTACCGCGTCGTAGACGTCGATAGGCGTCTGCGTCCTGCTGCGGACTGCCTTGAGGAACTTGGCGAGCTCGAGGTAATCCGTGCCCCCGTGGCCGATCTCGGCGGCGTGCCTCTTGAACTCCTTCCACCATGAGTGCTCGAACTCCTCCTGGTAAGGCGCAAAGGACTCCCACTGGTGATACTCCGGGCTCCTGCCCGTGATGTAGACGGAGTTTCGCTGCTCGTTGTAGACGCCCAGCGTGCCCTGGATCAGCCAGCGGTTATCGTAAGGCCTCGGGAGCTGCATGTCGTAGTTGACCACGATGGATCGGCCCCTGACCGTCTTGATGACCGTGGTGACGATATCGCCCTGGGCGTATTTCCGCTTCGCGCCGGGATGGTCAGGCCCGAACTTGCGGGCGAAGTACGCGTTGATGCCGCTGGATGCCGTGGCGGTTGACGTCACGTACGCGTACGTGTCGCCGCAGTTGATATCCATCCAACTGAGCACCGGCCCGAGGCTGTGGGTCGGATACTGGTCGCAGTTCCGCTCGATCAGGAACCGGGCGGGCCAGCGGTCGTTTCCCTGGCGGTCGAAGAACCAGTGGTCGATACAGTCGTGCGAGTGCGCACAATGGCAATGAACCATCTCGCCCAGCAGGCCCTTGCGGATCATGTTCAGCACGGCCAGGTTGTCCCGCCGGAAGCTCCAGTTCTCCAGCATCATGCAGCACGCGCCGGTCGCTTCGTGCGTGTTGACCAGGTCCCAGCACTGCTGCATCGTGATGGCCGCCGGCACCTCCACGGCGACGTACTTGCCCGCCTTCATTCCCTCGACCGACATGGGCGCGTGCCAGTGCCAGGGTGTGGCAATAACAACGGCGTCCAGGTCGTCGCGGGCCGTCAACTGCTTGAAGGCTTCTTCACCCTGCGAGTAGCCTTGGGGTTTCTTCTGCCCCGCTTTGACGACCAGGTCCTGGGCCCTTTGCAGGTGCCCGAGGTTGATGTCGCACACCGCCGGACACTGAACGCCGTCCATCTTCAGAAGGGTCCCGAGCAGACCGGTGCCGCGACCACCTGCGCCGATAAGACCGATACGAACCGGTTTGGCCTCCGGATCAGCGGCGCGGCTCACCTTCGTGCTGGTCATCGCCGCGCCAACCGTCGCGGCCGCGGTCATGCCCAGGAAACCCCTGCGGTCGATCTTCTCTTTCTTCATGGGTTGTCCTCCCTCAATCGAGCGGCTTACTCTCGCCGCTAATCTCGGCAGGTCTTGCTCGCTCGGCCTGTCACACCTCCCCGCGACCGGCCTTGCGGACATGGTAGTAGGCCCAATGCTGCAGCAAAGCCGAGAGAACGAATCCGCCAATCGCGACGGGCTTCACGATGTCCCGGGCGCTGGGAAGAAACACGCTGCTGCACATAATGATCCACAGAATCAGGTTGATCTCGATCGTCCAGTACAACAGTTTGAGTTTGCCTGGCATGTTGAGTGGCTCCTGCGTCCCATGCACCTCGTTCGTGTGCTCCTGCTACTTCGACTGTACGACGACCTGAGTTTCCTTGGCGATCAGGATTTGCAGGATTTCCTCCGGCGTCCCGGCTTCCTGGAGCGCGCAAACCGTCTCCGCATCGAGAATCCGCACCAAGTGGGCCAGCACGTGCAGGTGGTGACGGTCTTCATGGCAGCAGATAAGGACAAACAGGTGGCTAAGGTCGCCGTAGGCCGATCCGAACCCGATGCCTTGCGGCACGTGCGCGACGCAAACCAGCGGCTCGGCCGACACGTAGGGCATGGGTTGGCGCGGGTGCGGAATGGCCACGCCGTTCGGCAGGGCGGTGGAGCACAGCGCCTCGCGTTCCTGCAGGGCCTGAAGCAAGCCGTCGGCGTCATACAGCAGACCCGTGCGCTCGGCCAGGTTGACCAGCTCCCGCAGCACCGAGTTCTTCGTCTTGGCCGGCAGGGCTACGTCGATTCCCTCAAGTCCGATCAAGCTGGTTACCGCCATATCGGCTTGGCTCGCGGCCCCGCCGTCGGCGCCGCCCATCGCCTTGTCCAGGGCGATCAGCCTGGCCTCATCGAGCGTGTGCATCTCCTGCTGAAGCCATTCCGTAACCCGAGCCCGGTTGAATCGCCACTCGCCGCCGATCTTCCGACAGGGCAACTTGCCCCGATCCGCCAGCCGCTTGACCTCGCGCGCGTCCATGCCCACGTATTTCGCGAAGTCCTCCAGGCTCATGTTGCGATAGGGCATGGCAGCTTCTTCCGGTTGCCGTGAACTAGCCCTCCTCAACCACGTCGAAGTCCAGGAACCGGGCCAGGCGGCGGGTGTCCGCCAGGTGGTTCCCGTAGAAAATCACGCGGTGCAACCCGTGGGTCCAGCCGTCGAGCATTTTTTTCGCGTCGCAGACCTCGGTGACGATCTTGGTCCGGCAGCCGCGGTCGACGTCGGGGACCCCGGTGATCTTACCGGTGGAAACGAGCATCGTGCTGGTGCCGAGACTCTCAACCGGGGTCGCGGCCATGTAGATCTTCCTCTCGGCCCGCGGGTCAGCGCCCACCAGCTTGGCCATGGTGATTTCCTGACCGATGCGCATCTTCACCTGGAGCGACGCCCCCTTGTTGTCCTCGAGGTGGCTGCGGATCACGTACGGCGCCGCCGGCCCCTCCGGCCCGTCCATCCTGGTCGCCGAGACGCAATGGGCATGGATCACCGCATTGTTCGCCAGGTCGATCACCGGGTCGGAGACGAAGCCCGGCCGGCCCTCCATGTGCTGGTAGATGATCTGCGTCAGGGTGGACGCCAGGTCCGCCTCGCATACCCCGGTCAGCCCGATGTCGTTGAGCCGCGAGAACGCGAAGCACGGATAGGCGGGAAGCCTTCTCTGGCCGAACAGCCCCAGACAGTTGATCGTAATGGCCTGAGCCTTCTCGTCGGCGAGAACCTTCTGCAGGGCCAGACAGAATCGCGCGGACTTGTCGATCTCCTCGCGTGAGGGTTCCTTGATCTTCTCGGCATTGTTGACCCACCGCTCGGCCTCCACTTTCACCGCGGCCTCGTCCATCGCCTCGTACGCGCCTACCAGCGGCTCGGGAGGGAACAGCTTGATCTCGAGGCCGAACTTGTCCTTGGCCTCGGTCACGAGTTGCTCGGGAGGGGCCCAGCCGCCGCTCACCACGAGCACCTTCGTCTCCTTCAGCCGATGAATCGCACGAAACGGCCGGATCGCCGCGCTGACGTCCTTCAAGTCGCTCGTAGGAATGACGTCCAGTTTCCTGCCCTGCCGCTGAAGGTCGGGCACGATACACCACTCGTGTCCGCTGTAGGGGATGGCCAGCATAATGGTCGGGATACCAGCGTCAGCCAGCACGCCGTATAACACGCTCGTACCCAGGCAGAGCGGCACCCCGAGGACGCCATCGACGTCGTTGAATTGCTCCAACAGCCGGGTGAGTTGGCCCGGGTTGCCGCTGCTGACCATCTTGTTGCCGACAAACTCGATGTCGTCGAATCCGGGTACCTTGTCGAACTCGGCCTGGATGCGGTTCATTTCGGCATCGAGGTCGAGGTCCGGTCGGGGCCAACTGGGGTGGCCGGCCAGGTAGACCCGGAGCACCCGCGTCCTGCTGAAGCCGACGCCGGGTATGATCTCACCGGATCCGCCCACCGCACCGAAGCCCGCTCGTCCGATCGCCGCCGCCGCAACCATGCCCGCCGAAGCGGTGCCCAAGAACTCACGCCTGCTCAGTCCTTCACTCATCGTGTCTTCTCCTCATTGAGGGTGTCGCCTTTCTCGTCCAGGTGCCGGGCCGAGGACGGCGCTACGTGTTCAGGGGACATACTGATTCAGAGCTAAATGCTCAGAGCCGGGCTCTGCGAGCCCGGTGCTCTTTCCCTGCAGCCAGCGGCATCACCGGCTTCACAGAAGCCGGCTCTGACAGAAGCCGGCTCTGGCGTCCTCGGCCCACGCCCCGATTCATCACGCCGAGACGTCCTCCCATTCTATCCCCAGGTGCTTGATGGCATAGCCCACCTCTTTGCGACAATCGCCGTAGACCAGCATCCAGTGGAAGCCGCGCATGTCTTCAACGAGTCTTTCCCAATCGCCGTCGATCTCAACGTCAATCTGCGATCGGCAAATCGCGTGGAATGGGCTACCCGCGACCTTGCCCTTTGCCCCGACCCACTTGCGGCAGCCGAAGTCCGGGATTGCCATCGTGACCACCTGGCCCCTGGTCATCTCGACCTTGGGGGCCGCCCCGTAGTCCGACTCGAAGTGCGTATGGATCTTGGTCGGCTCGCAGGTCTTGCCGTTCATCTTGCGGGGGGCGGTGCAGTGAGCCAATGTAACGATCCCGTGGTGCGGCCAGGTAGGGTCGTTGAGGAACACCGGCGTGCCCATGATGTGGTGCATCAGCAGGCCGGAGGGAATCACCACGAAATCCGACTCGCAGAAGGCTACGTACCCGTCGTCGTTCAACAGGCTCAGGGGCAGGCAGGCAGTCGTCTCGGAGATCGGGATGACCGTCGTCATGCAGGCTCCGATGGTGAACGCGGTTGCCTCGTGCTCGGCCAGGTAATCCTTGAATATGCGGTACAGCAGAAACGCTTTCTCGACGTATTGCTTGTCGGTATGCAGCGTGATGCCCGGCTGGCGGAGGTATTCTGCCGCCTGTTTGCGAGCGTCGGCGACCGCGCCGGTGTCCGCTTTAAGCTTCTCGATCCTCTTGCCCAGGTCCTCGTAGGTCACGGTTCGGATATCGAGGTGCCATTTATCTCGTGCGATGGGTGGGGCCAACTTGCGGCCCGCACCCCATCCCATCGGTCCGCCGAGGGCGACGATCCGCTGGCCGAGCGTCCTGCGAAGCCCCAACAGGGCCCGAAGCCGCCAGGCCAGATCGCCGTAGTTGTCCACGACGACGTCATGGACGTCCACGCCCGTGTCAGCGTATTCGTCCGTGGCCTTGCGAAGGAAATGCGGATGCAGGATTTCGTAATGAAGCGAGATCGGCCCGGACCGGTGCCGGAGGAAGAAGAGCGTGGGCTTATCCCGCGGGACCAGGGCTTCGAGAAGGCCCCGCCCGCCGCCGGATGCGTAGATGAGCATCACGTCGCACCCGGTCTTCTTGGCCGTGGCGGCCTGCTGGCCGGTGCGAACCTTGGCGACAGGGAGAACCTTGAGCGCCAGGCCGCTGGAGGAGACCAGTTCACCAAGCTCCTCGTTGATGCGTTTCACCTCCTGGTTCGCGTCGCCCTCGGTTTGGAGTCCGCCCCAGCCGCGCCAGCTCGTTTTTTCACGCCGTTGCGGGGTGGCGTAGGTGAGCACCGGCTGAACGACAAGTTCCCCGGCTGGCGTGAATGCGGGCCCGCCGACGGCTTTCTCTTCCTCCGCCCGGGCCCGGCGGCCGGCCAACGCCCAACTCCCGACCGCCGCCGTTCCCGCCCCCAGGATCAGGTGCCGCCGCGACAGGCCGGCCCGTTCGGCTGCCTCGTAAGCAGCCCTCAGACCGGCTGAGCAACCGCAGCAACCGTGCCACGCCTTCTTCTCAGCGCCGGTGTTCTTCGGGCCAGGGTCTTTCTGCATCTTCTGTTACCTCCTTCACGTCGATACGTGCCACGCCGGTCTGCTGCGTCAGACTTCTTAGACCCGGAACGGTACTGGCATTCCTGTACAACGTCAAACCGCATCAGGGCTACCGGATCTCGGTCGGGTTTCACATGACAACCGACGCAGGTCGGCCTACAATGGTGCAATGAGAGATGCGGACCCGGCATCTGAACCCGGACCACCCGACGCCGGCGGAACCCGCTGGCTTTTCTGGACGATCGGTCTTCTGCTCCTCGCCGTCGTGTTTCTGTATGCGTCCTGGCCGGAGACCCCCGCCGGGCCCTCTGCCATCCAGTGGACACACGACCTGAAGGCCGGTCTGGCCAAGGCCGCCCGGAACAACCAGCTCGTCTTGATCGACTTCCACGCAACCTGGTGCGAGCCTTGCCGAATGATGGACCTGGAGGTCTTCTCGCATCCCGACGTGGCCGAGGCACTGGCGAACTGGGTGACGGTGAAGATCGACTGTGACAAGCAGCCTGGGACCGCCCAGCGATACGGCATCCGGGCCCTTCCGACGTTCATCGTCCTGTCTCCCAAGGCTGATGTCCTCGTCGGGTTCAGCGGGGTTGTGTCCGCTCAGGCGTTCATCGAGCGGGTCAAGTCGGCAGGACAGCGCTGGGCTGGCACGACAGACGCCGGTTGAACTGCGAAGCTCTCACCGCTCGGTTTTCAGCAGTCAAGCCTCGACCGTCTGGCCGCGAGGCGAAGCGGCCCCCTGTCCGATCCACAACGAGCCCCGGGGCAACGACGCAGTCCGCTGCCGTTCCTGCCGTGCTCTTGTCCCGCCGCCCGCGTTTACTACAATCTGGCTACGGGTCCCGGGAAAGCGGAGCCGTTGCGCCCGGAGACACGCAGGAACCAGAGAACCAAGACACGAACAGGAACCAGGCCATGAGCACAATGGATCGCCGGGAGTTCATGCGGAAGGCCGCGGCGGCGGCCGGAGCGGCGTTGGGGGCACAGGTCCTGGGCTGCCGAAGCACCGGGACGGGTCCGTCCCTGGTCACCACGGGCCCGGCGGCCGGGAAGCCGCTACGGGCCACGGATACGGTCACGCTCGGTCGAACAGGGATCGAACCGTCCCGGCTGGCGATCGGCACCGGCACCATAGGGGGGCGCGAACAGCGCGAACTCGGCATCGAGGGCATGGTCAAGCTGTTCCGGCACGGTCTCGATCAGGGTGTTCGGTGGTGGGACACTGCCGGCATGTACGGCACTCACCCGCACGTCCGGGCCGCGCTGCGGGACATCAAACGCGACCAGGTCGTCATTACATCCAAGACGCGATCGAAGGACGCCGCCGGTGTTCGCAAGGACCTCGAGGAGTTTCGCAAGGAGCTGGACACCGATTATATCGACATCCTGTTGCTGCACTGCATGACCGAACCCGACTGGCCCGGCAAGATGAAAGGCCCGATGGACGTGCTCAGCGAGGCCAGGGACAAGGGCTGGGTCCGGGCCGTCGGCTGCTCGTTCCACAACCTGGGAGCGCTGCAGGCGGCTGCCGATGAGCCTTGGATCGAGGTCGCCCTGGCCCGCTTCAACCCGTTTGCCGTGAGAATGGACGTGAGCAAAACCGAACAGGTGCCGAGGGTCGCGGAAGCTCTTCAAACCATGCACCAGCGGGGAAAGGCCGTCTACGGCATGAAGATTCTCGGTCAGGGCGATATCAAAGATGACAGGATCGATGAGTCGCTGCAATTCGTGTTGGGCAAGCCTTGCGTGAGCGGATTCACCATCGGCTTCGGCAGCGGCGATCAGATCGACGACATCATCCGCCGGATCGACCGCATCCGCGCCACCGCGTGAGCGCACGACCTGCGTCGGCTACAATGTCGGCCAGCCAAGACACGAGACGTGATCCGGGCCCGATGCCCGGAGTTGGGAGGACACGCGTGAGCACAGATCCTCAAGGCGACAAATCGCTGCCCCCTTCCACGGTACTGGTGGTAGACGACAATGCCCAGAACCTCGAGTTGCTGTGCGCCTACATGGAAGACTTGCCGAACGTCACCACGATCGCCGCTTCCAACGGCATCGAGGCCCTGGCCAGGGTGGGTGAGGGCCCGCCCGACCTGATCCTGCTCGACGTCATGATGCCCAGGATGTCCGGGTTCGAGGTGTGTCAGCAGCTCAAGAGTGATCCCGAGACGCGAGACATCCAGATCATCATGGTGACCGCCCTCAATGAAGTCGGGGATCACGAACGGGCGGTGGACTGCGGGACCGACGAGTTCCTGACCAAGCCGGTCAATCGGATCGAGCTAATCACTCGGGTCAAGAGTCTGCTGCGGGTCCGGCACCTGAAGCGGGAGCTTCAGCGTACGCTGGACTCGCTCGACGAGGAGGAGGGCGGCAAGCTGCCGGACGAATTATGACCGGAACACCTTTGCTCATGACCGCGTGCCTGACGATCGCGATGGGCGGCGAGCCCGCCAGCAGCGAGCCACGAGACGCGGCGCCCCGCGCGCCGGGCGAATTCAAGCGCCTAGTCGATCGTCCGGGCGAACGGGTCAGCGTCCTGGAGAACGGCCTGACCGTCATTCTCAAGACGCACCGGACCGCACCCGTCGTCTCGGTTCGCATGTACTGCCGGACCGGCAGCATCTACGAGCAGGAGTACCTCGGTTGCGGGCTGAGCCACCTGTTCGAGCACCTGCTGCACGGCGGGGAGACCGCCACCCGCACCGAGGAGCAGTCCCGCACGATTCTCGAAGCCATCGGCGGCGTCTCCAACGCCTACACCAGCTACGACGTCACGTGCTACTACATCAGCACCGTGCGCGAGCACACCGGCCAGGCGATCGAACTCCTGGCCGACTGGATCACGCATCCGACCTGGCCTCAGGGGGCGTTCGACCGCGAGTGGGAGGTGGTGCAGCGTGAACTCGAACGCGACCTGGACAACCCGGACCGGCAACTGTTCTACCTCACGATGGAAACGATGTACCGGGAGCACCCGGTGCGGTACCCGGTCATCGGCCATCAGCCGATCGTCCAGTCGCTCACCAAGGAGGACATCGTCGGCTACTACCACCGGATGTACGTCCCGGACAACATCGTGGTATGCATCGTGGGCGACATCGAGATCGACCAGACGCTTGCCGAGGTACGCAAGGAGTTCGCCTCGTTCGAGCGCAAGCGGGTGCCGACGATCGTCCTGCCGGTCGAGCCGGAAATGGCCACGCCTCGCCAGGCCGCCAAACGGATGAAGGTGCAAGCGGCCATCCTGCAGTTGGCTTGGCCCTCCATCCACCTGACGCACCCTGACCTCTATGCCCTCGACGTGCTGAGCTACGTCTTGACGCAGGGGGACAGTTCCCGCTTGGCCCGGACGATTCGCGACACCCGATTGAGCTACACCATCGACAGCTTCTCCTGGACGCCGGAGTGGGCCCGCGGGGTCTTTGTGATCACCGCCCGGCTCGATCCGGCACGAATACCCGAGGCCAAGGCCGCCATCGACGAGCAGCTCGCCATCCTGCGGCGCGACCTGATCAGCGCTGAGGAGCTCGAGCAGGCCAAGCGGCAGAAGGCGGCCGAGCACGTGTTCGCCTCGCAGACCGCCGAGAGCATCGCGTCCATGATGGCCCGCGACTACCTGTCCACGGGGGACGTTCACTTCAGCCAGGCTTACGTGGACAACATTCAGAAGGTGACCGCCGAGCAGATTCGCGAGATGGCCCGCAAGTACCTTCTGCCCGATCGGCTCGGGACGATCACGATTATGCCGGAGGGCTATAAGGCGACATCGGAGGGTGTCCCGGCGGCATCCGCCCCTGAACCGGTGCGCAGGATCGTGCTGGACAACGGCCTGCGTTGTCTCATTCGCCGCGACCCGACGACGCCGCTGGTGGCGATTCAATCGTTCTCGCTGGGCGGGGTGGCCTGGGAGGACGAGACCACCAACGGGCTGAGTCACCTGGCCGCCCTGCTCGCCCCGCGGGGCACGCCGACCCGGTCGGCCCAGGAGGTGGCGCGGTTCTTTGATTCCCGCGGGGGCTATTTGTCCGGGGCGTCGGGCAACAACACGATCTACCTGACGGCCCAGGTGCTCAAGGAAGAGTTCGCCGGTGCCCTGGAGGTGTTCGCGGACGTCGTGTGTCGGCCGACGTTCCCCCAGGACGAGTTGGACACCTATCGACCCCAGGTGCTCGATGAGATCCGCCGGATCAACGAGCACTGGCGAAGCGAACTGTTCGCCTACTTCAGGGGCCGATTCTTCACCAACAGCCCCTACCGTTTCGAGACGGTCGGCTCGGAGCAGGTCGTCGCCGGGGCGACCCGCGAGCAGGTGGCTGAGTTCTACCGCCGGCGCGCCACCGCTTCCCAGACGGTGCTGGCGATCTTCGGTGATGTCGAGCCGGCCCGGGTCGAGTCGCTGGTCCGCCAGCACTTCAGCGACATGCCCGCGGGTGCCGCGCCGGCCCTCAGTGTAATCGACGAACCCGCTCTGACCTCCCCGAAGCTCTACGTGAAGGCCAAATCCCCCGACCGGCGGGTGGCCGGCATCTGCCTGGGGTTCCGCGGAATGAGACTCACCGATACCGCCGATGTCATCCCGGTGGCGGTGCTGGACACGATCGTCAGCGGTTACCGGCTGCCGACCGGATGGCTGCACGAGGCCCTTCGCGGCGGCGACCGGAGCCTCGTGTACGAGGTACACGCCGTCAACTTCGCCGGCATTCTGCCCGGGGCCTTCGAGATTTACGCCGCTTGCCAGCCGGACAAGGTCGGCCAGGTCTACCGGATCATTACCGGGCAACTGGACCGGGCCCGGGCGGGCGAGTTCACCCCCGACGAGCTCGAGCGGGCCAAGACCATCATCGTCACGACCGAGTTGATGACCACCCAGACCAACAGCGAGCGGGCCATGCAGGCGGCGTTGGATGAGCTGTACGGCCTGGGTTACGATTATCACGATAAGTTCGCCGAGCGCGTCCGGGCGGTCACGCTGGACGACGTGAAGCGCATGGCCGATCGCTACCTGACGACACCGGTCATCGCGGTGGTCACGCCCGCGCCGGACCAGATTGATCTGGAGATCGCCCCGGCCGCTGTGGAGAGGGATTCGGCCGCCGGCGAGTAGAGCGGAGAGCCCACCCGTGGGTGCAGATCGTGATTACCTCTGGCTGCCGCTACGTACATTCCTGGCGGACCTGGCGGCCAAGGCACCGACGCCGGGAGGCGGCAGTGTCGCCGCCCTGATCGGAGCGGTGGCCGCTTCCCAGGCCCGTATGGTACTGGCGTACACGGCCGGCAAGGAGAAGTATGCCGAGCACGAGTCGTCATTGCAGGACCTGCTCGCCGAGCTCAAGCGGGCGGAGGACATGTTCGGTGAGTTCATGTCGGAGGACATGGCGGCCTACGAGCGCTTGGTCGCCTCGCGTAAATCCGACGAGAAGGACGAACAACAGCGGGCGATAGCTACCGCGATCGCGGTGCCCATGGAAATCGTCGGCCTGGCCGGTGCCGTCGCTGCCCGTCTCGACGAGATCAAATCTGCCGTGAACCCGTATCTGCTCAGCGACCTTCAAGTAGCGGCCATTCTGGCCTTCGCCTCAGCCCGGTCCGCCGCCTTGAACGTCCGGATCAACCTTAAAAAACTGGCCGATCGGTGTCAGGCCAAGCACCTCGAAGACCAGCTCGGCCAACTGATCACCCGGGCCCACCAGCACCGCAGCGCCGTGGTGCACTACAACCGCTCAACGTGCTGAGATTCCGGGATCAAGGCCCGCCGGATACGGAGCACGGCACTCACCGCCCCGTCGCCCCGTCGTCGCCGATTTTCACGGGCACACCACCGATCCGCCGTTCAGGCTCTTGACCAGGGCCATGTCGATCAGGTTGATGTCGCCGCTAACGTTCACATCCAGCCGAACGTTGGCACCGGCAACCTGGGAGCCGCCCTTGCTCTTGACCTGGGCCATGTCGATCAGGTCGGCGTAGTGGTCATTGTTGGTGTCACCCTGGAGACCGACGATCAGGCAATCGGTATCGCCGGTCAGGCCCGTGACGTTGCCGGCCAGATCGATCCGGTAGCAGGTCTCGTCCGGCAAGCCGATCGGGCTGCCGGGCAGACAGTGGGCAAACTCGATCACCAGGGTTCGACCATTGTTGATGGGCGTCTGCGACGTCGCGGGGCACATGGCGGGGGGAGAGTTGAGGTTCTCGGCTTCAACCGTGCCGGAGAGCCGGCCTGCGACATCCACGTTGAAATCGACCTCGATCTTCTGAATCCCGTCTCGACGGGGCTCGGATACGACCTCGCTGACGGTGGCCGCTGCATCCAGCTCGATCGCCAACTCGGCACTGACGGGCCCGCCGTGGAACCGCACGCTCCGCCAGGCCGTGACGGCGGGGGCACGAATCCCGAGACTGTGGTAGTCGCCCCCCGCGACCGCCACGAAGCCCGTGTTGGGCTCAGGCACGTCACACTGGCCGTAGCCGTTGAGTCCCCACGCCACGATCGAGCCGTCGTCCTTGAGGCCGAGACTGTGGTACAGGCCCGCCGCGACGGCCACGAAGCTCGTGTTGGGCTCAGGCACGTTGCACTGGCCGTAGTCGTTGAGTCCCCACGCCACGATCGAGCCGCCCGTCTTCAGGCCGAGACTGTGGCCATAGCCCGCCGCGACTGCCACGAAGCCCGTGTTGGGCGAAGGCACGTTGCTGCACTGGCCGTAGTCGTTGAGTCCCCACGCCACGATCGAGCCGTCGTCCTTGACGCCGAGACTATGGGACCAGCCGGCCCCGACCGCCACGAAGCCCGTATTGGGCAAAGGCACGTCGCACTGGTAGTAGTCGTTGTATCCCCACGCCGCGATCCAGCCACCCGTCTTCAGGCCGAGACTGTGGCCATAGCCCGCCGCGACGGCCACGAAGCCCGTGTTGGGCGAAGGCACGTTGCACCGGCCGTGGTCGTTGAGTCCCCACGCCACGATCGAGCCGTCGGCCTTGAGGCCGAGACTGTGCCACCCGCCCCCGGCGACGGCCACGAAGCCCGTATTCGGCGAAGGCACGTCGCACTGGCTGCAGCCATTGCCTCCCCAGGCCACGATCGAGCCGTCGTCCTTCACCCCGAGACTGTGCAAACCGCCCCCCGCGACCGCCACGAACCCCATGCTCAGCGAAGGCACGTTGCACTGGCCGTAGTCGTTGAGTCCCCACGCCACCAGCGAGCCGTCGTCCTTCAGGCCCAGACTGTGGCCATAGCCCGCCGCGACCGCCGTGAAACGTGTGTTGGGTGAAGGCACGTTGCACTGGCCGGAGTCGTTGTTTCCCCACGCCACGATCGAGCCGTCGCCCTTCAGGCCGAGACTGTGCCACCCGCCCCCCGCGACCGCCACGAAGCCCGTGTTGGGCTCAGGCACGTCGCACTGTCCGGAGTCGTTGAGTCCCCACGCCACGATCGAGCCGTCTTCCTTAAGGCCGATACTGTGGTAACACCCCGCCGCGATTGCGACGAAGCCCGTGTTGGGCGAAGGCACGTCGCACTGGCCGTAGTCGTTGAGCCCCCACGCCACGATCGAGCCGTTGTCCTTGAGGCCGAGACTGTGGTAAAAGCCCGCCGCAATTGCCACGAAGCCCGTGTTGGGCGAAGGCACGTTGCACTGGCCGTAGTCGTTGAGTCCCCACGCCACGATCGAGCCGTCGGCCTTCAGGCCGAGACTGTGGTACCCGCCGGCCGCGACCGCCGTGAACCCAGTGTTGGGCGAAGGCACATCGCACTGGCCGTAGCCATTGTCTCCCCAGGCGACGATGGAGCCGCTCGTCTTCAGGCCGAGACTGTGGTACCCGCCCCCCGCGACCGCCAGGAACCCCGTGCTCAGCGAAGGCACGTCGCACTGGCCGTAGTCGTTGCGTCCCCACGCCACGATCGAGCCACCCGTCTTCAGGCCCAGACTGTGGTCCCCGCCAGCCGCGACGGCCACGAAGCCCGTGTTCGGCGAAGGCGCGTCGCACTGGCCGTGGTTGTTGTATCCCCACGCCACGATCGAGCCGTCGTCCTTCACGCCGAGACTATGCAAGTAGCCCCCCGCGACCTCCGTGAAGCTCGTGTTGGGCGAAGGCACGTTGCACTGGCCGTACCCGTTGTCTCCCCACGCCACGATCGAGCCGCCCGTCTTGAGGCCGAGACTGTGGTAATGGCCCCCCGCGACCGCCGTGAAGCCCGTGTTGGGTGAAGGCACATTGCACTGGCCGCCGTTGTTGTTTCCCCACGCCACGATCGAGCCGTCCTCCTTGAGGCCGAGACTGTGGCACCAGCCCCCCGCGACCGCCGTGAAGCCCGTGTTGGGCGAAGGGATGTTGCACTGGCCGTAGTCGTTGAGCCCCCAGGCCACGATCGAGCCGTCGTCCTTCACGCCGAGACTGTGCCACCCGCCCGCCGCGACGGCCACGAAGCCGGTGTTGGGCGAAGGTACTTCGCACTGGCCGTACTCGTTGCCTCCCCACGCCACGATCGAGCCGTCTTCCTTGAGGCCGAGGCTGTGGTACAGGCCTCCCGCGACGGCCACGAAGCCCGTGTTGGGCTCAGGCACGTTGCACTGGCCGTAGTCGTTGTATCCCCACGCCACGATCGAGCCGTCG
>CAZOIA010000126.1:0-16250 GCA_964579675.1 uncultured Planctomycetales bacterium | reverse complement strand
GTTTACACTATACCGCATGGTGGCCGTTGGGGTATTTTTTTATGGCTGGTTTTGTCCGCGTGTGGCGGACGGCGACCGTGCCCTACGACTTCAGGCCGGTGTTTCCTCGGACGCGCAAGCCTCTCGCCGCGAAGGCGCACCGGGCTCGCAGAGCCCGGCTCCGAGCCGTTGCCCACGCTAAACACGTACGAAGCCCGCGGCTCTTTGATGTTACGCGCGACGGGCGCAGAGAAACCGGCGAGTTTGAATTATGATGATACCCCGAGAGCCGCGTCAATCCCGGGTTCTGTGAGCAATGGTAGAGGACGTGAAGACCCATCAACTGCAAGACACCGACCGGGGCACGGCTACGCTGTCCGGCCCGGGGCCACGAGTGCGATTCAACTTCAGGCGGGCGGCGGTCCTGAGCGCAACCGCCCTGTTGATGTACGCGGTGTTCCTTGTGGAGGACAGCGCCGAGCCCGCGTTCTGGCACCCGATCATCGATGCCGACGAGTACGACAGGATGGCGCGTGGAATCGCGTCCGGTGAGGGCGCGTTGGGCGAGCCTTACTGGCATCCGCCGCTTTACCCCTACCTGCTTGCCGGCATCTACAGCCTGTCGGGTGGGAGCGTTATCGCGGCCAAGGTCTTTCAGGCGTTAATGGGGACGGCCACTTGCCTGTTGACCTGGTCCCTGGGCCGGCGGCTGTTCGGCGAGTCGGTCGCGCTGCTGGCTGCGATCCTGGTGATGTGCTGGGGCCCACTGATCTTCTTCAGCACCCAGTTGCTGGCCGCTGGCCTGGTGGTCTTCCTCTATTTGCTGTTGCTGCGCCTGCTCGTGTGGGCGGCGGACCGCCACGTCTGGCACCGCTGGCTGTTGTGCGGAGTGGTCATGGGTCTGTCGGCAATCGCCCTGCCCAATACACTCGTCCTGCTCGGGGTGCTGGTGGCGTGGCTGATCGTACTTGGTGTGCGGGCCCGGACCTGGCGGATGCCCGCCTGCGCCGCCGTTTGCGTCATTGCCACGATCGCGGTCATTGCGCCGGTTACCATACGGAACTACGTTGTCTCAGGTGAATTCATCCCCATCTCTTACAACGGCGGGATGAACTTCTACATCGGGAACAATCCCGATTCGTTCAGCACGATCGGCATCCGGCCCGGCCCCCGGTGGGAGCAGTTCCGACGCGAGCCAGAGACAAACGGCATCACCTCCCGGCAAGCGGGCGACGCGTATTACTACCGCAAGGGCCTGGCCTACATGCGGGAGCAGCCCGGCGACTTCGTGAAGGGTCTGCTGCGGAAGGCCAGGCTGTTCTTCAACGGGCGTGAAATCCCTCGCAACATCGATATGTACGTATTTCGGCATTATTCGTCTTTGCTCAGTGCCCTGATATGGCGGTGGGGCCCGATCTCGTGCCCGTTCGGGCTGGTGGCTCCGCTGGCGGCACTTGGGCTTATCACCGGCTGGCGGTCCAATCGAAGAACCTGGCTGCTGGTTGCCTGGGCAGTGGTGTACAGCGGCTCGATTGTCCTGTTTTTCGTGTCGTCGCGGCACCGCCTGCCCATCGTGCCGGTACTTGCACTGCTGGCGGCTTGCGGGGTGACGTGGCTCTGGCGTGAGGTGCGCGAGGGCAGGATTCGCTCGGCGGGTCTCGGCATGGTACTGGTGGTGCTGACCGGGGTATTCGTCAACTCACCGGTGAAGGCACCGACCGACGGCGTCAACTTCCGCGCTGAAGTACAGCATTTCCTCGGTGTGCGTGCCGCCCGATTCCAGGAGCTCGATATTGCCGAGGAACATCTCCGCCGGGCCGTCGAGCTGGACCCGCACAACGCCGCTGCGCACGCCAGCCTGGGCGACTTCCTGCTCGCCGAGCGGGAGCAGCCCAAGGCGGCCATCGTACACCTCCGCCTGGCCGTCGAGTTTGATCCCGACCTGGCAAGCGCCCATCACAGTCTGGGCATGATCGCGATGGCCGATCAACGCTGGCCCGACGCCGCCGAGCACTTCCGAAACGCCTTGACCATACTGCCGGTGGGGCACAAGACGCGGTACAAGCTCGCCGTCGCCCTTACCAGGCAGGGCAGGCTGGCGGAGGCGGTAGAGGAGTTGCGTACGGGGATCCTGCTTGGCGCGACCGGTCCCAATTACCGCCGGAGCCTGGCCCGGCTCCTGTTCGAGCTCGGGCGATTCGAGCAGGCCCAGGTCGAATGCCGAACGATCCTCGACGCCGATCCCGGCGACGCGCCGATGCATCAGCTCATGGGGGGCGTCCTCGGGGCCCGCGACAACTGGGCACGGGCGACTGACCACCTGAGGCGGGCCGTTGCCCTGGCCCCCGAGAACGCGGCCTTTCATCTGGATCTGGCCAACGCCCTGCATCAAAGTCATCGGGATGACGAGGCGGCAGAGGTCGGTAACGAGGCATTGCGACTTGCCGAGTCGCAGGGACAAGTTGAGCTTGCTGCGAAAGCCCGCCGGCAGTTGCAGCTATACCAGAGTAGCCGACCAGCGCGTTAAGTACGTGCGAAGTCTCCGGCTCGTTGGTGTCGCGGTCGTTTGCTCCGTGCGCCTGAGTCTCACCAACCCTTGCGATAGGGTGGCTTCACGTACTGGTTCGCCTCGGGGAGGTTGGTGACTTTCATGCCGCGGGCGTCCCATTCGATTCGTTTGCCGGTCCGCACGGAGAGGTTGCCGAGCAGCAGCGCCTCCGTCATGGCCGCCGCCCGGCCAAAATGGCTCATGTACTGCTTGCCCTGTCTGCCCTGTTTGCAGGCCTGGATCCATTCGGCGTGATGGCCCGGCGAGTCGGGCAGAGTCTTCGGCGGGGCCTTGAAGTCGGCGAACTTCTCCTCGGGCAGCAGGACTATGGTGGCGCCGTCGGGGCTCGGCAGATAGAGGGTACCCCTATCGCCGATGAGCAGCGAACCGTTGCCGGGCATCTCGCGCCCTTCGGCAAGCTCTGGCAGCGGTTTCTGGCCGCCGTCGTACCAGTGGAACTTCACCGGCGGCTGCTTGCCGCGGGCTGGGAACTCCCAGACGACCTTGCTCCAGGCGGGCGCGGTTTCCTTATGCAGGCCTGACACCTTGCACTCAACGGCGGTCGGATCCTTCAAGTCCAATGACCAGAAGGCGACGTTGCAGATGTGGCAGGCCATGTCACCCAGGGCCCCGGTGCCGAAGTCCCACCAGCCCCGCCACTTGGACGGCACATACGCGGGATGATAAGGACGCTCCGGCGCGACGCCGAGCCAGAGGTCCCACTTGAGGGTATCCGGAACGGGCGGGGTATCCTTTGGGCGGTCGATGCCCTGGGGCCACCAACCCACGGGCCGATCGGTCCAGGCGTGCACCTCGCGCACCGGCCCGATCGCGCCGGACCTGATCATCTCGACCGACCGCCGCGCGCCTTTCTTGGCATTGCCCCCGTTGCCCATCTGTGTCGTGACCTTGTATTTGGCCGCCGCCTCGCCCACCCGGCGCGCTTCGTCCACCGTCCGGGTAAGCGGCTTCTCACAGTAGACGTGCTTGCCGAGCTGCATGGCGGCCAGGGTGATCGGTGCGTGCATGTGGTCCGGGGTGCTCACGACCACGGCGTCGATCTGCTTGTGGAGCTTGTCGAGCATGACGCGGTAGTCGTGGAACTTCGGGGTATCGGGGAACTCCTTGAATGCGGAGGCTGCCTGCCGCTCGTCCACGTCGCACAGGGCGACGATGTTCTCGCCCTTGACCCCGTCGAGGTTGCCCCTGCCTCGGCCGCCGACACCGACGCAGGCGATGTTGAGCTTCTCATTCGGTCCGATGCGCCGCGGCTGAGGACCCGCTTCGCGCATCGAGCGGCCGTAGCTGTTGGCGACCCAGAAGCCGACGCCGGCTGCTGCGGTCATCTTCATGAATTCACGACGGTCGGTTTTCCGGGGCATCAGGAGTCTCCTTCATCTTCCGTTCGTCATTCGGCGTTCATCGTTCATCCTTCGTTCACGGTTCCGGACCGCCGCGCTCGAGCCCGGCAAGAACATGGCGGCAGTTGATCACCTTCTCGATGAGGTCGAGCGGATAGTAGTAGTAGTGGTTCGAGGCCTCGTATCCTATGCGGGCGTCCTGGCGGGTCAGCGTGAAGAGCCGGGCCGCAAGCCCGATCTCCTCTTGGGCAGCGGCCTTCATGACCGCCAGGTGTCGGCTGCGGTCGGAGTTGCTGGGCTCTCCCGCCGCCAGGGCATTGCGGGCCACGATGAACCGCACCTGGTTGGCGACGCTCTTGAAATGGATATGGGTGGCCTCGGCGATTCGCAGGTCGTCGGCAGCATCAGCGCGTTGAGCGGGCGTCGCGGTCTTGTCCAGGGCGTTTCGCAACCGGGCCAGTCCCGCCTTCCAGCCGTCGGCCACCTTCTCGAACTGCCCGGCCAGCACGTCCGCCGGATAGACCGCCCGCCATCCGTCCACGTCGTCGTAGGGGAACCCGACCATGGTGGCGCGATACCCGGTCGGCTCGGGCTGCAGCAGGTTGGCCGGTCCGAGCTGGGAAGGGCCGGCGTACAGGTACGTGATGTGGAACGGGAACTCGGAAAACGCCTTGCTGAACTCGCCCCACGCTTTCAGGGCATCGGGTGCGGCGGACGGGCCGAACCGCGATTCCGCCACCCGCGTCAGGGCGTCATCAACCGTGGGCGGCGGTTGCCTGCTGAACTGGTGCACCAACTGGAGGTTCGGAGAGGGATACCCGCCCAGCGTCCAGCTCAGCATCGCACCGTCGATCCCGGTGCGGGTCAGGTTATCCAGATGCCGACCGACGAGGTTCATCACCGGCAGGTAGGGGACGGCCGACAGCTCCCAGGTGCAGTTGACCTGGACTTTGGCCAGGGTCTTGAGCCCGCGTTGCCGGGCCCACTCCCAGTGCCGCCGGGCCCGCGGACCGGGTCCGACGGCGGACATCGAATACTCGCCCACCGTGCTCGCCACGCCGCCCCGCACGATCGGCTTGCTCCACTCGCTGACGCTCATCAGGTACACGTCGTCGGGCAGATGGCGGATGATGTCCTCAGCCCAACCGTCGTGCCAGCCCCAGTCCCAGACGATTACCCGGGCACCGGGATTGCCCCGACGGACGCCTTCGGCGATCGCCTTATTGACCTCGGCGATGACTTCCGCCGCCTTGCGCTTCGAGCAGCGCGGGCACTGCGCCTGGCCGCCGCGGCTGAAGCAGTTGGTCAGGTTCTCCGACGCGGTGATAGTGAACACGCCGCCCAGGTCCGGGACCTGGCTGAACACATGAGCGAGTGCGTCAGTGAGGAATCGTCTCACCATCGGCGTGCTGGTGCACATGGCGATATTGTCGTCTTGGCGGGCACCGGCGATATCTTCATGCTTCTCGAAGAAGGCAGCAGGCATCGACCGCGGCTCGTTCATGTACAGGTAGACGTTGATGCCGTACTTCCCGGCCCGGTTGACCAGACGGCGCAGGTTGGCGAGGCGCGTCTCGTGTCCCTGGCCGAACTCGGGGAAATCCGCCGAGGGGGCAAGCTGCCGAAGCACCGTGTGCAGCCAGACGCCGTTGACGCCGAGCCCAGCCAGCCGTTGCAGCAGGCCGTCGGGGTATGGGTCGAGCGTGGGATCCAGCAGCGGGTCGCCGTAGACGGCAAAATAGGAATAGAGGAATCGAATCGGCTCGGGGTCGGCGGAAGGTGAGGCTTCTGTCGCAGCGGAGGGGGCCGACAGCTCGCCGACGAACGCGAAACGAGGTTGCATCGGCTCAGTCAGCTCGCCTCGGAATTGCGACTCGACGACGGCTTTGATCTCGGCGCATCGCTCTTTCGCAGCCTCGGTCGGGGGCGAGTACCGCAGCGGTTTGCAGTTCGGCTTGAGCCGGCCCAGCTTGTGCCAGAGGAAATCGTCCTCCTTGAGCGTGTACGCGAGCCGCCCAGCGTCCCACCCGAGCAGCGTGAGCAGTTGATCGTAATTCAGCAGATGCCAGTTGCGACGGATCACGGAGATGTAGCCTCGCTGGCGCTGAAGGTCGGTGACCGCCGCGTGGGGCGGCAGGCCCATCGACTCTGCGATCTCGGGGACGTTTTCCGCCGATGTCCCGAGCACCTCGGCCATGCGCTCGACGTCGGCGGTTTCCCAGTTCCGCCAGATGAAGGTGTGCAGGCGGTCCGGGAAATGGTGAGCAGCGAGCGGCTCGGGGGCGCTGCCAACGGGGAGGACGGGCTCGGCCCGCGCGATCCGCGCCAGGCAAAGCGCGAGAGCGACAGCGAGCCACGGTTGACACGACATGCATATGGTCGGTTTCATTACCGAACGATACCACGATCGACCAAGCAATGAAACGCCTCACGATTCGTCTGGGATCCAGAGGGTCACGGCCTAAGTCATCCGCGGCTATAATAGGGTCCAATGGCGGTCCATCGAGACAACACCGAGGTGCCTGGCGGCGATGAGGCACGGGCGGCCCCGGCGTCCGGACGAGACGCGGTGGCGGAGAGAATCCGGCATCTGCCAAAGACGCCCGGGGTGTACCTGTTCAAGGACCGTAAGGGCACCGTGCTGTACGTGGGCAAAGCCAAGGACCTCCGCAGCCGGGTCAGCAGCTACTTCCAGGATTCCGCAGACCTGCTGAGCACCCGGGGGCCGGAGATCGCCCGGATGGTTGACCTAGTCGCGGACGTCGATTTCCTCGACTGCGAGACGGAGGTGGACGCCCTGCTCCAGGAGAGCCGCCTGATCAAGGACGTCCAGCCGCCCTACAACGAAAGACTCCGCGACGACAAGACGTTTCCCTATCTGGAGATTACCACGGCGGACGACTTCCCCGGCGTCTACGTGACCCGTAAACCCCGGATCAAGGGCAGCAAGCTGTATGGGCCGTTCACCAGTGCCGCCGGTGTTCGCGACGCCGTCAATGCGCTGCAGAAGGTGTTCAGGTTCCGCACCTGCGAGCTGGACATCATCGATGGGGACGAGGACCGGCGCCACTTCAGGCCCTGCCTGCTGCACGCCATCAATCAGTGCACCGCCCCCTGTGCGGACCTGATCTCGAAGGAGGCGTATCGCAGGGACGTGGATCGGCTCAAGCGGTTCCTGGCGTCCAAGCGGAGTGTCGTGCTGCGGCAACTCAACCGCGAGATGGAAGCAGCGGCGGCCGATCGATGCTATGAAGAGGCGGCCCGGCTTCGTGACGAGATCAAAGCTCTCGAAGCTTTGTCGCTCTCGGGTGATCCGAGCGCCGACGTGCAGCCCGAGGTGTTCTACATTGATCCGAAGGAGGGGCTGGGCAAGCTGGCCGAAATCCTGGAGCTGGAGCAGCCGCCGCGGACGATCGAAGGCATCGACATCGCCAACCTGCACGGCGGCGAATCGTGCGGGTCACTGGTCTGCTTCATCGACGGCAAGCCGTTCAAGAGCGGCTACCGGCGGTTCAGAATCAAGACGGTTGAGGGCATCGACGATTACGCCATGATCCGCGAGGTGGTGCTGCGGCGGTATCGCTGCGCCGCCGGTGGAGAGGAGCTCTATCCCGACGTGATCCTGATCGACGGCGGGCTCGGGCAGCTCCACGCCGCCCTCAGCGCGTTTGACGACATGGACGTTCGCCCGCCGATGGTGATCTCGCTGGCCAAGCGGGAGGAGGAGATCCACATCCAGGCCCGCAGCAGACCGATCCGGTTGCAGCGCAACAACCCCGCCCTCCGCCTGCTCCAGCAGGTGCGGGACGAGGCCCACCGCTTCGCCCAGCACTATCATCACATCCTCCGCCGCAAGAAGACCTTCGACGAGGACGTCGCCGCCGGCCGGCGCCCCCCGCCGGGTGGAAAACAGAAGTCCGATCCCCGCAAAAAGAGATGACGGGAACGCAATCGAGTCAAGTGACGACTCAGAAGAGAGTTTCTCTCGATCATCGTGTCTGCTGCCCGGGCCGGGCGGTCCAGGCAATCGCGTAGCAGGCGGCGCCCACGAGGAATACCCAGGTAAAGCCGGCGACGACCGCCAGGGCCGCAGCACCGATGGAGCCCACCACCGAGGCGACCCCGTTGATCCCCCATAAAGCCGACACCGGCGCGCCGGCGGGATCATGGGCCGAGGTGCGAAGCCCGAGTGGAAACGGCATACCCATCAGGAAACCGTACGGAAAGACCAGCCCGCCGACCACGAGGATCCGCGCCGCCAGAGGCAACGGAAGCGCGCTCCGCACGACCACCGGCAGGGCCAACGCCCCGAGGATCACCAGCAGCACGACGAAGGGAATGATGACCCCCAACGCCCGGTGGATCGTCTCGGGGGCGAACCGCCGGGCGAACCAACTGCCCACCCCGCCCGCCAGCAGCAGCGTGAAGAGAATCACCACCAGCGTGTAGATCGGATGGCCGAGAAGCAGGATCAGCCGCTGAATCAGCGCGATCTCGACAATGATAAAACCCAGCCCGAGTGCGCCGAAGTAGGCCACCGTCCTTGCCCCCGGGGCCCGGAACCCGAGGATTCGCCCCGCCACCAGCAGCAGCACCGTAAAAACGACGACCGCACCGACGGGAACTGCGACCAACCCCACCACAAAGTGCGGAATTCCCAGCGGCTTGTCCCTGGCGAAGTAGAACGGATGGTCGTCCTCTACGGGCGTCGCCATCGTCTCGAAGCTGTCGGTGTATTGATCGAACGTGATCTCGCCGGAGAAGAGCTTCGCATACGGCGGCTCGGACAATCTGGATGCCGCGAAGATCGTGTGCGCCCCGTCGTGCCCCGCCAGCAGCCTGTCCACGGTCGGGCCCGTGAGCGGCGAGCGGGTGAGCATGAAGACCGTCTCCACGGGCTCGGTGCCTTCGGGTTTCCGCCGGCTCACCGCGAGCAGGTGGGTGCCGATGTCACTTATCGCCATCCCGCGCTCGGACAGCATCGCCACCGCGTTGGCGACGAGTCGCTGGACGTCGATCGGCCAACGGATGATCACCAACGCCCCGGTCTCGGTGAGGCGGTTGTAATAGGCCTCCAGGGCCTGGCGGGTGTAGAGGTAGTTCTCGGTGAGCGAAAGTCCACCACTTGCCACCGACGCCCACGAGTCCACGAACCCCAGGATGATCATGTCGAAGCGTAGTTCCGTCCGCTCGATGAAGTTGCGCCCTTCCTCCAGCACGAGATGCACCTTGGGGTGGTCGTAGAGGTTCCCCGCCTCGTCTCCCAGGCGGCGAACGCAATCCACGATCAGCGGGTTCATCTCCACCGCGGTGACGGCCGGGCTGCCCGCGGCGATCGACAGCACGACGTCCGTGCCGCCCCCCGGCCCGATCACGAGCACCCGGGGCTCCCGGCACAACCGGAACGGAAACGCTCGGAACCACGCGGGCCCGTCCGCCAGGCCCGCCGCCGTGCCGTCCCACCGCTGAACGCTTGTCTCCGCGTCGCTGTCGATGAACAGCCGGGCCAGGTGGAAATCGTCGAACCCGCGGACGGAGGTGATTCGCGAGTAGACGTTCCAACGATCCGAGTCGATGGTGGCCCCCGGGCTTCTCCGAAGAAGCTTATAGAGTTCCTTCTCCGGCGCGTCGCGGACGCTGAGGACTCCGGTGTGCAGATTCCAGCCGGTCAGGCCGACGTTTGCCAGCAGGAAGATGGCCGCGACAGGAGCCCATCGGCGGGCACCGCCCCCGGGCAGCGACAGACTGAGCAGGACCGCTGCCGTCGCCGGCAGGACCGCGGTCGCAAGGACGGCCGTCTCGGCCCCCAGCAAACCGATCGCCAGCGGGACCATCAGCGTGCCCAGGGCGGCACCGAGCAGGTCCGCGAAATAGAGCCGGTTCGAATCCCGCCCGTAACTCTCAAACGCCAGGCTCAACGTCGCCCCGCCGGCCAGGAATGGCAACAGACTCAGGCAGAAATAGAAGTTGAGCCGGTCCGGCGTGAACGGGAATTGCAGAATGCCCCAGGGAAAGAGCGGCAGCACCACGGAGAAAAGCAGCGAGAGACCGATCAGAATGAACTTCGCCTGTCGCTCGAACCGGTTCAATCTGAACAGGTACACCAGGAATCCGCCCAGTCCCCAGCCGAACAGGGCCACGGAAATGGCGACAAAGGTGTAGTGATACCAGATGGTGGCGGAGAAAATCCGCGTGAGCGTCAGCTCGAACATCAGGCCCGACGCCGAGAGCAACCCGACCGCGACCAGGAGTGTGCCGCCCGCCCGGGCGCGTCCCGAAGCCTGCCCGGTGGTTGCGGTTCCCGGGGCGGCGGGGCTCGTGTCCTGACTCATTCGGGATTCCCCAAGTAGAACCTGCCCGCCGACACTCCCGGGCATGGCGAGGCCCGATTGTACCGGGCCTGCTGCCGCCCGCAACGATCGCTCTGGCAGCCGGGGGACCGTGCATGAACGCGCGATACCCCGCGCTGGCGCTTGGGGCTCGGGTCAGAGCCAAACGAAACTCTGTTGCTGGAAGCCGCGCTAGACGAGGGCCCTTACGTTGACCCCGAGGGCCCGGGCAATGCGCTTCAGGGTCCGCACCGTGGTGTGGTCGGGGTTGCGTTCAATCCGCGAGATTTGGGATTGGGGCAGGCCCAGCTTCTTGCCGAGCTGCTTCTGCGTCAGGCCCGCCGCCTTGCGGGCCTTGGCGATTTGCTCCGCCGCCAACTCCAGGCCAAGCTGATCGGCATCGATCCATTCGACGTTAGGGTCGTCAATATCCTTCAGATTGCGGATGGCGCTCCTGATCAAGTCCGACTCAACCAGCCGCTCGTATTCCTGGACCGGCACCAGGACGAACGTCGGCTCATCATTCTCGACCACGTATGGATGGTCCTTGGCTGGATTGGTCTCCAGGGCTGGAGTTCTCCGCCGTTTCGGCCGGCGCTGGTGGGCTGCCCCGTTTGGCGTGCGTCCCTTGCCTACTGAGCGCCGCTCGCGCCTTCTTTCCCCTTTCCGGGCCGGTGTTCGGGTTTGAGTCTTTGGCATTTCAGGATCCAAATCTGATTTCTGCCGGGATCAAACTTGAACACCGCAAGATTCATCCCGAAGCGAAAGCACCGCAGGGCATAACGACTCAACTGGGGATCAGCCAGAACCTCCGAGTTCCTTAACGCCTGCGACCGCAGACGGTGAAGCTTCTCGTAGAACAGCCGTTGTTCTTGCCGGCTACACCGGTGCTTCACGAACCACGTCACGTCCGGGTGCACTTCCACTTTGTAGCCCATCGCGGGTCCTCCAGTGACGGCTCAGCGCCGTCCATGGCACCGTAATGACTTCAAAGTGGAGCACGCATTCTCCTTTCCTGAGATCGTCGGAGTCTCAGTGTTGGCGTCCCCTTTGTGATCCACCGCCGGGGGCTCAGCTCAATATGTCGTATACCGTTTGCAGTATACATCATTTTTGATATATTGTCAAGAGCTGCGTGCCCTTATTCTGCGGATTTCTGGATAAGTTGTTCGAGGGTTCGGGTGGCGGCGCCGGTGTCGATGGCGTCGGCGGCGCGGGTGATGGCGGATTCGAGGCCGTCGGCGAGACCAGCCACGACCAGGGCGGCGGCGGCGTTGAGCAGGGCGTGGCGGCGGCGCGGGCCCTGGTCCGTGCCGGAGAGGATGACGCGGATGGCGCCGGCGCTGGCCTGCGGGGAATCGACCAGCAAGGCATCCAGGGGAGCGGTCTCGAAGCCTACTTCGCTCGGGTGGACGGCGAACGTGCGGATTCGGCCCTCGCGGACCTCGGTTATCCGGGTTTCGCCGGTGATGGACAGGTCGCACAGGCCATTATGGGCATTGACGACCCAGGCGTGGGTGGCATTGCGGGCGGCAAGCACTTCCGCGAGCAGCTCGGTGAACTCGGGTTTCGAGGTGCCCAGAACCTGGCGTTTGGCCCCCGCCGGATTGGTGAGCGGTCCGAGCAGGTTGAAGACCGTGCGGATGCCGAGCTTCTTGCGTACCGGGCCGGCGTACTTCATGGCCGGGTGCAGGTTGGGAGCATACAGGAACGCGATCCGGCACTCGCGCAGGCAGCATTCGAGGACGGGCACCGGAGCGTCAAGATTGACGCCGAGCTCGGCGACGGCCTCGGCCGATCCGCTCACGCGGGTGTTGGTGCGGTTGCCGTGCTTGGCCACGGTGGCCCCGGCAGCGGCGGCGATGATGGCCGCGGTGGTCGAGACGTTGAACGTGCTGATGCCATCGCCGCCCGTGCCGCAGGTGTCGATGCAGTCGGCCTCGCAGTGCACGCGGGTGACCTTGTCATTCATAACGTCGGCGGCGCCGGCGATCTCGTCGGCGGTTTCGCCCTTGGCTGCGAGTGCCTCCAGGAACTCGCCCATTGTCTCAGGCCCGACCCGCCCGGTCATGATCTGCTCGAACATGCTGCGGGCCTGCTCCCGCGACAGATGCCGGCCCGCCCGGACGGACGCGATAGTCTCGGTCATGTCTTGGGCCACGCTCGATTCCTGTTCTGGTCACCGCGGAGAGACGCGACATCGCCGCAATTCCGCCGTGCCCCCGTCAGCTCTCGGGCGACATGAGGATCTTGCTCCGCTCCGCGGGCCGGTTTATCTGGACGTCGAACGCCCGAGTCGCCTCGGCGAGGCTGAACTCATGTGAGATCAGGGGGCGGGCCCGGATCTTGCCCTTTTCCATGAGCCGCAACGTCTGCTTGAAGGCATTCGGCGAAGCCACCGACGTGATCAGGTTCAGATCGCGGACCACCACGTCCCCCATGTCGAACTCGGGGACGGGGGTCTCGTACAGGCCGACCACGCTGACCGTGCCGCCCATCCGGGTGATCTGGACGGCCTGCTTCATCGCCTCCACGTTTCCGGATGCTTCCATGACGAAATCCGCCCCGACGCTGCCCGTCACGTCGTCGATGATCGCCTGGAGGTCCTGGGTTCGGACGTTGACGGTGATGTCGGCCCCGGTCTTTGAGCCGACTTCGAGTTTCTCGTCGATTGTCCCGGTTAGGATGACTTTGCCGGCCCCGCAGGCATCGGCGGCCTGCAGGCCGAGCAGGCCGATCGGCCCGTCGCCGAGGATCACGCAGATTGCCCCGGGCTCGAACGGGGCCTTGCGGATCGCTTTGACCACGGTGGCGGCGGGCTCGGTCAGGGCGGCCTCCTCGAAGCTGACCGAGTCGGGAATGCGAAAGGTGTGGCGGGCGGGCATGGTCAGATATTCCGCATACGCGCCGTCCTTGCCCCGGCACAGGCCGACCTCGATCTTGGAAAGGCAGAGGTTGTATAAGCCATTCAAACAGTTATCACACCGATGGCACCCGATGGTGACGTCGCCGGTCACGCGATCACCGATCGACAAGCTCGTCACGTCCCGCCCGCGGTCCACCACGATACCGGACCACTCGTGCCCCAGAGTGATCGGGTACTTGGTCCAGCCCATCTTGAAGTAGGCCATCGTCCCGTTGTACATCTCGACATCGGTGCCGCACACGCCCACTCGCTTGACCTGAACGAGCACCTCGTCGTCCGCGCAGATCGGTTCGGGAACGTCCATGTATTCAATTGTCTTGGGACCGGTAAGCCGGGCAGCTTTCATGACGACCTGTCGCTCCTGCATCGCGTGATGATGGAGAAGTCCGCAATCGGGCGCTGGAACCCTTTTACGCGTGCGCCCTTTCAAGTCAAGGCTGGACCGTCCGGATGTGCAAATCCGGACGTGTGGCCGGTTGGTGGGACTTGACCGTTAACTCGTGGTCTGGCAACGGGATACACGCTCGCGGAAAGAAAAAAGCAAAATCGTTTTGGCGCGCTGGATTTATATCTTACCGTTGGGGCATTGCTTGGGAACTATCGCCACAAACAAGGGGACAAGAACCATGGCAATGTCAGTTGGAACGAACTCGCTGATGTACCGGATGCTGAGTACGATCAACCGGTTGGAGACCGAGCGGGCGACGACGATGGCCCGCCTCTCGACCGGGAATCGGATCAACCAGGCCTCCGACGATCCGGCCGGGCTCATTGCCTTGAACTCGATGAACGCGGAACTGGCCGCGATCAACGCCGCGCTGGACAACGGCCAGCGAAGCCAGTCGATGCTGAACGTCGCCGACAGCACGTTGACCGAGGTTTCCGCCTTGACCGCCGAAATCGAGCGATTGGCCGTTGCCGCCCAGGGTTCAACCGTGACCACCGAGGAGAAGGCGGCGTACCAGGCCCAGATCGACTCGTCGGTTGACGCGATCGACCGGCTGATCAACCAGGCTGAGTTCAACGGTGAGAAGATCTTCAACGGCGAAAACCGGATCCGCGCCGTCACCGACAGCCAGACTTCGATCAAGGACGTCAATGTCTACAGCCGCGATCCCAGCCAGACCAGCGACCTGACCCTCAACATCTCCGTGACGGCAGCGGCCGCGTATGCCTACCAGGCCTCGGCCACTGCGGGCAGCTCGGTCACCCTGTCCGCCGAGACCGTCATCCAGGTGACGGGCAAGCTCGGAACCGCGACCATCACTCTGGCCAACGGTTCGACCAGTGCGGCGGTCAGATCGGCCATCAACGCCCAGAAGCAGGTGACGGGCGTCAGTGCGATCGTCGGCACCGGCACGACGAAGAAACTTATCTTCGCGTCAACCGAGAAGGGATCCGACGCGTTTGTGAGCGTGTCGAAGATCTCCGGCGCCGACAATGTGGTCAATTGCAACAAGACCTCGGGGACCGATGCCACGGTGACGGTCAACGGCGAGACGGCCAATGCCGATGGAACCGAGGTTTTCTACAACGGCAACGGCGTCAGCATGAGCTTCAACCTCGCCGTCGATACCGTTGCGACCCATACCATCACGGTCAATGGCGGCGGGGCTACTTTCCAGCTTGGGACGGACACGACGACGAGAGCTGCTCTCGGCCTGGCGGGGGTCAACGCGCAGGAGTTGGGGCGGTCCGATCTCGGCTACCTGACCTCAATGAAGAGCGGTGGATCCAACTGCCTGACCGCCACCAGCAGCAAGGCGACGCAGATCGCCCGCGAGGCGAACAACCAGGTGGCAACCGCCGCCGCGAGGATCGGGAGCTTCAACAAGTACCAGGTCGGCTCGACCATCAGCGCCCTCACCGCGGCCAAGGAAGGTCTGACCGACGCCGCGGACGCCATCGGCAAGACGGACTACGCGCTCGAGACCGCCGCTCTCGATCGCCAGAACGTCCTGATGAACGCCGCCGTCTCGATGCTGAGCGTGGCCAGCGCGCAACAGGCCAACGTGCTTGCCCTGCTCCAGTAGAGAATACGGGACACGTACGGCTCGAGTGTGCTTTTCGGAGGGGTGACTGACAAACCGGCGGAAGCCAAGCCGTCGGGACCATAAGTGTCCGGGGTACGGGGGAACAACCTCGGTGGACTAACAGGGGAGAGATGTTGTTGGGGGCCGGACGGCAATTCGCTCGCCATCCGGCCCCCTGCTCTATGCGCCGAGCATGTTCGCCTCCTCGTTTAGCCGCGGCCCACCGGGGAGCTGTTCGCCTCCTCGTTTAGCCGCGACCCACCGGGGAGCTGTTCGCCTCCTCGTTTAGCCGCGACCCACCGGGGAGCGTGCCAGCGGGTGAACAGCGGATGGACGGGCGGCCCTCGGTTGAATCGCGGACGCAGAGTCCTACACTACCGGGCGATGCGGACGTACGCTCAACTGCTTCGACCGGCTGAGTGGATCAAGAACACATTCGTCTTCGCCGCCCTGGCGTTCGGGGCGAAGATGGGTGACCGCCAGGCGATTGCCTTGTCCCTGGCGGCGTTTGCGGCATTTTGCCTGGCCTCGTCTGCGGGCTATATCCTCAATGACATCCTCGATCGCAACCGCGACCGCCTTCATCCGGTCAAGAAGAACCGCCCCTTGGCCAGGGGGGCGGTCAGCCTGGGTACGGCTTCGGCGATCATCGTCGGGCTTGTGCTGGCTTGCGTCGCTCTCTGCGCTCTCTCCTCGCTGCCGGGCCGCTTCTGCTGGACGCTCGGAGCCTATCTTGCCCTTACGTGGATCTATTCGCTGGCCCTGAAGTACCGCATGATCCTCGACGTGATCGTGATCGCGATCCTGTTCGTGCTGCGGGCCCTCGGGGGGGCGGTCGCGATCGGGGTTCCCGTTTCGCCCTGGCTTGTGGTCTGCACGTTCATGCTCTGCCTGTTCCTTGGGTTCGGCAAGCGGCGGTGCGAAATCGCGATGATCGGGAACACGCACGCCATGCGCGGGCACCGGCCCACGCTGGTGCGATACACGCCGAATCTGCTGACTCACCTGCTGAGCACGTCCGGGGGCATCGCAATCATCACCTTCCTGCTATACACGCTCGATACGACGTGGCAT
>CAZOIA010000125.1:0-16349 GCA_964579675.1 uncultured Planctomycetales bacterium | reverse complement strand
GCCACGGACAGGCTGGAAGGCGCACAATACGGAACCAGGAACTGGTAAAAGAGCACTCCGAAAACGGATGTCACAAAGGTCCCGGCCAAGGCTGCGCCGGCCACGGTATACACCGGAAGCTTGAACAGCGTCACCAACAGGGGCGCGATGATAGCGCCGCCCCCGATGCCGTAGGTCCCCCCGACGATGCCCACTGCGAACGACAACGCAAGGATGCCCCAGGTGGAGAAGGAAAACACTTCGCCGCGAAAAGCGTAGGAAATGCCCGTGGACGTGAAGGCCAGCGTCTTGACCCTGACCCGTGCCTCGTCATGCCCGTCCTTTCGGGAACGCTCCGCCGATTGCGCGCCCAAACGCTTTTCCGCGTCCCCGGCCAGCGCCTCTTGCCTCCTGCCCCGTGCGAAAAGGTCGCGCACCAGGCGCAACCCCATGTAGAGAAGCACCAAACCCACGAACAACTTGAAAGTTTCCGGGTCAGGCAGCAATCGGATGCGAAGGATCGCGCCGATCGCCACGCCCGGCAGGGACCCGGCCACTACCACCCACGTGAGCGGCCCGACGACGCGGCCCTCCTTCAGGTAGCGGTAAACACCCGACGGAGTGGCAACCACATTGAAGACAAGGTTTGTCGGGCTCACTGCGGGACTGTTGAATCCGAGGACACTGACCTGGAACGGGAGCAGCAGGAATGCTCCTGAGACCCCGCCCATGGAGGTAAAGGAGGACACAACGAATGCCACCAGAGGTGGGATCAGGGGGGAGACTTCAATTCCGGAAGCGGGGAAATACATGGGAAACCCAGTTTCGATGCGGCGACGCGAATGTCATCCGGATCTGGGCAGTATATTGTATCGCCTGCTTCGCTCTTGTTACGGCGTTGGCACGATTGACGCCCGGGCCGTCTGCAGGATCTGCATGTAATTGGCCCGCTCGAAGGCGCTGGGGTCCGGGCACTTCAGCAGGCTCATGCTGCCCTGCATCTGCTGAAGCGACTCGTACTCGTGTTCTTCGAGCCAGGTCGCCATTTCCCGTCGGATTGTCCCCAAAGCCTGCGGGCCCTCTTGAAGCAGCACGGAGACCGTCTGCACCGCGTGGGCCCCGCACATCACCGCCTTGATGGCGTCCCGGGCGGTGTGCACGCCCCCCGTCACCGCAAGGTCGGCCCGGACGCGACCGGAAAGGATGGCCAGCCACCGCAGACGCAGCAACAGCGCGCCGGGATGCGACAGGGTCAGACTCGGCACCACCTCCAGCTCCTCGATGTCGATGTCCGGCTGGTAGAAGCGGTTGAAGAGCACGAGCCCGTCGGCGGAGACGCTGTCCAGATGCTTCGCCACGTTGGCGACGGATGAATAGTAGGGCGAGAGCTTAACCGCCACCGGGATGGTGACCGTTTTCTTGACCGCCTCCACCATCTTGACCGTGCGATTCTCCAGGGCGACGCCCGTTTCGGCGGGGTTTGTCGCCAGGTAGTAGACGTTGAGTTCCAGGGCATCCGCCCCCGCTTCCTGCATGAGCCTGGCATAGTCCAGCCAGCCCCCCGGCGTCGCACCGTTCAGCGACGCCATCACCGGGATGCCGACCGCCTCCTTGACCTTGCGGATCTGCTCGAGGTACTCCTCGGGGCCGAGGGCGAACTTCGCCGGGCTCGGGAAGTACGACAATGCCTCGGCGAAGGAATCCGCGGGCGTCTCGATCGAGCGGTTTGTGGCAAGCTGCTCGCTGGTGATCTGCTCCTCGAACAGCGACCGCATCACGATGGCCGCCGCGCCGGCATCCTCCACCTTCTTGACGTTGTCCAGGTTGTCGGCCAGCGGCGAGGCGCCGGCCACGAGGGGATGGGGCAGCTCGAAACCGAGGTAGTTTGTGGACAGATTCATTAGCACAACCTCCGGGTGGCCGGCAGGTAAGGATGTTCAGTGATTCGTGCTTACGTTTTCTGGGCGACGGCTTCAGGCTGCCGGCTCGTCTCCTCGCCGTCACCGTCACCGCCCGCTTGGGGGACCGTGAGCTTGGCCATGTGATCGTAAAGGGCCACCCGCCGGGCCGCGGCCTTCTCGGCTTCGACCGAGAGGCGGCGGAACCGTTCGGGATCGATCTTCTCCACCATGCGGAAACGGGTCTCGTTCTGCATGTACTCCCGCACCGACGCCTTGCCCGCGGCCGAATCCAGGACCAGAGGCGGCTTGCCTTCGGCCGCCCGGCGCGGATCGTACCGGTAAAGCGGCCACAGTCCACTGTCCACCGCCAGCTTCTGCTGATTCAGGCCGTAGGACAGGTCGTACCCGTGGGCGATGCAGTGGCTATAGGCGATGATTAGCGACGGGCCGGGATAGGACTCGGCCTCCAGGAAGGCCTGGACGGTATGGGCGTCCTTGGCCCCCAGGGCGACGTTCGCCACGTAGACGTGGCCGTAGCTCATCGCCATCAGGCCCAGGTCTTTCTTGGCCACCGACTTGCCCGCGGCAGCGAACTTGGCCGCCGCACCCAGCGGCGTGGCCTTGGAAGCCTGACCGCCGGTGTTCGAGTAGACCTCGGTGTCAAGCACCAGAATGTTGATGTCCCGGGTCATGCTCAACACGTGGTCCAGACCGCCGTAGCCGATGTCGTAACCCCAACCGTCGCCACCGAGTGACCAGACGCTCTTCTTAACCAGATAGTCGGCGAGCAGATCGAGCCGCTCGGCCTCGGGGGCGTCGAGCCCGGTGAGCTTCTGCCGCAGGGCGACGACCCGCTCGCGCTGGGCCTTGATGCCGGCCTCTGTTGTCTGATCAGCGGTTAGAAGCTCCCGGACGAGGTTGTCGCCGATTTGGGAGCCGAGCTTGTGCAGGAGTTCGCGGGCCTGTTCGTTGTGCTTGTCGACGGCCAGGCGGAAGCCGAAGCCGAACTCCGCCGTATCCTCGAACAGCGAGTTGTTCCAGGCCGGCCCGCGACCGTTGGCGTCCTTGCAGTAAGGCGTGGTGGGCAGATTGCCGCCATAGATACTCGAGCAGCCGGTGGCGTTCCCGATCAAAAGGCGATCGCCGAAGAGCTGGGTGAACAGCTTAACATAAGGCGTTTCGCCGCACCCGGCACAGGCCCCGGAGTACTCGAACAGTGGCCGCAGGAACTGCGAGGTCTTCACGTTGATCTTCTCGATTGCCGTGCGGTCCAGGTCGGGCAAGTCGAGGAAGAAGGCGTAGTTGGACCGCTCACGCTGGCGGATGGAAATCTGCGGCTCCATGTTGATGGCTTTGCGCTTGGGATTGGACTTGTCCTTGGCGGGGCAGGTGTTCACGCACAGCTTGCACCCGGTACAGTCCTCGGGAGCGACCTGGATGGTGAACTTCATGCCCCGGAAGTCCTTGGCCTTGTAGTCCGCGGACCGGAAAGACTCGGGAGCGCCAGCCAGCAACGCCGGGTCGTACACCTTGGCCCGGATCGCCGCGTGCGGGCAGACGATCGAGCAGCGGTTGCATTGGATGCACAGGGCGGGATCCCAGATAGGCACTTCCAGGGCGACGTTCCGCTTCTCCCACTGGGTGGTCCCGGTGTCGAAAGTCCCGTCCACCGGGAAGGCACTGACCGGCAGGCGGTCGCCGTTGCCCGCCAGCATGACCGCCGTCACGTTCTTGACGAAGTCGGGGGCCTCGTCGGGCACGATCGGGCGGCGGCGACGCTCGCTGGTGGCCTCATCCGGAACCTGGACCTCGTGCAGGTGCTCGAGGGCGGCGTCCACCGCCGCGAAGTTGCGCCGGACCACCTCTTCGCCCTTCTTGCCGTAAGTCTTCTGGATGGTGCCCTTGATCTTGCCGATCGCCTCCTCGCGCGCCAGCACGCCGGAGATCGCGAAAAAGCACGTCTGCATGATCGTGTTGACCCGCGAGCCCATGCCCGTTTCCCGAGCCACCTTGTACGCGTCGATGACGTAGAACCTGAGTTTCTTGCTGATGATCTGCTCCTGTACCTCGCGGGGCAGGCGGTCCCATACCTCATCCTTGCTGAACGGCGCGTTGAGCAGGAACACTGCCCCGGGGACGGCGTATCGCAGAAGGTCGTACTTCTCGAGGAACAGGAACTGGTGGCAGGCCACGAAGCTGGCCCGCTTCACCAGGTACGGAGGGCGGATTTGCTGCGGGCCGAACCGCAGGTGCGAGATGGTCATCGCCCCGGACTTCTTCGAGTCGTACACGAAGTAGCCCTGGGCGTAGTTGTCCGTCTCGGTCCCGATGATCTTGATCGAGTTCTTGTTCGCCCCCACCGTGCCGTCCGCACCCAGGCCGAAGAAAACCGCCCGCACCACCTCTTCCGGCTCGATGTCGAAGCTCTCGTCCACGTCGAGCGACAAGTGGGTCACGTCATCCTCGATGCCGATCGTGAAGTGGCTCTTGGGATTGTCCTTGGCCAGTTCGTCAAGCACCGCCTTGACCATGGCCGGCGTGAATTCCTTGCTGCTCAGCCCGTATCTTCCGCCGATGATTCGAGGCTCCCGGGCCAGGGGCGAGGTGCCGGCGACGTTGGCTTCATGCAGTGCCGTCACCACGTCCATGTACAGCGGCTCGCCGAGAGCACCAGGCTCCTTGGTCCGGTCCAGAACCGCGATTGCTTTGACGGTCTTGGGCAACGAGGCGAGGAAGTGCTGCGCCGAGAACGGCCGGTACAACCGAACCTTGACCACGCCGACCTTCTCGCCCCTGCTCACCAGGTACTCGACGGTTGCGTGGGCCGTCTCCGCACCCGAACCCATCAGGATGACCACGCGCTCGGCGTCCGGGACGCCGACGTAATCAAAGAGGCGGTACCTGCGTCCGGTGCGCTCGCCAAACCGGTCCATGACCTCCTGAACGATGGCCGGACACGCGTCATAGAACCTGTTGCAGGCCTCGCGGGCCTGGAAGAAAGTGTCCGGGTTCTGGGCGGTGCCGCGAAGCACGGGCCGATCGGGAGTCATGGCCCGCTCGCGATGGGCCTTGATCGCCTCGGCGTCCATCATGAAGCGCAGATCGTCGTCGGACAGTTGCTTAATCTTGGAGACCTCGTGCGAGATGCGGAACCCCTCGAAGAAGTGCAGGAAGGGGATCCGGCTCTTGAGCGTGGAGGCCTGACCGATGCACGCCATGTCATGTGCCTCCTGCACCGATCCGGAAGACAACAACGCGAACCCGATCTGCCGGCAGGCCATCACGTCCGAATGGTCGCCGAAGATGGACAGGGCATGGGTGGCCACTGTCCTGGCCGACACGTGCATGCAGTACGAGGTGAGTTCGCCGGCGATCTTGTACATGCTCGGGATCATCAGCAGCAGGCCCTGGGAAGCGGTAAACGTGGTGGTCAGGGCACCGGCCTGCAGGGCGCCGTGCACGGCTGCGGCGGCGCCGGCCTCGGACTGCATCTCGGTGACCTGGGGAAGTGTTCCCCAGATGTTGGGCCTCTTCTTGGCAGACCATTCGTCGGCCAATTCACCCATGACAGAGGAAGGCGTGATCGGGTAGATCGCGATGACCTCGTTGGTGCGGTGCGCCACGGAGGTGGTGGCTTCATTGCCGTCTACTGTGGTTACGGTTCGTGGGCCCATCGATGTTACTCCTTGAATTACTTATGGTGTCAGCAGGCGCCAGCCGATCTCAGCATTCTGTTCCGCATCGAACGCTGTTCGGCCAACCGTGGCGGCCAAAGCTGACGCATCAGCGTGGAGGTTGGGTCGGCCCGATACGGGGCCGGTACCGCCGTGTTCGGCATACTCTAGCACGAAGAGCCCCGCTCTTCCAGGAGTGGAGATACCGTGAGGAAACGCACGGTAGAGTGGCCTGATGTTCATGTCAGGGTACCGGGATCGCTCGGGTCAGCACGCACTTGGCTGTCGTGCAGGTCTTGGTTGCTTTCTCCCATCCTCACGTGGTCGGTTGGCCCGTCGCCCGCAGGCCACGGGACCGCGACCTCGTGCCGAAAAACGGGGACGATTTGTGATCTTGCCTTGGTCCGGCCGACCTGGCTCGGCCGATGCTCAGCCGCTGGTTTGCTGCCTGCCAGGCGGGACTTGAAGGAGCAGGCAGGGCCCTGAAGCGCAAGTCCTTTATTGACAGGTTGTTACCGGCGCAATCCCCGGCGGGAACCGGGATGGGTAGCCTGATAAGATAAGGGCGGCGGCGACCGGAAACGGGGGAGGGAATCTGATTGAAGGAGTGGATTTGACAGTGGGTGCAGAAAGCGTATAGTAGTTGGGCTCCGGTGACGGGTGCGCACGGTGGGGGTCTGTCCGTAGGCTAGTCACAGGGGTGGGTCCAGGACGGCGGGCGATGCGGGTGATGCCCAACTGCCCGCTGCTGTAGCTCAGTGGTAGAGCGCGTCCTTGGTAAGGACGAGGTCATGGGTTCAACCCCCATCAGCAGCTATCGCTCTGGTGCGGTCGAGATGGCGGCGTTTCTGGGCCGGGTTCATAGGCGATTCGCATAGCGAACAAGAGTGGAGGAACTGGTTACATGGCCAAGGCTGTATTTGAACGTACGAAGCCGCACGTGAACGTGGGCACGATCGGTCACGTGGACCACGGCAAGACGACATTGACGGCGGCGATGACGGCCGTCCAGGAGAAGAAGGGGCTGGGCAAGTTCAAGTCTTACGACGAGATCGCCAAAGCATCGGAGAAGGCGGGGCGTCGCGACGCCACGAAGATCCTGACGATCGCGACCGCGCACGTGGAATACGAGACGGAGAAGCGCCACTACGCCCACGTGGACTGTCCGGGTCATGCGGACTACGTGAAGAACATGATTACGGGAGCGGCCCAGATGGACGGAGCGATTCTGGTGGTATCCGCCGCCGATGGTCCGATGCCCCAGACCCGCGAGCACATCCTGCTGGCCCGTCAGGTGAACGTGCCCGCGATCGTGGTGTTCCTTAATAAGACCGACCTGGTGGACGATCCGGAGCTGCTGGAATTGGTGGATCTCGAGATCCGCGAACTGCTCAGCAAGTACGAGTTCCCGGGCGACGACATTCCGATCATCAAAGGGTCGGCCACTGAGGCGCTGCTGAACCCGGACGATGAAGAGAAGAACAAGTGCATCGCGGAGCTGATGGACGCGATTGATGAGTACATTCCCGAGCCGAAGCGTGATATCGACCGGCCGTTCCAGATGCCGATCGAGGACGTGTTCAGCATCAAGGGGCGTGGAACGGTGGGCACGGGCAGGATCGAGCGGGGAAGCGTCAAGGTTGGCGATGAGGTGGAGATCGTCGGGCTGAGCGAGACCCGCAAGACGACGGTGACCGGCGTGGAGATGTTCAACAAGACACTGCAGTTCGGGCAGGCCGGCGATAACGTGGGCGTCCTGCTGCGGGGGGTGGAGAAGGACGCGCTGGAGCGAGGCCACGTGTTGGCCAAGCCGGGCACGATCACGCCGCACACGAAGTTCCAAGGGCAGGTCTACGTACTGACTAAGGAGGAGGGTGGTCGCCACTCGCCGTTCTTCAGCGGGTACCGTCCGCAGTTCTACTTCCGCACCACGGACGTGACCGGTGGTCTCCACTTGCTGGGTGGGGCTGAGATGTGCATGCCGGGCGACAACGTGGAGCTGGAAGTCGAGTTGGGCAAGCCGATCGCGATGGAAGAGGGCCTGCGTTTCGCGGTGCGGGAGGGTGGCCGCACGGTGGGCTCGGGCGTTGTGGTGAAGGTTGAGGTGTAATGGCCAAAGCTGCAAAACGGGAATACGTTTGGCTTCAGTGCACCGAGTGCGGCGATCTGAACTACCGTATCTCCGTGAATGTGATGGGTGGGACACCGAAGCTGGAGTTGAAGAAATACTGTCCCCGAGTTCGCAAGCGGACGGTTCACAAGGTCAAGCGTAAGTAGTATGGGCAGAGCGTGCGGTGAGGCTGGTTGCGGTTACGCCCGGGCGGAAGGCCGGTGACGGTCAATCGCGAGGGGACGGGGTGCGTGGACCTCAAGTGATTGCCTGCCGAGGCTTCTTAGGAGCGTAGCTCAATTGGCAGAGCACCGGTTTCCAAAACCGGCGGTTGGGGGTTCAAGTCCCTCCGCTCCTGTGTGCCGGGTTATCATGGCAATTGGTAGCGGTGCCCGGGGGCAGCGACCAAGGACCTCGATTAAGGGCGAGAGGAATCCCGAGTGAGCCAAGAAGCGGCATCTGAAGGGTCGGGGCGTGCAGAAACCAGACCTGGCGGCGCAGCGCGTGTCGGCAGATCGCGGGCGGAGCGGCGAGGCGGCGGCTTCGCTTTGCGGGTCTACAAGCCAGGGCAGGGTTATTACACGCGCCTGGGGACGGCGATCGGGATCGGCGTATTGACCGTTACCGGGGCTGCGTTCCTGCTCAACGAACTGAGCACGCTGGGCCTGGAGGCGAAATACCTCTTGCCGGTGCAGTATGGCGTCACCTTCGGTTTCATCGTGGCGATGGGGGTGCTGGTGTACTGGATCGCGGGCATCGGCCGCAAGTCGAACGACTTCTTCATCGCGACCGAAGGCGAGATGAAGAAGGTGAGGTGGTCGACCCGCAAGGAAGTTGTCCGCTCAACCAGAGTGGTGATTGTGACGGTGGTCGTGCTGGGCGTGTTCCTGTTTGCCTGGGACATTGCGTTCATGTTGTTCTTCAGCACGATCAAGGTGTTGAAGGCATCTCCGGGTCTGGAACGATTGTTCGGAAGTGGATCATGAGCGTGCCGGATACGGACGACGGTATCGAGCGGGGGACCGGGGACTCGCCTGAAGCCAGTGGGCAGGCGGGGTCAGCCGGGGAAACGATGACCCGTACTGAAGGGCCGGAGGGTTCGACGCCAGAGGTGGCCGCCGAGACCCAGCAGGAACGCGAGGAGGGGGGCGAGGAAAAACGTGAAGAAGCGGGCGGAGAGGCGAATTCTTCTTCGGCTTCGACTCCTCCAGCGGCCCCGGAGTCCGCGGCGAAGCCCAGTGGGGGCCCGGAGCCGACCCGCCCCGGAATGAAGTGGTATGTCTTGCGGGTGGCGAGCAACAAGGAAGACCAGGTTCGCGAGGCGCTGGATCGCAAGGTTCGCATCGAAGACCTAGAGGATCGGATTGGCCGAATCCTGGTACCCACCGCCAAAGAAAAGCGGATGAAGGCGGGGCAGGTGAAGGTGATCGAGAAGAAGCTGTATCCGGGGTACGTGTTCGTGGAGATGGCGACAGACCCGGACGGCTCGATTCCGGAGAACATCTGGTTCCTGGTGAAGGAGACGACGGGGGTGGGTGACTTCATCGGTTCCGACGGCAAGCCGACGAGCATGCGGGACCACGACGTGGACATGATGTTGGTGGCGGCGGCCAAGCCGGACGAAGAGGCAGCGTTGCACGGGCTGGAGTTCGCCCCGGGGGATCGGGTCAAGATCAAGGAAGGCTCGTTCCAGAACTTCGAGGGGAACGTGGAAAGCATGGACGAGTCTAAGGGCATCGTCACGGTGCTGCTGACGATCTTCGGCCGGTCAACCCCCGTGGATGTGGAATACTGGCAGTTGGAGAAGCTGTAGGCGGTCGGCAAGGTGAGAACGTGAGAAGGTGAGAAAGTGAGAAGGTGAGAAAGTGGCCAAAGCGGTTCTGACCAAGATCAAGCTTCAGGCATCGGGCGGTCAAGCGACACCAGCTCCACCGATCGGGCCGGCCTTGGGCCAGCACGGCGTGAACATCGGGCAGTTTGTCCAGCAGTTCAACGCCCAGACCGCCTCGCTCAACGGCATGACGGTGCCGGTGGAGATCACGGTTTACAAGGACAAGTCGTTCTCTTTTCTGGTGAAGAGCCCGCCGGCGGCGGTACTGCTGAAAGAGGCGGCCCAGATCGCCAAGGGCAGCGGGATCCCGAACAAGGAGAAGGTGGGGAAGGTCACCCGGTCGCAGATTCGAACGATCAGCGAGCGCAAACAGAAGGACTTGAACGCCTTCGACCTGGAGCACGCCGACCGCATCGTCGCGGGAACGGCGCGGTCGATGGGGATCGAAATCGTCGAAGGATAAGGAAGGATGGGCCTGACCACGGGCCCCGTTTCGGGTGAACAGCAGTGGGAGGCAGACTATGCCGACATGCAGTGCCCGGTACCGGACGCAGATGGCCACGTTGCGAGAGAAGGGCCGCCAGCATCCGATCCCCGAGGCGATCGAACTGCTCAAGGAGATGGGCGGGGCGAAGCCCAATAAGAAGGACTATAGGGGGCTTCGCAAGCGGAAGGGATTCGATCAGACGGTGGAGGTGGTTCTTCACCTGGGGATCGACCCGAAGCAGGCCGACCAGATGATCCGGGGGGCGGTCTCGCTGCCGAAGGGCATCGGGAAGATCAAGCGGGTGATCGCATTCTGCCCGGAGGAGATGGCCGAGTCGGCCAAGGCCGCCGGTGCGGTGGAGGTGGGCGCGGATGAGCTGGTCAAGCGAATCAGCGACGGCTGGCTGGAGTTCGACGTGGCCGTCGCTCATCCGTCCCTGATGGGCAAGGTCGGCAAGCTCGGGCGGATACTCGGGCCCCAGGGCAAGATGCCCTCGCCGAAGTCCGGGACGGTTACCCCCGATATCGCCCAGGCGGTCAAGGAGTACTCCGCGGGCAAGGTGGAGTATCGCAACGACGCAGGCGGGAACGTCCACGCCCCGGTTGGCAAGTTGAGCTTTGCGACCAAGGACCTGCAGGAGAACGTCGAGGCGTTTATCGATCATATTCGCAAGGCGAGGCCGCAAGCGGCCAAAGGACAGTATCTCAAGCGCGTGTGTCTATCGGCGTCGATGACGCCATCGGTCACGCTGGATGTGAGTTGATCAGGTAAATCGGGCGGTAACGGCCTGGAGATGACGGCCTGGCTGAACTGTACGTGGCGGTAAGTAGCCAGAAGGCATGAGACTATGAGCAAACCAGTAAAGGACTTGATGACGCGGGAGTACACGAAGTGCTACGCCGGCGTTGACAGCGCGTGCGTGGTCAGCGTGGTCGGGTTGGATGCGATCTCGACGAATCGGCTTCGGGGCGAACTCCGTTCGAGAAACCTTCGTATGCGAATCATCAAGAACAGCCTTGCGCGTCGGGCACTTGCCAACGGTCCGCTGGGACCTCTGGGCAGGGCGCTGGCGGGCCCGTGCGCGTTGGTGACGGGCGGGGAGTCGATCATCGACGTGGCCAGGACGCTGGTTGGCCTGCGGAATACGTACCCCGCGATCGAGCTGAAGCAGGGGATTCTCGACGGCGATCCGGAGATTCTGGAGGTCGAGCAGTTGGCGAAGATGAAGAGCTGGTCCGAGCAACTGGGCGAGGTGGCGATGCTGATCAGCAGCCCCGCGCGGTTGGTGGCCGGTTGTCTGGCGGGTCCGGGGGGGCGGTTCGCCGGCTGCCTCCGGGCCATCACCGAGAAGGAGGATGGCGGCGAGGCGTAGAAGGCACGCGCGAATGGATTCCCGCGGTCCTTGTGCGTGTTTGGAAGGGTGGGAATGGATTCCTGCGATCCCTGCGTGGTTAACGAGAGTAGTCGGCAGCCTGACCGGGCGCTGCGGATTGGCCTGCCTGGCAGGTTAAATGGCGTCACCGGGACGTCACCTATCAGGCGGTTGGCGGGCTGCATCGAGAATCGGAGTTGCGTGAAGATGGCAGAAGCAGCACCTGCGAAGGAGTTCAGTCCGGAAACCAGGAAGCTTGCGGAGAAGATCGTGGGGTTGACGCTGAAGCAGGCACAGGAACTGGTGGATTGCCTGAAGGAAGAGCACGGCATCGAGCCGGCCGGTGGCGGGGCGGTGGTCATGGCGGGTCCGGCTGCCGGGGCCGGAGAGGTCGCTGAAGCCGCCGAAGAGAAGACCAGCTTCGACGTGGTTCTCAAGGGCATCGGCGACAAAAAAATCCAGGTGATCAAGGCGGTGCGGGCGGCGACGAGCCTTGGCCTGAAGGAAGCGAAGGAGCTGGTGGAGGGTGCGCCCAAGGCGGTCAAGGAGGGGATCCCCAAGGAAGAGGCGGAGAAGCTAAAGAAGGATCTTGAAGATACCGGTGCGACGGTCGAATTGAAATAGCATCGGCCCACGGGTTTGGGCGAGAAGAGGGCAAGGGGTGTCAGGGGCTTGGGAGACGGGCTCCCGGGGGTCCCAAGGGTGAGATGCGGGAATTTGTCCCGCCGTGACAGGTTCCAAGCTGTTCCCTCCGCTGCGAGGCGGGATCGGCCGGCGAGTCGGGGCGGCAAGACCCGATTCGGACAGGACCGCCAGTCGAACGGATGGCCTCGCGTGGGTTTCAGTCCTGAGTCAGCAGCAAGGTGTGTCTCCGTCAGCCCGGGGTTTGTCCGGAGCGGGCGGAGCAGGATGGCGCCAATGTCCGGACCGCTGGGGTCGGTCGGTTGTGGTCGTTGATGCGGTCGGTGTGCACGGGCCCAGTGCGATCTGCAGGAAAGGAAACAATTCCATGCTGACGGTGCAGGAAACCAGGAGATTCGGGAGGATCGGCGACGCGTTGCCCATCCCGCCTCTGACGCGGATTCAAACCGAATCGTACGCCCGGTTCCTCCAGGCTGACGTTGAGCCGGAAAAACGCAAGAAGCGCGGCCTAGAGGCACTGCTCAGGGAAGTTTTCCCGATCCAAAGCTACGATGGGAACATGTCGCTGGAGTACATGTCGTACGACCTGGGGGCGCCGCGGTACATGTCCGACGAGTGCCGCCAACTCCGGTTGACGTACGGGATGCCGTTTCGCATCCGCGTCCGGCTGGTGCGTAAGGACAAGGATGAGATTGCCGAGGACTCGATCTACCTGGGTGAACTGCCGGTGATGATGGGCGGGGGCGAGTTCATCATCAATGGTGCGGAGCGGGTGATCGTCAATCAACTGCACCGCAGCCCGGGCGTGGATTTCGTCAAGGTCCAGGCTGAGGGTGACCGGGCGTTGCACGGGTGCCGGATCATCCCGGAGCGCGGCAGTTGGATCGAGATCAACGTGACCAAGAAAGACGTTCTCGCCGTCCGGATCGATCAGTCGGCCAAGATCGCGGCGACGACATTCCTCCGGGCGATGGACGAGGCGTACTCGACCAACGAAGCGCTGGTCAAGACGTTCTATGACGCCAAGATCAGGAACGTCCGCGCGGGCTCGCTGAAGCCGGAAATGTACGCGGTGAGCGAGATCATAGACACCAAATCGGGAGAGGTTCTGGTGAAGGGCGGCTGCCAGATCGGCGACGCGGTGTCTCGGATCCAGAACACCGACATCAAGACGGTGGCGGTGTTGGATAGCGTGCCGGACCCGTTGATGCTGAACACGATGGCTGAAGACGGTTGCCACGGGCACGAAGATGCGCTGCTGAAGATCTATTCGCGTCTTCGGCCTGGGAACCCGCCGCAGACAGAGAAGGCCCGGAAGCTGTTCTCCGAGAAGTTCTTCGACGAGAACCGGTACCGTCTGGGGAAGGTGGGACGTTTTCGGCTCAACCGGAAGTTCGACCAGAACGTGCCGGAGACGGAGATGACGCTTCGGGTGGAGGACGTGGTCAACTCGCTGCGATATATACTGCTGCTTCGGAGCGGGGAGTCGGCGTACGAGGTGGACGACATTGACCATCTGGGGAACCGCCGGTTGCGGACGATCGATGAGTTGGCGGCGGACGAGATACGCAAGGGTTTCCTGAAGCTGAGGCGGACGGTCCAGGAGCGCATGAGCCTGAAGGATCCTGACGCGATGGGTCGCATTGCCGAGTTGGTGAACTCGAAGAGCATCTCATCGAGCATCGAGTTCTTCTTCGGCCGGGGTGAGCTCTCACAGGTGGTTGACCAGACGAATCCGCTCAGCCAGTTGACTCACGAGCGGCGGCTGTCGGCTTTGGGGCCCGGGGGGCTGAATCGCAAGCGGGCCGGCTTTGAGGTCCGGGACGTTCATATCAGCCACTATGGTCGTATCTGCCCGATCGAGACGCCGGAAGGAACGAACATCGGCCTGATCGCATCGCTGAGCATTTACAGCACGGTGGACGATTACGGGTTCCTGGTGACGCCTTATCGCAAGGTTGTCAAGGGGAGCGTCAACGGGGAGACGGTGATGCTCCGGGCGGACGAGGAAATGCAGGCGGTGCTGGCCCCGCCGGAGGTGGTGGACCCCCAGACGGGCAAGCTTCATCCCGGGACAAGCCTGGCCCGGGTCAACGGTGATCTTGCGACGGTCGATTCGAAGGAGATCGACTACGTAGACATCTCGCCGAAGCAGACGGTGGGGGTTTCGGCGGCGTTGATTCCGTTCCTGGAACATGACGACGCGAACCGTGCGCTGATGGGGTCGAACATGCAGCGGCAAGCGGTGCCATTGCTCGAGGCGGAGGCCCCGATTGTAGCCACGGGCATGGAGCAGTTGATTCCCGAGAACAGCGGGATGGTCGTCCGGGCTGGCCGGGGCGGCACGGTGACCGCAGTCGATGCCACCCGAATTGAAATCGACGAGACGGACGAGTATTTGCTGCGCAAGTTCGAGGGGCTCAACGAGCGTACGTGCCTGAACCAGAGGCCGATCGTCCGCCTTGGCCAGAGGGTCAAGAAAGGACAGATCATTGCGGACGGTCCAGCGTGCAGGAACGGCGAGCTGGCCCTGGGGCGAAACGTCCTCGTCGCGTTCATGACCTACGACGGGTACAACTTCGAGGACGCGATCCTGATCAGCGAGCGGCTGCTCAAGGGTGACGTGTTCACCAGCGTGCACATTGATGAATACGACATCGAGATTCGGGAGACGAAGCTGGGTCGCGAGGAGTTCACGCGCGACATTCCGAACGTGTCGGAGCGGGCGCTGGCGAACCTGGACGAGAACGGGATCGTCCGGGTCGGGACCCGGGTGGGCCCGGGGGACATCCTGGTCGGGAAAGTCAGCCCGAAGAGCAAGAGCGAGCTGAGCCCGGAAGAGAAGCTGCTGTATGCGATCTTCGGCCGGGCGGGTGAGGACGTGAAGAACGATTCGCTCGAACTGCCGGCCGGCGAGGAAGGGGTCGTGATCGACACGAAGTGGTTCAGCCGCCGAATGCACCTGACCGACGAGCAGAAGAAGCAGCTCAATCTCCAGACGAGGGCGTTCAGGAAAAAGCAGGAGGACAAGATCGCGGCGATCTTCCGCAAGATGTGCGGGGCGATCGAGGAGCTGACGGGCCAGGTGATGGTCGATCCGTCCACGAAGCAGAAGGTGGGCAAGTCGGAAACGACGGAAGTTATCCTGGAGCAGGTGGACTCCTTCGCTGCCCAGGTGGAGGCGGGCCAGTACAAGTGGATCAGGCCGGCGTCGGCCCGGCCGGAGGCCCGCAAGCTGATCGATCGCTACTGGCCGCGGATCGCGGAACTCATCGAAGAACGGGATCGCAAGCTCGCCCAGATGAAGCGCGGGGACGAGTTGCCCTCCGGGGTGCTGGAGATGGTGAAGGTGTACGTGGCGACGAAGCGGCAACTGGCGGTGGGTGACAAGATGGCGGGCCGCCACGGGAACAAGGGGGTTATCGCCCGGATCCTGCCCGAAGAGGACATGCCGTTCCTGGAGGACGGGAGGCCGGTGGATATTCTGCTCAACCCGTTGGGCGTGCCCTCCCGTATGAACGTGGGACAGATCCTGGAGACGCACCTGGGCTGGGCGGCGGCGATACTCGGTTTCCAGGCGGTGACGCCGGTGTTCGACGGGGCGAAGGAAGCGGAGATCGACGAATGCGTTCGCGAGGCCAACCAGCGGGTCCGCCAGCGCTGCACCGATCCCGAGGCGATCCAGAACGCAGGGGATACGGCCGAGCTTCTGGAGACGATGCCGCGGGGCGGGAAGCTGCCGGTCTACGACGGCCGGACGGGTGAACGGTTCGATCAACCGGTGACCGTCGGTTATCTGTACATGAACAAGCTCCACCATCTGGTGGATGACAAGATTCACGCCCGGGCGACGGGGCCCTACTCCCTGATCACCCAGCAGCCACTGGGCGGCAAGGCGCGAACAGGCGGCCAGCGGTTCGGAGAGATGGAGGTCTGGGGACTGGAGGCGTACGGTGCGGCCTACATTCTTCAGGAGCTTCTGACGGTCAAGAGCGACGACGTCGAGGGTCGAACCAAGATATACGAATCGATGGTCAAGGGCACCAACACGCTCGAGGCGGGTACTCCGGTGTCGTTCGACGTGTTGTGCAATGAGATCAAGGGGCTGGGAATGAACATCCAGCTCGAGAAGAACCGCATGATCTGAGTGTGACGTGAACGACTGGTGATCCTTTTCTCGGACAAAGGACCCTGACGAAATGGCCGACAGCATTTACGACCGGATCAACGATTACGGCAGCGTCAAGGTTTCGCTGGCTTCGCCCAACGACATCCGAAGTTGGTCGTTCGGCGAGGTCAAGAAGCCGGAGACGATCAACTACCGGACCTACCGCCCGGAGAAGGACGGTCTGT